>NZ_JBTYHF010000005.1:0-503954 GCF_054871425.1 Pseudomonas glycinis | reverse complement strand
GAGCCATTTGCCCAAGCCGCTGATCACGCAGGCATCCGAAGCAGGCGAAGGGAGCGAGCTGGACGTCAGCCAATTGACCTCGAACGCCACCCTTCGCGTGAACAGCTATCCCCTTATCGCGCTGAAACAATATGTCTGGCTCAAAGCGAAAGGGACTTTAAAAAGCGGGGGTGTGTACTCGAAAACCTTCTGGCAACCACCGGGTTCGCAGACCAATGCGACATGGATTAATCAGGGTTTTTACAAGCACAACGGCTTTCCATTGGCGGACTTGCAAAGCCTGGAAGATGGCAGTGACCTGGAACTGGAATTCAAGGCAGCCTTTGGCGGCAGTCAAGTCGAGAGCGAGGCCGTGACGTTTGCTTTACGTACTTACAAGGTCAAGGCCTTTGAAGACATAGTGCCGACCCTGGACTCGGTAAAAGGCTCACCAAGTGGTGCGGATATTCCAAACGGCGGCACTACGGTCGAAACCGCTGTGACGCTGAGCGGTGTAGCAGCCAAAGGATACAAAGTCGATGTGCTGGACGGCACTACCTCAAAAGGTCAGCCGACCGCCGACCCGGTAACAGGCATCTGGACATTGCTTGTTGCCGCACTGACAGTTGCCGCGCACAGTTTCACTGCAAAAGCGCTGTACGGTTCGGGACAAACCTCTGCGGCGAGGACCTTTACTGTAACGACTTCCACTGGACCCACGCCAATCGCCGAAATTGAGGTCGGTCACGAACCGAGGTACATAACCATCAGTCCGGACGGTACCCGGGCTTATGTCGCCCATTTTCAATACGAATCAGTATGGGTGATTGATACCGCAACTAATAACGTCGAAGCCAAAATCCCGTTCATAGCCAGGCATATCGCGTTCAGGCCGGATGGTAAGCGCGCTTACATGGGCAGTGCTGGAGACACGGTCTTGGTGATTGATACGGCGAGCAATAACGTTCTGAAGAGTGTTCAAGTCGGACTTGTCCCGACAGGGATCGCTGTCAGTCCGGATGGTAGCCGTGCATATGTTTGTAATGCCAGTGGTAAAAGCATCTCTGTCATTGATACGTCGACGAATGAAGTCCTGACCACCTTCTCGGTCGAAGGCCAACCGTATCATATTGCTTTCAGTCCGGACGGTACCCGCGCGTATTTCACTTGTCCCGGCAGGCTGGCGGTTCGGTTGATTGACACTGAAACAAATCAAGTCTCGATTGGAGTCGTGTTTGGTTATAGAGGGTTTTACGTCGCTGTTAGCCCGGACGGTACCCGCGTTTATGTCAGCCAGGATCAAAGCACTAAGGTGTGGGTGTTTGACCAGGATTTAAAACAAGTGTTGGCGAAAATCGAAGTCCCACGCAATCCACAAAACCTCGTTTTCAATCACGACGGCAGCCTTCTGTATGTCCCCTGCAGTGCTGACGTGATCGCGGTAATTGATACGGCAACGCATCAAGTCCGCAGGAACATCGATGTAGGCCACTTGCCTGCCGATATGGCCCTCAGTAAGAATGGTACGCAGGCTTATGTTTGCAAGTTCGATAACAACGCGGTTTGGCTGATCGATCTGGTTTGATCGCTAGCGTTTGCAGCGCACAACGTCACCAAGACGCTCTGGGTCCCTTCCCGAACCGCACGCTATGCGTGCGTTAGGCAAAGGATTCGCAGGCGTTGGCCGCAGGTTTGCGCTTTGGTATCTGCGGTCGTTTCCGGCACAAAGGGGACGCACAAAGGGAACGAATTTATCATCTCAATCGGTGAATCGGGCAGTGAATAATCGAAATATCCCAAAGTGATGCAGGAAGACTGAGTTATTCGCTGTTAACTGCTCCGAAGGGGCCGTCGGATCCGATGTATTTTTTTATTTTAACGATGATGTTTAAAAGACAGCGAGCTATGGGGCTAGAACACTTTCTCCGGCATTCAGAACCAAAAGATCGCAGCCTTCGGCAGTTCCTAAAAATCGATGTAAGAGCTGCCAAAGGCTGCGATCTTTTGCTTTGGGGAAACTGGCGGAAGACAGCCGGAGTCGAACCTGCCCGGGAACGGATGCCGTCCCCAACCGGGTTTGAAGCCCGGCCGCGCCACCGGGCGCGATTGTCTTCCTGAACTCAGGGTGCGCAGGCGTTGGCCAGCGCGTTGTCGGGGCGGATCTGGCGGGATTCGCCGAGGCGGCGGGTCAGGCCGAGTCGGTCGAAATATTCCAGATACTGAATGCAGCGTTTGCGTCCCAAGCCTAGCGCATCACGGAAAGTTGTCACCTCAATCGCTGAATTTTCTTCGGCGAGTTTCAGCAGCAGCGCCGCCATTTGTCGCAGGACGATGTCGCTGATGAACAGGTCGCGCACCACTTGGTGCATCAGGCCCAGGCGTGCGAGTTTGCGCAGCAGCAGGCGGACACTGGCGTCGTCTTCGCCGAGCATTTTCGCGGCGTCGCGCACCCACGGCGGGTCGAAACCGGCCTGTTCGAACAACGGCTGTAATTGCTGCCAGAGGATTTCGTCGTCGGCATTCAGGCGCACCTGATGGTCGGGCAGGTGCAGCCAGGGGCCGCTGGCGAGGATCGAGCCGGCGCTGAGCAGTTCGTCGAGCAGGCTGATGAACGTCGAGCGTTCCAGTGCCAGCGCGCTGAAGCGGCGCAGGCGATCGCGGTCCGGGCCCATCTGATCGGGTTCCTGTTCGTGGAATCGCGCCAGTTGTTCGAGCAAAGTGAACTTCAACTGGCCCCAGCGCTGCACGTTGAACAGCAGCGGGCCTTGACGGGTGTCGATCAGGCGGATGTTTTCCGCCAGCGTCCACTGCGCGCGCGGGCGGTTGAACTGGCGTTCCAGGCGTTGCGGGTCGAGGCCGCCGGGGCTGTGGTTGAGCAGTGCCGGCAGGGCCTGTTCGAGGCTGACGCTAAGGGCAAGGGTTTGCAGTTGCGCGAGGCGTTCCGGGCTGCGACGTTGGCGCGCCGGGGCGAACGGGTCGAGCACAACGCCGCCGCCCAATGTGCGCTGGGCGCTGGCGTCGCGCAGGATCAGCCGATCGCCCTTTACCGCGTGCACTGGTGCGTTGATCAGCAGTTGCGCGAACATGCGCCCGCCGGGGCTCAGGCGCGGGCCTTGCAGCAAGGCGACGCGGGCGATGACATCCTGGGTGCCAAGATGCAGATGCACCGGGTGGAAGTGTTCAAAGGTGCGCTCGCCGGGCAACAGCTGAAAGTCGATGTCGATGCGCTGGGTCGGGACATGCAGCCAGTCCGCCAGCAGCCATTGGCCACGGTGGATCTGCGTCAGTTCCAGACGTTCGCCGCTGAGGTTCAGCGCCACACGCTGACCGGCGAAGGCCTGCTCAGCGGCCTGGTTTTGCGCGTGCAGGCCCCGGATGCGCACCGATTTGCCCGCAGGCCCCAAAACAAGTTTGTCGCCCACCGCAACCGTGCCCGACAACGCCGTGCCCGTGACCACAATCCCCGCACCCGCGAAGCTGAACGCCCGATCAATCGCCAGGCGAAAGCCGCCCTCGCAACTGCGCGCCTGCACCTCGTTTTGCGCCTGCAATAACGCCGCGCGCAACTCATCGACGCCCTGCCCGTTCACGCTCGACACGGTAAAAATCGGCGCATCAGCAAATGGCCCGGGCGCGAGCAGGTCGAGCACCTGACGCTGCACCTCTTCCACCCTGCCCGCTCCCGCCCGGTCGCATTTAGTGATCACCACCAGCGCGCGGGGAATGCCGAGCAGTTCGACGATCGCCAGATGCTCTCGCGTCTGCGGCATCACGCCGTCGTCGGCCGCGACCACCAGCAACACCAGATCGATGCCCTGCGCACCAGCGAGCATGTTGTGGGTGAATTTTTCGTGACCGGGCACATCGATGAAGCCGGTCAGCCCGGCGCCCGCTTCTAGCTCGGCGTAGAGATAACCGAGGTCGATGGTCATGCCGCGTTCGCGCTCCTGCGGGCGGCGGTCGCCGGTTTGTCCGGTCAGCGCTTGCAACAGCGAAGTCTTGCCGTGGTCGATGTGCCCCGCTGTGCCGACGATCACTGGTCGACCTGCAATTGGGGCAGTTGCGCCAGCCACGCTGGCTCATCGTCAAGCTGGCGTAGATCCAGCCACAGCGCATCGTCGCCGATTCTCCCGAGCACCGGGATCGGCAAACCGCGCAATGCCACTTCAAGATTGAGCAGATAGCGCCCGCGCCAGCGCTTGGACACTTGCGGGCGACAACACAGCGCCGCGCTCGGCAGACGCGCCACCGGTTGGCTGCCGCTGCCGATCATGCCCAACGCCTCGACTGCACTGACCTGCCAGACCTCGCCCAACACATCGGCGAGCAACGGTTTCAAACGCACAGCCTGCGCATGGATCTCGGCTTGCGGCCGAGTGAGCAGGCGGAGGCTCGGCAGACGCTCGGCGAGACGATCAGGGTCGCGGTACAAACCGAGCACCGCCTCCAGCGCGGCCAGGGTCAACTTGTCGACCCGCAGCGCACGCTTCAATGGATTTTTCTTGATCTTCGCGATCAGTTCTCTGCGCCCGACAATCAATCCGGCCTGCGGCCCACCGAGCAATTTGTCGCCGCTGAAGGTGACGATGTCGGCGCCATCGAGCAAGGCCTGCCGCACCGTCGGTTCCGCCGGCAGGCCCCAGCGCGTCAGGTCGAGCAGACTGCCGCTGCCCAGATCTTCCAGCAACGGCAAGCCATGAGCGTGAGCCAACTCGGCCAGTTCCGCAGTCGCCACCCGCGCGGTGAAGCCTTCGATGCTGTAGTTGCTGGCATGCACGCGCATGATCAACCCGCTGCGCGGGCCGATTGCCGCTTGGTAATCCCGGGCATGGGTGCGGTTGGTGGTGCCGACTTCATGCAGGCGCACGCCGGCGCGGGCCATGATGTCGGGGATGCGGAAGGCGCCGCCGATTTCGATCAGCTCACCGCGCGAGATGATGCCTTCCTTGCGCGCGCCGAGGCTGTTGAGGGTCAGCAGCACGGCAGCGGCATTGTTGTTGACCACGGTGACGGCTTCGGCGCCGGTCAGTTCGCGGATCAGGCCTTCGATCAGATCGTCCCGATCACCGCGCTTGCCGCTGGACAGATCGAACTCGAGATTGAGCGGATAGCGCGCGGCCATTTGCACCGCTTCGATGGCTTCCTCCGGCAGCAAGGCGCGGCCGAGATTGGTGTGCAGCACCGTGCCGGTCAGATTGAATACCCGGCGCACCTGGCTGCGTTGTTGTTGCGCCAAGCGTTCGCCGACGCGGCCGGCGAGTACTTCGGCGCCGATTTCCACCGCCGCCAATTGCCCGCTCAACACGCCGGGCCGCAGCTCATCGAGCAACTGACGCAGGCCCGTCAGCAAAGAATCCCGGCCGTAACGCTCGGCCAACGGCGCGCACGCCGGGTGACGCAACAAGCCATCAATGGACGGCAACCGCAGGGCAACGCTGGAAGACATCAGCCACTCCTGATTTCACTGAAACAATCCCTTTTGGGAGCAAGCTTGCTCCCGAAAGGGTTTCAGAAGTGTAGACGCACTGCCGGAGCTAGCTTGCTCGCGAAAGCGGTAAGTCAGTCAATGTGGATGTGGCTGACCTGACGCCTTCGCGAGCAGGCTCGCTCCCACAGAGAAATCCGGGGCTGACCGGGCTTTGTGATTCGGCACACAAATCTGTGGGAGCAGGCTTGACCAGCGATTGCAGTGGGTCAGTCAAAGAGGGCGGTGGATGTGCTGACCAATCGCTGGCAAGCCAGCTCCCACAAGGATTCGGGGTGGAATGAACATTGTTGGTCACCACAAAAACCTGTGGGAGCGAGCCTGCTCGCGAATGCGGTGTGTCAGTCAATGTGGATATGGCTGACCTGACGCCTTCGCGAGCAGGCTCGCTCCCACAGAGAAATCCGGGGCTGACCGGGCTTCGTGATTCGGCACACAAGCCAGCTCCCACAGGGATTCGGGGTGGAATGAACATTGTTGGTCACCACAAAAACCTGTGGGAGCGAGCCTGCTCGCGAAAGCGGTAAGTCAGTCAATGTGGATGTGGCTGACCTGACGCCTTCGCGAGCAAGCTCGCTCCCACAAAGAAACCCGGGGCTGACCGGGCTTTGTGATTCGGCACATAAACCTGTGGGAGCACACCCCCCTCCCACAATTTTGCTCTGGTCAGTCGTCTCCCGGCGCCAGTAGCAGATTGGGCGCCAGACGCTGATAGCCGTCCTGGGCCAGGCGCATGTCCAGCAGCAAACTGCCGAGATCTGCCGACAACGCCTCGGCTTCGGCATCGTTCTCAAGATAGAGCAATTTCAGGTAGCTGTTGCAGCTGGGGCAGACTTCGGCGCGCAGCGGGGCCTGTTCGGCGCTGTGCCGATCGTCTTCCTGGCTCAGGTACTCGAGGCCCTTGCTCTGCTCGCAATACACGCACTTGACCCGCACCACATGCCATTCGCAGGCACACAGCGAACACACCAGATAGCGCAAACCGTTGTGCTTGCCGCGATGGCGAATGACCCCGGCCATGGCCGGTGAACCACAGGCCGGGCATTGGCTGAGGCTGTCGCCGGGTTTGAGTTGCAGTTGCGGCACGCTGAGCAGCCAGTGGCTCCAGGCGGTTTGCAGCGCCGCGCCGAGAAACGGCACCAGCGCCGCCGGCACCAGCGAATACTGACCGCTGACCAGCGCCACCGCCCACGCGCGCAACTGACCGGGACCTGCGGCGCGCAAAGTATCCAGCGCGTCGATCACCGCTGGCTGATCCGCAGGCACATAGCGCTGCAGCAAGGCATTCAGCCACGGCTGCCAGGCATCCTCACGCACCAAGGTGTCTGCGGCGAAGGGCGGCAGACCGTGCTGCTGACAGGCTTCGAAACGCTGCGCATCAAACGGCGCGGTCAGCGGCGGATCGTCGAAGACCTGCTGCTGCGCCCGGCACAACCCGGCCATCAGCCGCAGATAATCCGCCAACCCATTGCCCTCGGCCAGACGCTCAAGCCGCTCTGCACGCAGGGCAAACAGGTCACGCGGCGGCAGATACAGAAACGGCGGCGAACTGGCCGCCGCCTCGATTTCCCCAGGTTCAAGAATGCTTGGCAAAAGTCAGCCCTTTTTCGTCAGCGGTCGCTCGGGCACGTCCCGAGGCTGTTCGTCGCGGGTCACCTCGCGGTACCACAGTTCATGGTGTTTCTTCGCCCACGGCCGGCTGACCCAGCCATGCAGCATGGCGTCGACCGAACCCTTGATCCACAAACCGGCGTAGATGTGCACGATGATGCTCAGCACCAGCACGAACCCGGCCAGCGCATGCAACAGCATGGCCCAGCGGATCGTGGTGATGCCGAAATACGCGCTGAACCACGCGCGCCAGATCACCAGCCCGGTGAACAGCAACGCGAGCATGCACAGCAGTAAAGTCCAGAACAGCAACTTCTGCCCGGCGTTGTATTTGCCCACCGGCGGCACGCTTTCCTCGTCGTTGACCATCACCCGATTGATCCGCCGCAGCCATTGGCGGTCATTGGCGATGAAGAAGTTGGTGCGCCAGAAGCTGAACACCAAGCCGAGAAACAGCACGAACATGGCAATGCCCATGTACGGGTGCAGGATCCGCGTCCAAGTGCCGCCGCCAAACAGGTTACTGAGCCAGAACAGCGACGGATGAAACAACGCCAGCCCGGACAACCCGGCCATGAAAAACAGAATCGCCACCAGCCAGTGATTGGTGCGCTGGTTGGCGCTGTAACGCAGGATCGTCTTGTTGCTCATGGCCGCTCCTCCCCGCGTGGATCGAAGGTGTGCACCGCCGGATCGACCACGTGCACCGAGGTGTCGGGTGGCGTCGGATGTTCATCCTCCTCGACACGATTCGGCCCGATGCGCACGTAGTGGAAGAACCCGGCCAGCACCGCCGCGCCCATCGCCAGCAGGCCGAGGGGTTTGCTGATGCCTTTCCACAAGCCCACCAGCGGACTGATTGCGGGATGGTCCGGCAAACCGGCGTAGATTTTCGGCGTATCGGCGTGATGCAGCACGTACATCACGTGGGTGCCGCCGACGCCTGCCGGGTCGTACAAACCAGCGTTTTCAAAGCCACGGCTTTTCAGGTCGACGATGCGTTCGGCGGCGTGTTCTTTCATATCTTCCTTGG
This sequence comes from Pseudomonas glycinis, assembly GCF_054871425.1. NCBI lineage: Bacteria > Pseudomonadati > Pseudomonadota > Gammaproteobacteria > Pseudomonadales > Pseudomonadaceae > Pseudomonas > Pseudomonas glycinis. The sequence continues at coordinate 495,846 of NZ_JBTYHF010000005.1, read as the reverse complement.
TGCCGAAGACGATCGCGCCGGTCGGGCAGGTTTTCACGCAGGCCGGCTCCAGCCCCACCGCCACGCGGTCGGAACATAGGGTGCATTTGTAGGCCTTGTGATCCTTCTGCGAAATGCGCGGGATGTTGAACGGGCAACCGGTGATGCAATAGCCGCAACCGATGCAGTGGTCCTGATCGAAATCGACGATGCCGTTGGCATGCTGAATGATCGCCCCGGGGCTCGGGCACGCGGCCAGGCAACCGGGCTCGGCGCAGTGCATGCAGCCGTCCTTGCGGATCAGCCATTCGAGGTTGCCCGCGTCGGTTTCGTGCTCGGTGAAGCGCATCAGCGTCCACGAATCCGCCGTCAGATCCTGCGGATTGTCGTAGGTGCCGTGGTTGTGGCCGACCTCGTCGCGCAGCTCGTTCCATTCCGAGCAGGCGACCTGACAGGCTTTGCAGCCGATGCATTTGGTCGTGTCGATCAGCTTGGCAACGCCCTGCTGGGTCCTAACCGACGGCGGCACAGTGGTGGTGGCCGAGCGGGCAATGATGTCTTGGCTGGCCATTTACAGTTTCTCCACGTTGACCAGGAATGACTTGGATTCCGGGGTCTGAGTGTTGCCATCACCGAGGAACGGCACCAGGGTGTTGGTCAGGTAGCCGTGACGCGTCAGGCCGGTGAAACCCCAGTGCAGCGGGATGCCGATCTGATGCACGACCTGGCCGTTGACCTGCAGCGGCCGGATCCGTTTGGTCACCACCGCCACCGCTTCGATAAAGCCGCGCTTGCAGCTGACCCGCACGCGATCGCCGGCAGCGATGCCCTTCTCGTTCGCCAGCACCTCGCCGATTTCGACGAATTGCTCGGGCTGAGCGATCGCGTTCAACTTGCAGTGCTTGCTCCAGAAGTGGAAATGCTCGGTAAGCCGGTAGCTAGTGCCGGCGTACGGGAAGTCCTTGGCTTCGCCGAGGGTTTCCCAGACCGAATCGAAGATCCGCGCCGCCGGGTTGCTGGTGGCATTCTTGTTCTGCGGGTGCAACGGGTTGATGCCTATCGGCGTTTCGAACGGCTCGTAGTGCTCAGGGAATGGACCTTCGTTCATCTTGTCGACGGCGAAGAACCGCGCGACGCCTTCGGGGTTCATGATGAATGGGTTCATCCCGGCTTCCGGCGGCACGTCGGCCTTGTAGTCAGGGACGTCGGTGCCGGTCCAGGCCTTGCCGCTCCACCACACCAGCCGCTTTTTCGGGTCCCACGGTTTGCCCGCCGGATCCGCCGAGGCGCGGTTGTAGAGAATCCGCCGATTGGCCGGCCATGCCCACGCCCAGCCTTGATGCTGGTGCATGCCAAATGGGTCGGCGTTATCACGACGGGCCATCTGATTGCCGGCTTCGGTCCAGCTGCCGGCGAAAATCCAGCAACCGGACGCGGTGCTGCCGTCATCCTTGAGCAAACCGAAGCCGGCCAGTTGCGTACCGGCCTTGACCGTGACGCCGCTGGCATCGGTGAAATCGCTGACAGCGGTGCCGTTGATTTCCCGCGCCAGTTCTTCCGGCGAAGGCTCGTCGGGGATCTTGTACGGCCACGACAGTTTCAGCAGCGGATCAGGAAACTTGCCGCCCTCGCTCTGATAACGCTGGCGCAGGCGCAGGAACAGTTCGCTCATGATGCGAATGTCGGTCTGCGCTTCGCCCGGACCATCGGCGCCCTTCCAGTGCCATTGCAGCCAGCGGCTGCTGTTGACCAGCGAGCCGTCCTCCTCGGCAAAGCAAGTGGTCGGCAGGCGAATGACTTCGGTCTGGATTTCAGCGGTTTTCACGTCGTTGTACGGCCCGACGTTCTGCCAGAACTCCGAGGTTTCCGTGGCCAGAGGGTCCATCACCACCAGCCACTTGAGCTTGGCCAATGCGCCCATCACGCGGTTCTTGTCCGGCAACGCGGCGATCGGATTAAAGCCCTGACAGAAGTAGCCGTTGACCTTGCCCTGGCTCATCAGATCGAACATTTTCAGCACGTCGTAGTTGGGGATGTCGAGCTTCGGCAAATGATCGAACAGCCAGTTGTTCTCGGCGGTGGCATTGGCGCCGTACCAGGATTTCATCAGGCTGACGTGGAATTTGCTGTAGTTCTGCCAGTACGACAGCTGCCCCGGTCTGAGCGGAACCTGCGTGCGTTTGAAGATGAACTGGCCATAGTCCTGCTCGCTGTCGCTGGGCAGCGTGAGGTAGCCGGGCAAGGCGTTGGACAGCAGGCCGAGGTCGGTCAGGCCCTGGATGTTCGAGTGTCCGCGCAGCGCATTGACGCCACCGCCGGGCATGCCAACGTTGCCCAACAGCAGTTGCACCATCGCCGCGCTGCGGATGATCTGCGCGCCGATCGAGTGCTGCGTCCAGCCGAGGGCATAGAGAATCGTCATGGTCTTGCCCGGTGTCGAGCAGGTGGCAATTTCTTCCCAGATTTTCTGCATGGCGTCGACCGGCATGCCGCAGATCTGGCTGGCCAGGTCGATGTTGTAGCGGCTGTAATGCTGCTTCATCAGTTGATAGACGCAGCGCGGGTCTTGCAGGGTCGGGTCGACGCGGACAAAACCGTCCTCGGCGAACTCGTAGCCCCAGCCGGACTTGTCGGTGTAGCTGCGTTTTTCCGCGTCATAGCCGCTGAACAGGCCGTCTTCGAAGCCATAACCGGCTTTGACGATGAACGACACGTCGGTGTAATTGCGCACGTACTCGTGCTGGATCTTGTCCTCGGTCAGCAGGTAATTGATCAACCCGCCCATGAAGGCGATGTCGGTGCCGGTGCGGATCGGCGCGTAATAGTCGGCCACCGAAGCGGTCCGGGTAAAACGCGGGTCGACCACGATCAGCCTCGCAGCATTGTGCGCCTTGGCCTCGGTCACCCATTTGAAGCCGCACGGATGCGCTTCTGCTGCGTTGCCGCCCATTACCAGGATCAGATTCGCGTTGGCGATATCGGTCCAGGTGTTGGTCATGGCACCACGGCCGTACGTCGGGGCAAGACTTGCCACCGTCGGACCGTGTCAGACACGCGCCTGGTTATCGAACCCCAGCAGGCCGAGGCTGCGAATCACCTTCTGGGTGATGTAGCCGGCTTCGTTGGATGCCGCCGATGCCGCGAGGAAACCGGTGGTCAGCCAGCGATTTACCGTCTGCCCGTTAGCATTTTTCTCGATGAAGTTGGCGTCGCGGTCGGCCTTCATCAGGTCGGCGATGCGATCGAGGGCTTCGTCCCAGCCGATGCGCGTCCATTCATTGCTGCCGGGCTTGCGCACTTGCGGGTACTGCAAGCGGCCGGGGCTGTGAATGAAGTCGAGCAGGCCCGCGCCTTTCGGGCACAGCGTGCCGCGATTGACCGGGTGGTCGGAGTCGCCTTCGATATGAATGATGTTTTGCGCCACGTTCTTGCCGGCATCGCCCTGGCTATACATGATCAAACCGCAACCGACCGAGCAATACGGGCAGGTGTTGCGGGTTTCACGGGTGTGGGCGAGCTTGAAGTGACGCACCTGCTCGGCGAAGGCCGCCGTCGGGGCCATGCCCAACGCGCCCAGGCTTGAGCCTGCAAGGCCGATACCGGCGACCTTGAAGAACTGACGACGGCTGAGATCCATCGTGCACTCCTGATCAGGTGGAACCCGGTACTTGTGCCGGGCTTTATCTGGACAATCACGGTTGCGACGCCTTGGCGCCGACTTTTTCACTGTAGACAAAGACCTTGCCGATTGTGTGAAAACCGACCGTCGGGTGTTTCATCTGCAATCTCGAGGTATTGATCGTTCCCACGCTCTGCGTGGGAATGCCTCAAGGGACGCTCCGCGTTCCACTGGGACGCAGAGCGTCCCGGGCTGCATTCCCACGCGGAGCGTGGGAACGATCAGTCAGATCGCTATTGCGAGCAGGCTCACTCCTACAGGGAACGAGTTGCGCATAGAATGTCCGGCAGAACCAACTCCGCCTTGACGAGACCGCGCATGACTTTCGATTTTGATCAGCTGTTCGACCGCCACCACACTGGCAGCACCAAGTGGAGCCGCTACCCGGCCGATGTGTTGCCGATGTGGGTCGCTGACATGGATTTTGCCGCGCCGCCGGTCATCGTCGAAGCCCTGCAACAGCGCCTGCTGCACCCGCTGCTCGGTTACAGCGTGGCCCAGGACAACCTGCGCGAAGCCATCGTCGCCGACCTGTGGAACAAGTATTCATGGCAGGTCAAACCGCAGGAGCTGATTTTCCTGCCGGGCGTGGAATCGGGCTTCAACATGGCGCTCAAGGCTTTGGTCCAGGCGCAGCAGAATGTCGTTGTGCAAGTGCCGAACTACCCGCCGCTGCGCCATGCACCAGGGCATTGGGGCCTGAACAAGGTCGAGCTGGAATTCAATCCCCAGGCCGATGGCACTTACGCCACGCCATTGGACGCACTGCGCGAGTCGCTGAAAGGCGGCGACGCCCTGCTGTTGAGCAACCCGCACAACCCGCTCGGCAAGGTCTTCGCCCGCGAAGAATTGCAGGCAGTCGCGGATATCTGCGCAGCGCAGGACGCGTGGATCATCTCCGACGAGATTCACGCCGAACTGTGCTTCGACGGCCGCGTGCACATTCCCACCGCATCGCTGAGCCCCGAGATTTCCAAACGCACGATCACCCTGATGTCGGCGAGCAAGGCCTACAACATCGCCGGCCTCAAGACCTCGTTCATGATCATCCAGGACGCCGCCCTGCGTGAGCGCGTCAACCACGCTCGCTGCGGCATGGTCGACAGCGTCAACCCGCTGGGCATGGAAGCCACCCGCGTCGCCTACAGCGAAGCCGCGCCGTGGCTCGCCGAACTGAAAGTCTACCTGCAGGCCAACCGCGACTGGCTGGTAGACGCGGTGCGCACGCGCCTGCCGGGCGTGACCATCAACGTGCCGCAGGGCACGTATCTGGCGTGGCTCGATTGCACCGCGCTGGACCTGCCGGATCCGCAACGATTCTTCCTCGAACAGGGCAAGGTCGGGCTCAGTGCCGGGCTCGATTTTGGTGACCGGCATCAGCAGTTTGTGCGGTTGAACTTCGGCTGCCCGAGGGCGTTGCTGGAAGAAGGGATTGCGCGGATGGAGCGGGCTTTGGCTAACCGCAATCTCTGATCCTGCCCCGAGATTCCCCTGTGTAAGTGATCCCCTGTGGGAGCGAGCCTGCTCGCGAAAGCGCAGTGTCAGTCGACATATTTATCGTCTGACAGACCGCTTTCGCGAGCAGGCTCGCTCCCACATTGGTTTTGCATAGCCAACTAAATCCAGCGCAAATCCGATCGAACTCCAGGCAAAGCCACCGGGTCAACCCGGAACACTGGCCTTGAAATCAGGAGACCCTGCGATGACTGACTATCCAAAACCACCCTTCCCGAAACAAGCCCAACCGGTGCCCGGCTCGCAACGCAAGATGGAGCCGTATCCAGACTGCGGCGAGCAAAGTTACGTCGGTTCCGGCCGTCTGGCCGGCAAGATTGCGCTGATCACCGGTGCCGACAGCGGCATCGGTCGCGCAGTGGCGATTGCCTTCGCCCGTGAAGGTGCCGACGTCGCCGTGGCTTACCTGAATGAACACGAAGACGCCAAGGAAACCGCACGCTGGGTCGAGCAGGCCGGGCGTCAGTGCATCCTGCTGCCGGGCGATATCGCCGAGAAAGCGCAGTGCCAAGCGCTGGTCGACAAGACCGTCGAGCGCTTTGGCCGCATCGACATTCTGGTCAATAACGCCGCGTTCCAGATGACCCACGAAAACTTCGAAGAAATTCCCGATGACGAATGGGTGATGACCTTCGATGTGAATATCACTGCGATGTTCAGGATCTGTCAGGCGGCGATCAAACACATGCGCCCCGGCTCGTCGATCATCAACACCAGCTCGGTCAACTCGGACATGCCCAAGCCGACCCTGCTGGCCTACGCCACCACCAAAGGCGCAATCGCCAACTTCACCGGTGGTCTGGCGCAGATGCTCGGGCCGAAGGAAATTCGCGTCAACAGCGTCGCACCCGGCCCGATCTGGACGCCGCTGATCGTCTCTACCATGCCCGATGAAGAAGTGCAGAACTTCGGCGGCAGCACCCCGCTCGGCCGTCCGGGCCAACCGGTGGAAGTCGCACCGATTTACGTGCTGCTGGCCTCCGACGAAGCCAGCTACATCACCGGCCAGCGCTACGGCGTGACCGGCGGCAAACCGATGCTGTAACCGTGCAGCAGAAAAACTGAACCCGAGCGGCATGGCATCCCTCCATACCTGTAAGCGCCTACGGGCCAACAGGAACAGGAGGTTGTCATGTCCGCCCCCCTCGTCAGACTCTTCACCCAACCCAACTTCGCCTGGACCGATATCCGCCGCGAAGAAGAAACCCATCCCCGCCACTATCTCGCGCATCTGCTGCTGCTCGCACTGATTCCGGCCGTGTGCCTGTTCATCGGCACCACCCAGGTCGGCTGGAGCCTAGCCGTGGGTGAAAACGTGCGCCTGAGCACGGCCAGCGCCTTGCAACTGAGCGTGTTGCTGTACGTGACGATCGTCGCGGGTGTCGCGGTCATGGGCGGGTTCATTCGCTGGATGTCACGATCGTTCGATGCGCGGCCAACGCTCAATCAATGCATCGGTTTTGCCGCCTACACGGTGACGCCGTTTTTCCTCGCCGGGATTGCCGGGCTGTACCCGAGCCGCTGGCTGGCAATTCTGGTGCTCGGCGCGGCGTCGATCTATTCGACGTTTCTGCTGTTCGTCGGCCTGCCGACCTTCATGCATGAGCGCAGGGAGCAAGGCCTGCTGTATTCGGCGTGCGTGTGGGGCGTTGGCCTGCTGGTGCTGGTGACCATGCTGGTGTCGATGATTCTGCTGTGGTTCAACGTGCTCATCCCCGAGTACCTGCGCACGACCGTGAGCTGAGCCGGTGCGCCTGTCCTTGAGAATTCACCGCAGTGAGCGGTCATGAGTTTCGGCGTATGGGTCGCGGTGCTCGGCGCCGTGCTGCTGACGCTGGCCCTGACGTCGTCATGGTTGCGCTGGATGCCGGTCACCACCTCGGCGGTGTGCCTGCTGCTGGGCATCGCCATCGGCCCCAGCGGCCTCGACCTGCTGCAATTGCCGCTGGAGGAATCGTCGTTGTGGATGGAGCACCTGACGGAAGTCGCGGTGCTTTTTTCCTTGTTCGTCTGCGGTTTGAAATTGCGCCTGCCGCTGGGCAACAAGACCTGGCGCATCGCTTTTGGTCTGGCCGGGCCGGTGATGATTCTGACGATTATCGGCGTGTGCCTGCTGTTGCACTGGGGCCTGCAATTGCCGTGGGGGCCTTCCTTGCTGATCGGCGCGATTCTGGCGCCGACCGATCCGGTGCTCGCCGCGCTGGTGCAGGTCAATGATGCGCAGGACTTAGACAGCGTGCGTTTCGGCCTCTCCGGTGAAGCCGGGCTCAACGATGGCGTGGCTTTCCCTTTCGTGATTCTTGGTTTGCTGTTGCTGCACGGTGACGGTAGCGCCGGCGAGTGGCAGCACTGGGTGGTTCGCAGCCTTTTGTGGGCGGTGCCGGCGGGTTTGCTCACCGGTTACTGGATGGGGCGCGGCATCGGCCGGATCGCCCTGTTGCTGCGCATTCACAACGAGGACAGCACCCTCGGCCCCAACGATTACCTGACCCTCGCGCTGATCGCGCTGTCCTACGTGGTCGCCGACGCCATTGGCGGCTACGGCTTTCTCGCGGTCTTCGCTGCTGGCCTTGGGCTGCGTCAGGAGGAAGTCAAATCCACGGGCATCACCCAGGCACCTGCAGAGCATCTGGTGCAGCCGGTGGTCGGTCATCAGAACGTCGAACCGCAGAACGCCGTGCATGGCGATACCGAGCAACTGGAAGACAGCCAGGTTGCAGCGGGGATCATGATGGGCGACATGCTGGCGTTCGGCAGTCTGGTCGAGCGGGCGATGGAAGTGTTTCTGGTGACCCTGCTCGGCGTCGTCCTGATAGCGCACTGGGACTGGCGGGCGTTGTGGATCGGCGCGGTGCTGTTCTGCCTGATTCGCCCGCTGAGCGTGGCACTGATGCCGTGGGGCAATCTGCTCAGCGGGCCGCAGCGTTTATTGATCGGCTGGTTTGGCATACGCGGCATCGGCAGCCTGTTCTATCTGTTCTTCGCCCTGAACCACGGTCTGGATTCCGACGTGGCCAAGGTCTGCACCGACATCACTTTGTCGGTGGTGGCCCTGAGCATTCTGCTGCATGGCATCAGCACACAACCGATGCTGGCGCGCTATGAACGTCTGAAGCAACGAAAAAGCTGATTCGTCGACCGCTGCGCTTGGCTGGAAATGATCGAAGATTTTTCTGCAAAAAAATGGATCGCCGGGCGCGACCCAAGGGTCACAACTTTAACCGCGCCAATCATCAGCGCGGCCCGGCAGGTTAGGTTCCCCTGCGGTGAACAGCCTATTAAACGGAACCCCGACACAAACAAGGTCACGGTCATGAACGAATGCTCGACTCCTGCGCAAATCAAGGCTTGCAGAGCACTGGCTCTGGAACGCAATCGTCAACTGTTCGAAGAAGCCCACGAACTGAACCGAGCGGCCAACGCGCTGCTGGAACAGACGCCGACCGACTTCGAACGCTTTGAGCAATACCGGGCACTGCGCAAGAAAGCCGATGCGAAATTTGAAGATGCGATTGATCATCTGTGTGTGCTGAATGAGGATTTCCCGCCGATTCCGGCGGCGGTGCAGAATGCTGTAACTGCGCGGCGTGAGCTGGAAACTGCGTAATAAAAGTCAAAAGCCCCTCACCCTAGCCCTCTCCCCGAGGGAGAGGGGACTGACCGGGGTGTTTTTCGTTATTCATCGACCTGAAAAATCGAGTCGAATACAAATTTTGAAAAGCGTGAAAATCTGCTCCCTTTCCCCTCGCCCCCTTGGGGGCGGTCCGACGTTTCGGGAGGGCTGGGGTGAGGGGGTAAAATCACATTAACACCACAACATGCAGCACCTGTCCCGACCAATCCACCTCAAGGATTGGTCACCTGAATAAACACCGCATACACCCCCAACATCACCCAGAACGTGGCAAAAATCCACGGCGTGCGCACCGAGAACAGCAGCGACTTGCGATAGCCCTTGTGGCTGGATTCCATCTCACTGAACAGTGGTGATTCGTCATACGCCGCGCCCATTACCGGCTCGCTGTGCAGCAACTGGCTCTGTTTGAAGTGCCAGTGATCGATGATGTCGTATGCCGCACGAATCCCCGGCCAGGCATTCAATGAACTGAGCACCCCGAGCAGCGCGAGAAACGGCGGCACGACGAGGGTGAACATCTTGCCCCACTCCGGATTGAGGTTAGCCATGCACGAGGCAAAAGCGATCACCAGAAACGACTGCGCCGCCAGGTAGGCGTCGGTGCGGTTGGCGAGGATGCTGGTTTCGTACTGGATTTCCCGGCGATAGAAATCCAGGCGTTCCTTGGGTGAGCCAAACATCTTGGCGTCGTGTTCGGCCAAGGCTTCTTCAACAGCGCTTGGCTGGGTCAATATGCGAGACAAGAGACGTGCCCTCCAAAAGTGAACAAGACTTTTGGAAAGGTACGCGTCAGCACTAGTTCAGCCGGATCGACCAGCGCGTCACTTCATCGATTGAGCGATGATCTGCACCAGACTCGCTTGGGTGAACGGTTTCGGCAGACGCGGCAGTTGAGCGGCAAAACCTTCCAGGCGTTCGGCATATCCAGTGGCGAGAATGATCGGCAGATCCGGCTTGAGCATGCGCAAGGCATGGGCCAGTTGCGCGCCGCTCATTTTTGGCATGGCCATGTCGGTGATCACCAGATCAATCACTTCGCCCTGATCGAACAGCGCCAGCGCCTGGGCGCCGGAGGTCGCGCCGATGACGCGGTGGCCGAGGTCTTCCAGCAGCAAGCTGGTGCTGGTCAGCACCAGCGAATCGTCATCGACCACCAGCACGCTGAGTCGCGGTACTGCGATCGGCGCTGCGTTGCTGTACGCCGGGCGACTGGCCGTACGCTCAAGCGCCACCGGAATCCACAGCTCGGCCGCCGTACCCTGGCCCTTCTCGCTTTTCAGAATAAAGCGCCCGCCCAACTGCTCGATGAAGCCGTGCACCATCGACAAGCCCAGCCCGGTGCCTTTGCCCAGGCCTTTGGTGGTGAAGAACGGATCACGGGCGCATGCCAGCGTGGCTTCGTCCATGCCTTCGCCGCTGTCGATCAGGCTCAGGCACACGTAGCGCCCCGCCGCGAGGGTCGAATGAGTTTGTTCCAGCACCACTTCGGCTTGCGCCTGAATGATCACCGTGCCGCCGTCGGGCATGGCATCGCGGGCATTGGTGGCGAGATTGAGGATCGCCAGTTCCAGCTGATTGCTATCGGCCAGCACTGGCTGCAGGTCGTCGGGAAAGCGTGTTTCGATACGAATCCCCGGTCCGAGCGAGCTGCGCAGCAGCCCGGTGATGCCTTGCACCAATTGCGGGATATCCACCGATTCGGTCTTCAGTTCCTGACGCCGGGCGAAGGCCAGCATGCGCTGGGTCAGCGAAACACCGCGCAAGGCGCCTTGGGTGGCGTTTTCCAGCAGTCGAGCGATTTTCGGCGCGTCGCCGATGCGTTTCTGCACGATCTCGAGGTTGCCGAGAATCACCGTCAGCAGGTTGTTGAAGTCATGGGCGATACCGCCGCTGAGTTGGCCGATCGCCTGCATCTTCTGCGCCTGGAACAACGCCTCGCGGGTCTTTTCCAGGGCCTGCTGTGCTTCGTGGGCCTCGGTCACATCGCGGGTGATCTTGGCGAAGCCGAGCAACGCGCCGGTGTCGCCGCGAATCGCATCGACCACTACGTGGGCAAGAAAGCGCGTGCCGTCCTTGCGCATCCGCCAGCTGCGGTTCTCAAAGCGGCCTTCGCGGGTGGCAATCTCCAGCGAACGCTGCGGCTCGCCGAGTTCGCGGTCTTCGGGGGTGTAGAAAATCGAAAAATGCTGGCCGATGATCTCTTCCGGCAAATAGCCCTTGATGCGCTGCGCGCCCTGGTTCCAGTTGCTGACGCAGCCTTCGGGGCTGAGCATGTAGATCGCGTAGTCGGTGACGCCCTGCACCAGCAGGCGGAACTGCTGTTCGCTTTGCTTGAGGGTTTCCTCGGCCATTTTGCGGTCGGTGAGGTCACGGGTGATCTTGGCGAAACCGAGCAGTTCGCCGTTGGGGTCGATGATCGGATCGATCACCACGTGCGACCAGAAGTGCGTGCCGTCCTTACGCACGCGCCAGCCCTCGCCTTCGAAGCGACCTTCACGGATCGCTGTGTCCAGCGCCCGTTGCGGCATGCCGTTGGCGCGGTCTTCAGGGGTATAGAAGCGCGAGAAGTGCTCGCCGATGATCTCGGCTTCTTCATAACCTTTGAAACGTTTTGCGCCGGAGTTCCAACTGGTGATGGTACCGTCGGGGTCGATCATGTAGATCGCATAGTCGACAACCGCGTCGATCAGCAGCCGGAAACGGCTGTCTTCGATCGCTGCGGTTCTGTTGTTCTCACTCATCACACTCACCAGCCACTGTCATGGGCTGAAGTATGCGTGAATCCGTCGATTTGAACAGCGCCGGTTCGCTTTTGATCGCCCACCAGCGTGGCAGCAGTTGCTGGATGCGGCTTTCGGCAAAGCGGTCATCAATGAGCATGACCGTGCCGCGATCCTCACGGGTGCGGATCACCCGCCCGGCTGCTTGTACGACTTTTTGCATGCCCGGGTATAGATAGGTGTAATCGTAGCCGGCGCCAAAAATGGCGGCCATGCGCCGCTTCATCTGCTCGTTGACCGGGTTGAGCTGCGCCAGCCCCAGCGTGGCGATGAACGCGCCGATCAGCCGCGCGCCGGGCAAATCGATGCCCTCGCCAAACGCGCCGCCCAACACCGCAAACCCGACGCCTTGGCTGTCGGCGCTGAACTGGTCGAGAAACGCCTGCCGCGCGCCCTCGGCCATGCCCCGCGATTGCAGCCACTGAGTGATGCACGGATGGCGCTCGGCCAATAAGGTCGCGACCTGTTGCAGGTAATCGAAACTGCTGAAGAACGCCAGATAATTGCCCGGGCGCTCGCTGAACTGACGGGCGATCAGCTCGACGATCGGCTCCAGCGAGGCCTGGCGATGGTTAAAACGCGTGGAGATCTGGCTGACGATGTGCACCTGCAATTGCTCGGCGCTGAACGGCGATTCAACGTCGATGCACACCGTATCGGCGGGCGTGCCGAGCAGGTCGGCGTAGTAGTTGCGCGGGCTCAGCGTGGCCGAGAACAGCACACTGCTGCGCGCCGCTGTCAGGCGCGGACCGATGAACGCCGCCGGCACCACGTTGCGCAGGCACAGTTGCGACAGTGGACGCTTGCGGTCGAGGTCGCGTTTGCTGATATCGAAAAGGTAATGCTCGTCGTACAGCTCGGCGACCCGGGCAAATTGCAGCAGATCGAAATAGAAATTCTGCAGGCTGCTGTCGAGGCCTTGCGGATGCTCGTTGAGGTAATCGCCAATGGCCGCGCAACACAGCGAGATGGCGTGCAGGAGCTTGTCCGGCGCCTTGTCGTAGGCCTGATAGGCCGCCAGTTGCGGCGCATGCAGCGCGTTCCATTCGCGGTTGACCCGTTGCAGGGAATTTTTCAACGCGGCGGGGGCGGTTTTACGCACAGTGCCGAGGGTGAACTGGTCGAGACTGGCGCTGTACATCTGCCGGCCGCGCTCGACCAGGTTGTGTGCCTCGTCGGCGAGCACCGCGACTTTCCACTGATTGAGCTGGGCCAGACCGAACAGCAGCGCGCTGAAGTCGAAGTAATAGTTGTAGTCGGCAACCACCACATCCGCCCAGCGGGCCATTTCCTGACTGAGGTAGTACGGGCATACGCTGTGCTGCGCGGCAACTTCACGCATCGCCGCCTGATCCAGCAGATTGATATGGCTGGCAGATTCGCGGGCAGCCGGCAGGCGATCATAAAAACCTTGGGCCAACGGACAGGATTCACCGTGGCAGGCTTTGTCCGGATGTTCGCAGGCCTTGTCGCGAGCAACCATTTCCATCACCCGCAGCGGCAAGTCCGGCGCTTGCCTGAACAACACCTGGCTGGCATCCAGCGCCAGCTTGCGTCCGGGAGTCTTGGCGGTGAGAAAGAACACCTTGTCCAGTTGCTGCGGCGCCAAGGCCTTGAGCATCGGGAACAGCGTGCCAAGGGTTTTGCCGATGCCGGTCGGCGCCTGGGCCATGAGGCAGCGGCCGGTGCTCACGGCTTTGAACACTGATTCGGCCAGATGCCGTTGGCCGGGACGAAAATCCGCGTGCGGGAACGCCAGTTGTTGCGCGGCCAGATTGCGCGCTTCGCGATGGGCCATTTCCTGCTCGGCCCATTGCAGGAACAAAGCGCACTGCTGCGCGAAAAACCCCTGAAGCGACTCGGCGCTGTGGGATTCGACCAGACAGGTTTCCTTTTCGCTAACGACGTCGAAATACACCAGCGCCAGATTGATCTGCTGCAATTGCAGTTTCTGGCACATCAACCAGCCGTAGATTTTCGCCTGCGCCCAGTGCAACTGGCGGTGATTGGCCGGTTGCTTGCTCAAGTCGCCGCGATAGGTTTTGACTTCTTCCAGGCAGTTTTGCGCCGGGTCGTAACCGTCCGCCCTGCCCTTGACCTTCAGCTCGCCGAATTCGCCTTGCAGCGCCACTTCGCTCTGGTACTGCTCGCTGCGCCGCGAGGCCACGGTGCGATGGCCGACGATGCCTTCCAGCGCGGTCGGTGACGGGGTGAAGCGCAGGTCGAGGTCGCCGGTCTTGGCGGTGAACTCGCACAGTGCACGCACGGCAACACTGTAACTCAAGCGCTCTGCTCCGCCCATTGCACGTAACACACGGCCACCGGCATTTGATGCTCGTGGCAGAACTCCAGCCAGCGCAGCTGATTGTCCTGCAAGCGGTCGCCGGGGCCTTTGACTTCGATCATGCGGTAGGTCTTGTGCTGCGGCCAGAACTGGATCAGGTCCGGCATGCCGGCACGGTTGGCCTTGATGTCGAGCAGCAATCGGTTGAACCAGTGTTTCAGGTGTTCGGCGGGCAGACAGGCCAGCGCCTGCTCCAGCAAGTCTTCGTTGAGCGCGCCCCAGAACACGAACGGCGACTGGATGCCCCACTTGTCGACGAAGCGCTGGCGAATCGTCTCGGCGTAGCGGCCGTCATCGAGTTCGCCCAAACAGGCCTGGAACAGCTCGGCGCGGCGCTCGAGGAAGTCTTCACTGAGCAGATCGACCGGACCGCGCTGGAACGGGTGGAAAAACGCACCCGGCAACGGCGCGAAGATCGCCGGCCAGCACAACAGGCCGAACAGTGAATTGATCAGGCTGTTCTCGACGTAATGCACCGGGCCGTCATCGGCGTGCAAGTGCGCTTGCACATGAAACTCCACCGACCGCGCCGGATCGATGCGCGGCAAGTGCAAATCGAGGCGCTCGACCTCTCTCGCCTTGGAACGCTTGAGCGGCGGGCCACCGAGTTTGCGCCGCAGGCGCGGGACGATGCGCTGCAAGCCTTGCTGCTCGGCCGCGCTTTGCGGTGCCTGTTCGGCCAGCGTGCCGAGTTCCAGCGCCAATGCATATTCGCCGCAGCGTTCGAGCACACGGATCATCCGCAGTCGTGCGCCCGGGTAGGCGCAGTCGCGGTAAACACTCAGGGCCAGGGCAAAGTCGCCGATGCGCTCGGCGTACTGGCCGATCTGGAACAACGCCTTGGCTTGCCGGCGGCGCAGCCATGGGTTGTCGAATTGCACGGCGTTGATCTGTTCGACGATCTCGTCCAGCGCTTCACCGGCTTCGAAGCGCAACTGGCATTGATGCAGGAACAGGCAGGCGTCGACGTCTTCGCGGCTGCGCAGGCCTCGGGAGTCGGCGCAGAACTCGACTTTTTCATAAGTGAAGATGCCCAGGTCGGCCAGCACGAACTCCGACCAGTCCTGATACAGATTGCCGAAGAACATCAGGCGCAGGCGATCGCACAGGTCCATCAGGGTCAGGCTGAACAGCCGATCAGCCAGTTGCGGGGCCCAGCCGCGCAGGGTCTGCGCCTCGCTGAACTGTTCGGTCAGCACCGGCAGCCACTCGTCCTTGCGCCCTTTCGGCTGTTCGATAAAGGCGCCGAACGCTTGCAAGAGCTCGGCCTTGAGCAAGACATCGAACAACTCTGCCACCGTCAGCTCAGCGTGTTCGTCGAGCCAGCCGTGGTCGAGCAACGGCTGCGCCGCCTCGGCAATGTCGCCGATTTCCAGATAATTGAGTTTGCTCGCGCGAAAGTGAATGCCCTTGCGCATGACCATGCGTACCAGCAATCCCTGCGAGGCTTGCGGCAGCGTATTGAAGTCGCGGATGAAGCCGTGTTCGCTTGCGCTCATCACATCGGCATAGCGAAGCCCAAGCCAATCAAGCACTTGCCGGAAGTTGTTGAGGTAATAGAACGGATCGTCGAGAGGGTTGGAGGTCACGGGAATTCAAAGCCACGGCAAGCGAACACTGGTTATGCGTACAGATAACAGCTCAGCCCTGCCCGGCGCAAACGGAAAAAGATCAATGGCATTTTTTCGCGCCGCCATCGAACTTTTCCGCCGCTGCTGGCACCAACCGCGTTACAGGGCCGACAATGCCCGCAATCACATTCAAGCAAGGAGTCAGAGGTGGGTATGAAAATCAAGATGCTGGGCATTCCTGTAGCGATCGCAGCCCTGTTGGCGCTGGGCGGCTGTTCGACCCAGACCGTGGTGACGTTGCAGAACGGCACCCAGTACCTGACCGAGGACATGCCGAAGACCGAGACCGAGGACGGTTTCTATGAGTTCGAGGATATTTCCGGCGCCAAGGTCAAGGTTCGCGCCGATGAAGTAGCGACCGTGCGCAAGGAAGACTGACTTTGCTTGAATGATCGTTTTTCGCGAGCAGGCTCGCTCCCACACTGGATCTGCGTTGTCCACAAATCCCCTGTGGGAGCGAGCCCGCTCGCGAAGGGGCCGGCACAGGCCCCGCATCAACGTCAGGCGATAACAACCCCGTCGGCGCTCAAACTTCCCAGCGCCACGCCCACCAACGTCACCGAATCCGCACCGAACGTCAGCAAGGTATCCTGCCCGACCGCCGAGGCATGGGCGCGCAAATCATCCCCCGGCAACACCCCCTGCACGCCAAGAAACACCAGTTTGTCATCGGCCGTATAGCCAACCACACGATCCTGGCCAAACGCGCCATTGAACAGAAACGTATCCGCCCCGCCGCCCGATTCCATCAGGTCATTGCCAGCGCCACCGACAAACACATCATTGCCCGCGCTGCCGAGCAAATGATCGTTGCCCTCCAGGCCAAACAGCCAGTCACCGCCGGCATGCGCCTTCAGTGTGTCAGCGCCGGCCGTTCCTCTAACGCTCGATTCATAAGCAGTGAGGTTACTGCCGACTTTCAACCCCATGTCCGTGACGTTGTGCAACACGTCGTCCTTGAACACGCCCCAGAGAAACCCCGGCTCTTTGCTGACGATGCTGCCAATGTCACGGGTGATGCTGATCCCGCCGTTGGCATCGCGGATGTACAGGTGGCCAGCGCCGTCGTTGGCGAAATCGAAGTTCTTCACCGTCTGCTGCAAGTCGAGGGTGTTGCTGCCCTGCCCGCCCAGAATGACGTTGTAGCCGCCGCTGTCACGGAAGCTGTCATTGCCGGCACGGCCTTCCAGATAGTCATTGCCGCTGCCGCCCTGGATCAGGTCGTTGCCGTCACTGCCGATGATGAAGGTGTTGCCCTTGTGGGTTTCGGCGTTGCGGTTGAGGTCCTGCACCCACGTGCTGGCCCGCGCCGGGTCGGACAGGTTGGCGACGATGATTGTCGAGTCGCGGCTGGTCAGGTCGTAGAACTTCGATTCCAGCACGCGGGTCATGCCGTCGCCGTAGCCAGTGGGCAGGTGCGAAATCCACGTCGGGATATTCAGGATCGAATACGGCAGCACGTTCCAGGCGTTCGAGGCGTAGTGATCGTTGAAGCTGACGATGTTGTCGGTGGTCGAGGCATGCGGCGCGTCGTGCACACCCACCGAGGCACTGCTGAAGGTCGAACCGTCGAGGGTGCGAAACACCGGGTCGTTTTCGTAGCCGATATTCAGCACCTTGTCGCCGCTGCTCTGGGTCGGCGAGGCGTAGGCGATGTAGTTGGAATCAGCGAAAAACCCGCCCCACTTGCCAGCGCTCAAGTCAGCCATGCTGTTCACCGCCAGACCGCCCAGGCTGTGGCCGCTGACCAGCACGTCTTTGCCGCTGAGGCCGTTGGCCCGGGCAAATGCGACGACATCGTTGAGCAGATTGCCGAAGGCTTCGCCGACGTAGTTTTTTGCGTAATCGGCCGGGCCGAACGCGGCGAGCAGATCGTTGATCACGTCGCCAATCGAATCACCGATGAGGATTTCGCGCGGACCGCTGGTGCCGCGAAAGGCGATCCCCAGTTCGGTGAGGTGACCCTGAGCGTCGTACTTGCCGAGGATTTCCACTTGCGCGCTGGTGTAGCCGGCCTTCTCGCCGAAGAACGTCCCGCGTGCATCGGTCTTGCCGTCGTAGCCCAATTGCGCGGCGCTGATCGGCGTCCAGCCGGCCTTTTGCACGGCCTCGAGGGCAAGTTTTTCCGAATCGGGATTCCACGGGATACCGGGGATCACCCCTTGCGAATCGGTGCCGCCGATCAGCGCAGTGACCAGCGTCGCCGGTAGGCCGAGGCCGAAGCCGTTGTGCTGGTAGCCCGCGGCGAAACCGTTATCGAGGTTGTGATAGGAATACAGCGTGATCGCCATGGCATCACTGAACAGCGCCGCGGAATCGGCTGTGCCGAAGTTCTTGTAGTCGTATACACCCATTGCCATTGCCTCTCTTGTTGTTGGAATTGTCAGAGATAGCTCACAGCCAGAGCACAAGGCTCCGGAGCATTTCATTTGTCGTTCAATGGTCCCTCAAATGTCATGTGTACGCCGTACCTGTGGGAGCGAGCCTGCTCACGAAGGCGGCAGCACATTCAACATCACAATTGCCTGAACCAGAGCTTTCGCGAGCAGGCTCGCTCCCACATTTGGATCTTCTGCACATTTGGATTTTTGTACGCGAACAATCCCATGAGCAGCGCTCCCTTTTCTTGAAAAACCGGCAGCCCGAGAAGCGCTGCCGGTTACGCCTCAGAACTGCCAGTCGAGCGTCAGACCGACTCCGTGATCTTTCTCGTTCGAGCCGATCAGACCGTTGTAGTCGAGGTTGACCCGCACGTCGCGATTGAGCGCTAGCCCGGCGCGCACGCCCACCACAGCGGCGTCACGATCCATCGACACGCTCTGCACGGTGAACGCGCTGTTGCCGTTGGCAAAGGCCAGATGGCTGTCGGCATCGACGCTGCTCAGGTTGTGCTGCCAGCCGAGGCTGGCGCCCAGTTCCAACTGATGCTTATCCGACAAGGCGAAGCTGCGCTTGGCGCGCACGCCGAGGGTCGACAGCACCACGTCGCGGTTGTCTTCACCACCCTTGAGCGCGGCCGCGTCACCTTTCTCGGTGAAGCTGTCGGTGTTGAGGTGCACGTAGGACAGATTGGCGAACGGCTCCAGGTTCATCGGTTGCAGGCCCAGATCGTATGCGGCCTCGGTGAACAGTTGCGCGGTGGTCGCGTCACGTTTGGTTTTCTGTTTGCCGCTGACGTCGCCGAACTGCAGATCACGCTTCACATCAATGCGATGCCAGCTGTAGGCGCCGCCGACAGTCAGGCGCAACGCGTCGATTTCATGGCCCAGATACGCACCCAAGTGGTAGCTGTCGACCGAGGCCGACGAATGCGTGCCGCTGCCCATGCTCAACGAGCTGTCGCTGTAACCAGTGACGAAACCGAGACGGGTATCTTCAGCAATCAGACCGTCGACGCCAGCCAGCAGCCCGCCAATGGAGCTATTGGAATCGGCATTGTCGTGCCCGCCATCACTCTCGCCCCACGAGCCGAGAACCTTGACCCAGACGTTGCTGCGCTCATCAGTCGGCGCATCGGCATTGAACAGATCACGCTCACGCAGGCGCTCGCCGACGGCTTCGCGCAGGTAACGGCTGTCGTTGATCAGCAGCGTGCCGATGGCCGGGTGAATCTCGCCGGACAACTGTTGAAAGGCCTGCTGCGCCGACGCCCCGTTGGGCGACAGCAACAGGGTTTCGAACAGCGCATTGCCCGCGCCCAAACGCTCGGCGGCGGCACCGACGGCGCGCTGGTTTGGCGTCAGACCAACGCTGGCGAACGATGCCTCATTGCGCCCGACCGCCAGCTGAATGCCGCCCGCCGAGTAATCCAGAGTGCCGCCAAGGAAGGCGTAATTCGGCAAGACCTGCCCGAAGCGCCCTTCAATGCCACCCGCCGCTTGCAGAATGTTGTAGCGAGTGCCGAGCAGGCTTTGCACTTCGCCGGTGCTGAGCAGGGTCGGGCTGTTTTCCAGCGACAGGCTCACCGTGGCGCCGTCGATGACGGCTTTGCCGCCCGCGACGATCTGGTCGCTGCTGGTTGGCGACAGCTCTACGGCGTAGGTCGAACCCGGCGCGAAAGTCACGTCACCTGCCACATTCAGGGTGCCGATGGAATTGCCCGGTGCCACCGTGCCGCCGCTGCTCACAGCCAGTGCGCCAATGCGGCCATTGCCGCCGAGGATGCCGCCGTTGTTGACGGTGACCGCCGATTGCAGCGAACCGTTGATGGCCAGACGGCCCTGGTTGACCAGGGTCGGGCCGCTGTAAGTGTTGTTGCCGGTCAGCACTAGGGTGCCGATGCCTTGCTTGGTCAGACCGCCGTGGCCGCCGATGTCGTTGCGCCAGGTATCGAGGCCGCACGTGATGTCGCTGCACACCCGCTCGGTCGGTTTGCCCTGGTCGATGATCGCGCCGATGCCCGGCAGATCGGCGACAAACTGGCCGGAACCGTAAGCGCCCTGCACGCGGAATTCCTCTGGAATGTCCTGCTCGGTGACGAACATCGCCGGACCGTCGATGGCCTTGCGCAGGTTGATCATGCCCCAGCCGTACAAGGCGTCGATGCCCGGTGCGCCGAGGTCGGTCGCAGTGGTGCGCAACACGCTGGCGACCTGATCCCCAGACATATACGGGAAGCGCTCCATCAGCACAGCAATGGAACCGGCCACGTGCGGCGCGGCCATCGAGGTGCCGTTGTAATTCTTGTAGCCGGTGGTCAAGTTGTCGGCGTTGGTGCCTTCGATGATCGAGCTGTAGATCTTGGTGCCTGGCGCCGACACGCAGTAACTCGCGGTGTAGCCGCAACGCGAGGAGAACGTGCTGATCACATACGGATTGGCGCTGGCGGTATCCGGGTTCTGCTGCAACGCGGCGACGGTGATCCAGTTCGGCGCGATGTCCGGGACGAAATAGCCGAGGCCGGCGATGGCATCGGGATTGTTCAGGTTGTAATCGTTGCCGGCGGCAAAAATGGTGACGATGCCGCTGCGTGCGGCGGCGATGGCGCCGTCGTAGGCGCCGCCGGGTTTGGTGCCGAGCAGCGTGCGGATTTCGTTGAACTGCAACTGCGCGTCGTTGACGGTGAAGTGCGGATACGCCGGATCGCGGCCGCCGAGGTCAAAGCGGTCGGTGATGCCGATGCCCCAGCTGTTGTTGATGATCCGCGCCCCGCTGGCGATCAGCGCATCCCAACCGGCCTTGTACACCGCACCATCGTTGCCGCGCACGATGCCGTCTTCCGGGCCTGGATCGCCGTTGTCGGCGCTGATGATTTGCGCACCGAACGCGACGCCGTGCATCACCCCGCCGTCGCGACTGCCCGCCGCGATACCGCCGACGTGGGTGCCATGGGCGCCGAGCTTGCCGTCGGAGCCGACCGAGGGCGAACCGTCATAGCGGAACGCGTCGCCGGCTTTCACCGGAATATACGGGTCGGTGTATTCGCGGATACCGCTGGTGACCAGGGTGACGACTTTGTTACTGCCAGAGAACTCCGGATGCGCGGCGTAGACCGGCTGATCGAAGATGCCCAGTTTCACGCCTTTGCCGGTGTAGCCGGCGGCGTAGGCGTAATCCGCGCCGATCGCGCCCAGGCCCCAGTCGGCCTTGAATTCATTGCTGCGCCAGCTCGACGGATCGCCGTTGTGGCCGTTTTCCACGTAAGGCGCTGCCTGCGCCATCGCACTGGCACAGAGCATGGCGACTGTCAGGGTTTTCAGGGCAAAGCGGCCACCCGATTGCGCGGGGGTATTGTTGTTATCCATCCACGACCTTCCTTAGTGATGTTGCGAAAAATCCGGTTGTTTCTATAGCTGTGGCGAGGGGATTCATCCCCGTTGGGTTGCGAAGCGACCCCCCAGGAATTTTTCCAACCTACGTAAACACAGGTTTTGCGACTGCTGCGCAGTCGAGCGGGGATAAATCCCCTCGCCACAGGGGCTCAAACACATGCAATCAGAACTGCCAGTTCAGGCTCAGGCCAACGCCATGCAGCTTTTCGCGGCTGGCCAGTTGGCCGTTGTAATCGAGGTTGACCCGCACGTCCTTGCTCAATGCCAGACTGGCCTGCACGCCGACCAGTGCGGCATCACGTACCAGCGCCGAGCTCTCCACTGAGTACGGCGTGCCGCCGCTGGCAAAGCGCAAATGCTGCTCCGATTCAATATCGCTGAGGCTGTGCTGCCAGCCGAGACGCGCGCTGACGTCCAACGCTTGCTGGCTGGAAAGGTCGAAGGTTTTGCTCGCCCGTACGCCCAAGGTGCTCAACACCGCATCGCGCTGATCGCCAGCGCTTTTCAGCGCAGCGGCATCGCCCTTCTCAGTGAAGCCTTCGGTGTCGAGATGCAGGTAGGTCAGGTTGGCGAACGGTTCCAGCGCCAGCGCTTGCAGCTGCAAGCGATACGCCGCCTCGGCGAAGACTTGGGTGGTGGTCGCATCGAGCTTGGCTTTCTGCTTGGCGCTGACCTCGTCGTATTGCAGATCGCGCTTCACATCGCCGCGATGCCAGCTGTACGCCGCACCGCTGCTCAAGCGCCAGGCGCCGATGTCGTGCCCGACGTAAGCGCCGAGGTGATAGCTGTCGACTTTTGCCGAGGAATGCGTGCCCGAGCCCATGCTCAAGGAGCTGTCGCTATAACCGGTGACCAGACCGATGCGGGTCTGCTCGTCCAGCGCGCCGTCGACACCGGCCAGCAGACCGGCGATCGAAGTGTTGTAGCCGGCCGTGTCGTGACTGGAATCGGTGCTGCCCCAAGCCCCGAGGGCTTTGATCCAGCCGTTGCTGCGGGTCGCCGATTCATCGTGCAGCCGCTCGCCGACCGCATCACGCAACTGGCGGCTGTCGTTGATCAGCATCGTCCCCAGCGCCGGATAAATCTCGCCGCTCAGTTGCTGAAAGGCTTGTCGCGCCGAGGCCTGAGTCGGTGCACGAAGAACGCTTTCGTAAACTGAATTGCCGGCGCCCAGCCCTTCGACTGCAGCGGCCACCGAACGCTGGTTCGGCGTTTGCCCGACGCTGGCGAAGCTTGTGGCATTGCGTTGGATATTCAGCTGAATGCCGCTTGCGGCGTAGTCGAGGGCGCCGCCGATGAACAGGTAGTTCGGCACCACCGCAGCGAACTGCCCCTGCACGCCGCCGGCCGCTTGCAGGATGTTGTACTGGCGACCGAGCAGGCTTTGCCCTTCGGCGCTGCTGAGCAAGGTCGGGCTGTTTTCCAGCGCCAGGCTGACGCTGGCGCCGCTGACGGTTGCCGTGCCGCCGGCGACGATGCGGTCACTGCTGGTGGGCGATAGCTCGACGGCGTAAGTCGAGCCCGGGGCGAGTGTCACATCACCAGCGACGTTCAAGGTGCCGATGGAATTGCCCGGTGCAACCCGGCCGCCGCTGTTGGCGGTCAGCGCGCCGATGCGTCCGGAGCCGCCAAGGGTGCCGCTGTTGTTGACGGTGACGGCTGACGTCAGCGAGCCATTGACCGTCAGCAGACCACCGTTGACCGTGGTCGGGCCGCGATAGGTGTTTGCGCCGCTGAGCAGCAATTGCCCAACGCCGGACTTGATCAGGCTGCCCTCGTACACCCGGTTCGCCGCTGCTGCATCACGCAGCATGCCGACGGCGTAATCGGTCTGGTCCTGCTGACTGGCGCCGGCCGGCACACCGTTCTGCCAGCCTTTGTCCTGCAGGGTTTGCTGCCAGGCGCTGTGCTCGGCGAGGTCTTCGCGCTGGCGCTGGAGCAGCGCGTTGTCGGAGATGTCGTTGCTCCAGACATCGCGCTGCCCTGCCCCCAGATTGGCGTCGAACGCACCGAGCAATTGCCCCGGCCCGCGCATCGCCCGGTCGAGGTTGGCGACGCCCCAGCCGACGCGCTCGTTCGGTGCGTCGGTGACCGAGCCGTCGAGCTGGGTGGCGGTGGTCAGCAGCACTTCGAGCGCCTGCTGGTTGTTCATGTACGGATAACGCTCCATCACCAGCGCCAGGGCGCCGGTCGCGTGCGGTGCCGCCATCGAGGTGCCGGATTTGATCGCGTAGCCGCCGCCGGGAATGGTGCTGTCGATCTTCGCCCCCGGCGTGGTGATGCACCAGTATTTGGCGATGCCGCACTGGTTGTACTTCTGCTGATTGCTCTGATCGAGCCCGGACACCGCCAGCCAGTGACCTTCCAGATCCGGCTGAAAATACGGCAGCGCCGAGCGCACGCTGGCGTTCGGGTAGCCGCTGTTGCCAGCGCTGAAGACATTGATCACACCGCGCCGGGAAACGTCGGCAGCGGCGTCGAGCCAAGTGCCCTTGTTCCAGTGCTGCGCGTAGGCGGCGTGCAGATCCGCGAGAGTGCGATAGCTGACATCCGGCGGCTGGCTGCCCCAACTGTTATTGATCGCCCGCACCCCGGCATCGGCGAGGCTGTCGTAGACCGCTTTGAAATAACGCGGATCAGGGCTGGGGCCGAAGAGGAAACTGTCGTTCTTGTTGGTGTTGCCGACGTAGATCTGCGCGTTGTACGCCACTCCGTGCATGCCGCTGCCGTCACGGGCGGCGCCCATGGTGCCGACCACGTGGGTGCCGTGGGAATCGTTGTTGGGGTTGAGCGTGCCGTCGACGTTGAACGCTGAGCCATCGACGTAGCTGCCGCTGGCGGTTACCGGGTGATAACGGTCGGCGGAGAATTCCGGGTGGGCGGCATCGAAACCGGAATCGAGCGCGCCGATTTTCACGCCTTTGCCGGTGATGCCGGCTGCGTAGGCCTGATCGGCCTGCATGCGTGGCAGACCCCAGTCACGCAGGAACTCGGCGCTGCGCCAACTGGATGGATCGCCGGGCTGGCCTGATTCCAGGTATTGGGCCTGCGTTGCCGAAGTCACCAGCAACAGCGTGCCGAGCGAAATCGGCTTTATGCGTACGTCCATGGTCATCACTCTCGTTTTTGTTGTTTTGTTCAGGGCTGAATTGCGGTGTCGCCTGTTCCCCTCACCCCAGCCCTCTCCCCGAGGAGAGGGAGCCGATTTGTGTTGATGTCAAAACCTGCGTCCGGCTCGGTCGTTCAGGTCGATGCAGCTATCGCAGGCCACTCGGTCAGTCCCCTGTCCTTGTGGGAGAGGGAGCCGATTTTTGTTGATGTCAAACCTGCGTCCAGCTCGGTCGTTCAGGTCGATGCAGCTATCGCAGGCCACTCGGTCAGTCCCCTCTCCCCCTGGGAGAGGGTTAGGGTGAGGGCTGTTGCGCGACCACAAATGCTTCGTCCACCCGCGCCAGATCCTGCTCATTCAGCGTCCCGGCGTAGTAATGCAATTTGGTCCAGGCCATCAGGTAGTCGTAGCGTGCCTGGGCCAGGTCGCGGCGGGTGGTGAACAGTTGCTGCTCGGCATTCAACGCATCGAGATTGGTGCGTTCGCCGCCCAGAATGCTTTGTCGGGTCGAGACCACCAGCGCCTCGGCCGACTTCAGGGCCTTCTGATAAGCGCGCAATTTGCTTACCCCGGACAGGCAGGCGCTGAACTGGCGGCGCAGTTCGATCAAGGTTTCGCGGGTTTTGCCATCCAGTTCGTATTCGGCCTGTTCCATGGTGCGGCTGGCCTGCCGTGTCGAGGCCGATACCCCGCCGCCGGCGTACAGCGGCACGCTGACTTCCAGGCCGATGGTGTTGGTTTCGTAGCGCTGGTTATAGGTGTTGCCGCTTTCCGACTCGTTGTCGCGCATAGAGGCATAAGCACTGACTTTCGGCAGATGCCCGGCGCGGTTGCGCTCGACTTCGTAGCGCGCCACTTCCACGGCCTGCCGCTGCGAAGCGAGGTTCGGGTTGTTGCTGATCGCCAGTTCATGCCAGGTGTCGAAGTTGGCCGGTTGCAGGGTGAAGGTCTGAAATTGCTGACCAAGCGGCGCCAGATCGCCGATGTCCACCGCCGGCACGCCCACCAGCGCGCCCAGCTCGCGCAAAGCGGCATCCTGCTCGTTGCGCGCTTCGATCTCCTCGGCAGTCGCCAGCTCATAGCGCGACTCGGCTTCGAGAATATCGGTGCGCGTGCCCTCGCCCTGCTTGAACATGTGTTCGTTCTGCTGGAACTGCTGTTCGTAGGCCTTCTTCTTCGCCTGGGCGATGTCGATCTGGTCCTGGGCGAACAAGGCTTTGGTGTAGTTATCCAGCACGCGCACCAACAGTTCCTGACTCTTGCCGCGAAACGCTTCGTCGGCGAACAACGACTGGGCGACACCTTTGCGATATGCCGCATAAGCCTCGTAATCGAGCAGCGGTTGCTGCACCGTGAGCGCCGAGCCGTAACTGTTGTAGTTGCGCTCATCGGTGCGGTTGCGCGCGCGATCATCCAGAGACGTCGCCTTGGACGAGTTGCGGCCCTTGTTGTAGGTGTAACCGATCCGAGGCAGCAGCCCGGCGCGGCCAATCACGCGGTTTACCAGGCCGGCATCGCGTTCCTTGATCGCACCAAGGAACACCGGATCGTTGCGCAACGCCTGTTCGTAAATCTCGAATGGCCCCATGGCCGCGACTGCCGAGTGACTTGCGAGCAGCGTCATTGCGGCCCCCAGCATGCAAAGCTTTTTCATACAGCCGAACATCCTTATTCCTCGGTCAACGCAGAACCGGCGCGATCAAGCAGCGGTTTGAACAGGTAGTTGAGGAGTGAACGCTCACCGGTGCGCACGAACATTTCCGCCGGCATGCCGGGCTTGATCACCAGGCCATTGAGCTTTTCCATGGCCTGATCGCTGACGCTGCTGCGCAACACGTAATACGGCACGCCAGTTTTCTCATCGACCATCTGGTCGGCGGAGATCAGGCTGACTTCGCCGGGCACGCGCGGGGTTTTGCTCTGGTTGAACGCGGTAAACAGAATGTCCACCGGCAAATGCGTGCCGACCTTGTCGATCAGGTTGACCGGCAAGTGCCCTTCCACTTCCAGGGTGGTGCCTTGCGGAACGATTTCCAGCAGGGTTTCGCCCTGACGCACCACGGCGCCTTCGGTGTGCACACCGAGGTTGACCGCCACGCCATCGGCGGTGGCGAGAATCTCGCTGTGTTGCAGGTCGAAACCGGCGGAAGTCAGCTGTTCGGATAGCGTCACGCTTTTCAACTGCGCGTCGGCCAGTTGCGTACGCACTTCCTTCTGGTATTCCTCGCCGTGTTGCTGCAACTTCAGGCGCGATTCAAGGATGCCCTGCTCCACGCGCCCGCTTTCACCGGTGTTTTCCGCCAGCTGCTGCTGCACTTGCGACAGTTGCCGCTGGTAGTCCATCAAGCGGTTGCGCGGGATGTAGCCGTTGTCGGCCAGCGGTTGCAAGTTGCTCAATTGTTGCTGCAAGGAACTGGCCTGGGCATTGAGGTCGCTGCGCGCGCGGCGCATGCCGGCCAATTGTGCAGTGGCGCCTTCGATATTGGCGCGCAGTGCCGCTTGTTCCCGGGAGAACGCTTCGCGGCGGCTGCTGAACAGTTGCCGCTGGCCTTCCAGCACCAGCGCCAGGCGCGGGTCCGGGTCGTTACTCAACTCGACCGGAAAGGTCACTTGCTTGAGGTTGTCGCGCTCGGCCTGCCAGCGCGCAAGGCTGGCCCAGGCCATGCGGTACTGCGCCTGCAGCGATTGCACATCGGCAGCCACTTGCGTCTGATCAAGGCGGAACAACGGCTGGCCCTGCTTCACGATCTCGCCTTCGCGCACCAGAATCCGGCTGACCACGCCGCTGCTCATCGACTGCACGGCCTTGCGCTTGCCCGACACTACCACCGTACCCTGCACCGGAATGCCCTGATCCAGCGGCGCCAGTGCAGCCCAGGTGAAGAAACTGCCGGCGCCGACGATGGCCAGTATCCAGCCCAGGCGTGCGAAGAATTTCGCATCGCGTTCCGGGCGTTCGGTGATGTAGGCATGTTCCATGTTCGCTTCGTTTTCAGTGTTCATGCTGGCGCTGCTCATACACCCGAATTCCTTGTCGAGGGCTGATACTGCCGGCTCATGCTGAGCCCGCCCGGTGCTTGTGCGGCTTTTTCGCGTTGCTGTTCGTGCTGACCGGAAAGTGCCTTGAGCACATCCTGACTCGGGCCGTACGCCTGCAAACGGCCATCGTTGAGCACGAGCAATTTGTCAGCCTGAGCCAGCACCGAAGAACGGTGCGTCACCAGAATCACCGTGGTGCCTTGCGCCTTGAGTTGCGCAATGGCGCTGGCCAATGCCGCTTCGCCGACGGTGTCGAGGTTGGAATTGGGTTCATCGAGCACCACCAGACTCGGCGTGCCGTACAGCGCGCGGGCCAGGGCCACGCGTTGCTTCTGGCCACCGGACAAGCCGCCGCCGTCCTCGCCCAGTTGCGTGTCGTAACCTTGCGGCAAGCGCAGGATCATTTCGTGAACGCCGGCCTGTTGCGCGGCAGCTACGACTTTTTGCGAATCGGCGTCGCTGAATCGCGCAATGTTCTCGGCGATGCTGCCGCTGAACAATTCGATGTCTTGCGGCAGGTAACCGATGTAAGGACCAAGCTGATCGCGGTTCCAGCGATGAATATCAGCGCCGTCGAGGCGCACGGTGCCGCCCAAAACCGGCCACACGCCGACCAGCACTCGAGCCAGGGTCGACTTGCCGGAGCCGGAAGCGCCGAGCACACCCAGCACTTCGCCAGCGCCCAGCGTGAAATTGACCATATGCAAAGTGGCTGCACGCTGCCCGGGCGGGCCGGCGCTGACTTGTTCGAAGGTGATCTGGCCTTTCGGTGCCGGCAGTGCCATCGCCTCGTCGCTTGGCGGAAACGCCTGCAACAGCGCATCCAGACGCCGGTAAGCCAGCTTCGCCCCGCTCCACTGCTTCCATACGGCGATCAGTTGATCGATCGGGCTCAGCACGCGGCCCATCAGGATCGAACCGGCGATCATCATCCCCGCCGTCATGTCGCCCTTGATCACCAGCAACGCGCCAAGGCCCAGCACCAGGGATTGCAGGCACAGGCGCAGGGTCTTGCTCAGTGAACTGATCACCGCGCCGGTGTCGCTGGCCTGGTTCTGCAAGCCGAGAAAGCGCGAATGCACCCCGAACCAGCGCTTGCGCAGCGAGCCGAGCATGCCCATCGCCTGAATGGTTTCGGCGTTGTGCAAGTGGCTGGTGGCCAACTGGCTGGACTGCTGGGAAAAACCGGCGGCTTCGCCGAGGGGCTTTTTGGTCATGTATTCGTTGAGGCAGGCCAGTGCGGTCAGCAGCAACGCGCCTGCCGTGGCCAGCACGCCGAGCCAGACGTTGAACAGGTAAATGACAAACAGATAGACCGGGAACCACGGCGCATCGAAGAAGGCGAACAGTGCCGGGCCGGTGACGAACTGGCGAATGTGGGTCAGGTCGCCCAGCGACTGCCCGGCGTTGCCTTCGCCCTTGAACAGGTTGCGCTCGAATGCGGCCTGATAGACACGCAAATTGAAGCGCCGCTCCAACTGGCTGCCGATGCGGATGACGATGAAGCTGCGGATCACTTCCAGCAGCCCGATAAAGGCGAAGAATCCGACCACCATCAGCGACAGCATTGCCAGGGTGGTTTCGTTCTGTGACGACAGCACCCGATCATAAACTTGCAGCATGTAGATCGACGGCACCAGCATCAACACGTTGATCAGCGCGGTGAAACAACCGACGCTGATCAGAATGCTTTTATAGTCGCCCAATGCCTTGATTAACGGAGCGGTGGCAGGAGACTTCGCCATCTTCATTGATTCTTCCTGAATTCATGCCTCGTCATTACCGGACGAGCATTCCATTGATATTCCGCCTGCCTGCCAAAGATGACTTGCAAGTAGCGCTTACAATTTCATAACAACTTGACCCGATGCCGCGCTTATAACGCACGACCACTGGCTTATATCAACTTTCTTTCACCCGCCAACCATTGCCTACTGCGCTGCGCGCTCTAACGTAATAAGCAGTTCGGCGCTCAAGGCCTTTGTATAAATGCCATCACGCTGGCGGCTGAAGAAGGCGATTTTCGAACCTTCCTTGCCGGTGATGGAAATGCCATCGGGCTCTGGAAACCAGCCGATTGGCGCTTCGCCCAACCACGCGGCCAGACATTCAGTGCCCTCGCCCAAGGTCTGGTTCGGCGCAAGCTCGACCAGGCAAGTGTTCGAGGGCTTGTCTTGCAGCGACCGCGTTTCGGGTGTGTCGCTGTGACCGGTCAAAGTGGCCTGCCAGCGCCCGGCGAATGCCGAGGGTTCTTCGAGTCTGAGGCTGCTTGCCATGCTTGTCGCTCCGGTCATCATCAGCGTGACTGCCATCAGCCATGCCATCGTCGTGTCAGTTAAAACGTATCGAGTCATAGGAAACTTCACTTCCGCTCGTAGCCTTGCTCGGCGATCAGGCCGATGCAAGCGAAGAAAGCGACGCACGAGGCGCCGCTTTCCTTTCACATCACGCGACGATGTCGCTGGTCGCAGCCTGGCCCACGGTGCTGACGATAAAGTCAGCCACGCCATGCCCGGAGAAATCCACCGACAACAGGCTGTTGCCGCCCGACGAGGTCAGCACCGCATCGCCGGCCGAACCGGTGAAGCTGTTGACGAAGTGCAGGCCCGCGCCGTTGGTGATGCCGGTCAGGTCGATTTTGTCCAGACCACTAACGAAATCGAGAATCTGATCGATCGCCCCCGGCTTGGAGTCCGAGCTGGCGGCGAACACGAAAGTGTCCGAACCAGAACCGCCCCACAGTTTGTCAGCACCACCAGCGCCGTACAGGATGTCGTTGCCGGCACCACCCTTCAGCTCGTTGGCCACGCTGTTGCCGATCAACAGATCGCTGCCCGAACCACCAATCGCGTTCTCGATGACCGCGCCCTTGGCGATCGACACGTTGCCGACCATGCCGCCAACGTCGGAGAAAGAAGCGCTGTTGAGGTTGATCTTCTGGTTTTGGGTGAAACCGGAGAAATCCAGGGTGTCCTTGCCGCCGGCATCCCAGACCGAGAACACCACTTTGTCGCTCGACGACGAAGCGCTGAGGAAGTCGCGACCGGTATTGGAGTTGAAGCCGTAGGTGGTGTCGCCGGTGCGGGTGGTGGTGTTGGCGCCGTAGAGCTTCTGGATCGCGGCGATGTCGTCCATCAGCGGGCCGGAAGAGTAGGCTTCGACGCCGCCCTTGCTGAAGTTCTGATTGGTGTTGCTCTCGCTCCAGTAACTCATGACGCTGTAGCCACGGGTGTCTTGGCCATAAGTCGCATCGTTGTAGGTCGGGTTGCCGTTGCCGGCGTTGTAGTCGCCGGGGTGCGCAAGGCCAAGGGTATGGCCGATTTCGTGGGTCAGGGTCTGACGACCGTAGTTGTTCAGTTCCGGGTTCTTGTTCTGCGTGTAACCGCTGTTGATCAAGTACCACGAGGTGCCGTCATAACCAGCGCCGGTTCCCGGCAGATAGGCAAACGCCGCAGCGCCATCCTGGCCACCGCTGTAGTTACCGAAGGTCATGTGCCCGTCGCCGCCCGAGGCTCTCTCGGTGAAGGTGACATTGGCCACGTCGGCCCAGGACTGCATGGCGAGCTTGGCCTGCGCCTGCTGCTGCGCGCTGAACTGACTGAACCCGCTGATGCCGTGCTTGTTCATCGTGCTGTTCGAGGCCGAGGTCAGGAACGTATAGGTCAGTTCGATCTTGCCGCTGCCGTCCTTGTCCTGGTAGGCAGCGCCGTCACGCAGCAGTTGCGTAGCCGCCTGGTCGACGGTGTACGAGGGTTTGCCATTGACCGTGAGGTTGCCGCCGCGGTCGTACTGATGGCTGAAGCTATTGATCTGGTTGTACGCCGAGCTGAATGCAGCCAGCTGGAAGGCCTGTTCGGCGGAATCAACAGCATTGGTTTTAACTTTCGACATAAACACACTTCCTTGTTTAGCAATGGAACAGTTTTTGTCCGACAGGACGATCTTTGGCGAGATCGTCCTATCACTCGCCCAATGAAGGCGTAACGAACCTGACACAATTGGAAATCTGTCGTAAAGAGTTTTTTTTGCGATCCAATTTGGTGGTATCAGGAAACTGCCGTAAACAAAGCGCGCGGGGAGGAAAGATTGTTTTTAGTTGCGATGAGGGTGGAAATTGTCTGACGATTTTCTATTTAAATATTAAATATCGCTAAGTTTGAATTTGTTGGGCAAGTCACACTTTCAGTCAGCGGTGCCAGTGCTTTGATATCAACTATCCTGATTCATTGAATAACGAATGTGGGAGCGAGCCTGCTCGCGAAGACGCCAAGCCAGTCAACATAAGTGTCGAATGACAAACCGCTTCGCGAGCTGGCTCGCTCCCACAGGGGTCTTGTATGTTGGCCTGAAAAAACTCAGCTACCGGTGCGAATCTTGTTCCAAACCCGTGTCCGGATCCGGTCGATATTCAGCGGCATCGCTTCCAGCGCGAACAGCTTGCCCATCATTTCCGCACTCGGGTAAACCTTGGTGTCGTTCTTGATCGCCGGGTCGATCAGTTTGTCGGCTTGTTCGTTGCCATTGGCGTAATGCACGTAGTTGCTGATGCCGGCCATGACATCGGGGCGCAGCAGGTAGTTCATGAAAGCATAGCCGGCCTTCTCGTCCGGTGCGTCGACGGGCATGGCAACCATGTCGAACCAGATCGCCGCGCCTTCCTTGGGAATCGCATAACCGATCTCGACGCCGTTCTTGGCTTCCTTGGCGCGGTTCTCCGCTTGCAGGATGTCGCCGGAAAAGCCCACCGCTACGCAGATGTCGCCGTTGGCCAGGTCACTTGTGTATTTGGAGGAATGGAAGTAGCTGACGTAGGGCCGCACTTTCATCAACAGCGCTTCGGCTTTTTTGTAGTCTTCGGGATTTTTGCTGTGGTGCGGCAGGCCCAGATAGTTGAGCGCCGCCGGGAGCAGTTCCGGTCCGTTGTCGAGGATCGCCACGCCGCACTTCTGCAGTTTTTCCATGTATTCGGGTTTGAAGATCAGATCCCAGGAATCCACCGGCGCGTTGTCGCCCAGCACCGCTTTGACCTTGGCAATGTTGTAGCCGATACCGGTGCTGCCCCACAGATAAGGGAAACCGTGTTCGTTGTTCGGGTCGTTGGTCTGCAGGGCCTTAAGCAGCGCTGGATTGAGGTTCTTCCAGTTCGGCAACTGACTCTTGTCGAGTTTCTTCAGCGCCCCACCCTGAACCTGCCGCGCCATGAAGTGGTTCGACGGAAAAACCACGTCGTAACCGGATTTGCCGGTCATCAACTTGCCGTCGAGGGTTTCGTTGCTGTCGTAGACGTCATAAGTGACGCCGATGCCCATGTCTTTCTGGAAATTCTTTGTAGTGTCCGGGGCAATGTAGTCGGACCAGTTGTAGACCTTGACCGTCTCGGCTGCATGACTGACGGAAGCGGCCAGCAGCAGCGGCGCCAATGCGAGGGTTTTCTGGATCATGGGGCGATTCCTGTATGGGCTTTTTTTGTTGGCAGGCAATCAAAGGATCAAACAATCAGAAAATCAGCACGTAGCTCTTGCGCACGGTTTCCTGGATATCCCAGATCCCGAGCGTGTTGGCTGGCAACATCAGTGCGTCGCCGCCTTGTATGTGCAGGGTTTCGCCGCCACCGTCGGGGGTGAAGGTGCAGCGCCCGGAAATGAAATGGCAGAACTCCTGCGCGCTGATCTGCCGCCGCCAGCGGCCCGGGGTGCATTCCCAGACGCCGGTTTCGACACCGTCGTCGCGCTCGACACTGGTGGTCGAGGCAATTGCGACGGGTTCGCCGAGGGGCACGGCGACCGGGTTGGATTCTTCGAGCTCCAGCGTGGCGGTGTTCTTGAATTGGGTGATGCTCATGGCGTGACCTGTTTATTGAGGGAAACGACGTTCAGTGCATGAAACCTTCCATGAACCCGGCGACCCGACTGGCGAGCTTGCGCCGCCAGGGCGCGGTCGCGGGATTGGCCAGGGTCTGGTCTTCGTGCACGAAACTTTTGATGATCGCGTTGTAGCCGAGCCAGCGGCATGGCTCCGGTTCCCAGGCACGCAGCGCATGAATGCCGCCGTCGGGCAGGACCCACGGTTGTTGGGTCAGCTCGCTGTCGCGCTCAAGAATCAGATCGGCCAGCGTCCGGCCGCCGAGATTGCTGGCACCGACGCCCTCGCCGCCATAACCGCCAGACAACGCGATGCCGTTGGCGCGGTCGCAAAGCATGTGCGGCTTGAAATGCCGCGACATGCCAAGGTTGCCGCCCCAGGCGTGGGTGATCTGCACATTTTTCAGCTGCGGGAACAGTTCGCCGAACAGATAGCGGCGCAGTTCGACCTCATCGCGGGTGAGGTTGAAGTCATGGCGCAGCTTGCCGGCGAACTGATAACCGCCACGGGCGCCGAAGATCAGACGATTGTCGGCACTGCGCTGGCCATAGGTGACCTGACGGCTGAATTCACTGAAGGCCTGGCCGCGATTGAGGCCGATTTCATCCCAGGTCGCAGCGGACAGCGGTTCCGTGGCGACAATCAGGCTTTGCACCGGCAATTGATAACGGCCAAGTGGCGGCAAGGTCACCGAATAACCTTCCACCGCCGGGACGATCCAACGGCTGCGCACGCTGGCCTTGGCGGTACGCAGACTGCCAGGTTGCCAGTGAGTGACCGGGCTGTTTTCGTAGATTTTCACGCCCATGTTCTGCACGGTCCGCGCCAGACCACGGACCAGCTTCGCCGGGTGAATGGTCGCGACATGGGGAGCGAAGATGCCGCCGTAGGGCTTGGCCACGCGGATCTGCTGGGCCAACTGCTCGGGACTGAGCCAGCGGTAGTCGTTATCGGTAAGGCCTTGGGCGTGCAGCTTGCTCAGGTAATCACGCAGAACGGCTTCCTGCTCTGGGTAGCGCGCGGCACAATAAAGCACCCCGCCCTTACGGTAATCGCAGTCGATGCCTTCGCGTTCGAGGACGATCTCCACTTCATCGGGGATGCTGTGCAGCAGATCAAACGAAGCCCTGCGCTGCTGCGGCGACAAGCCTGCAAGCAAGCGATCCTCACCCAGCAAGTCACCCATCAGCCAGCCGCCATTGCGTCCGGACGCACCGAACCCGGCGGTTTGCGCCTCGACGATGGCGATATCCAGGCCGGGCGCCTTTTTTTTCAGGTAGTACGCCGTCCACAGTCCGGTGTAACCGGCGCCGATGATGGCCACGTCGACGTCCAGGTCCCGCTCAAGCGCAGGCCGCGCCAATAGCGGCCCATCGAGCTGATCCATCCACAAACTGATCGTGCGCCACGCCGACATGCCAGACTCCGCCACTGAAAACCTTCGATGGCGTCGATCCTAGTGGCTGTCATCAGTGGATGTCTTGCGCGCGTGCCCGCAGAGAAATTTGTTTGGCGTAGGCCTTGGGCGACTGGCCGGTGTGTTCGCGAAAGCATTTGTAGAACGCTGACAGCGAATTGAAGCCGGCGGCAAACGCCAGCTCGTCGACACGCAACGGCGGCGTGGCGCTGTCCAGCGCACGCAGCAAATGCTGCAGGCGCGCCTGATTGACGTAGCGATAAAAGCTTTGCCCGAGCACCTGATTGAGCAGATAGGAAATCTGATTGCGGCTGTACCCGCACTCCTTCGCCACCCGTTGCAGGTCAAGCTCAGGGTCCAGATAGGGCTGCTGCTTTTCGAAATACTGCTGCAGGTCTTCGGCCATGAAACTCAGTTGCCGCGGTGACAGACCTAGCCTGCTGACCGCCGGACGGCTTGGCGCGGAGCTACCGACGGCTTGAGTACGCACAAGCGAGGCGTACTCGTTGACCCGCCAGATCAAGCCGTCCTTGACTGTGATCGCTTCACTGGAGCGAAACGACACCAGGCCATCGCCGCCACGCAAAGTCACCTCGTACTGAATGAACGCGGTGTTGCCATCCACCCGGATTCGGTCGCAATGTTCGAGCAGTTCGTCGGATTCTCGAGGCATGCTCACGCGCACATATTCGCGCAACTCATCCAGACCGAGCACCCGGTTCTGAAAGAAATGGTTGTACTGGATCTCGGCGTGATAAAGCGCCATGACGCTGTCCAGATCCCGGTGTTTCCAGCTCAGGTGATAGCGCATGACCGTGGCGGCCGTGGCCTGGGTCTGTTCTGGGCCGTCGTCATCGGCGTGCATAAGCGGCTCGGCGAAAAAGAACCGAGCTTGCCCAACTTCCTCTGCCGCTTCAATGAAAAATCCATGGTGGCGTTTTGGCGATAATCGATGAGCCAGTGACTTACATCAAAAAATGCGAATCAATCGCTAAACGGACTGAAAAAACTCACAGTTTTTTCACACACGGATGCTACTTTTAAAGCTCAAGCACTGGTTGAGCCAATGAAGGCTCTTCCCACCTAACATGAGCAAAAGGAAGCGCTCGATGAAGCAGGCGGGCAACACCATGAATAAAGGGTTCAGCAAAGTCACCTTTCCAAACGCTTGCCAGCTGATGCGCTGGCATTTTCATCCCATGGGTTTCGAAGCGACGATGGATGCGCCGGGCAGCATGATCGCCCGTCTTTTCGATCGAGCCAGCGGCGAAACCATGATCGCCATCGCCGGCATTCCCTGCGCAACGGTGATGAACGCGGCGGACGTCGAGCGCATGATCGAAGCCATCGAGGATGAGCTGGAAGCCTTCACTCCTCCGGAATCTCTCAAGAACTACGCATAACCACCTGATTCAAAACAAAAAGCCCGCAGCGATGCGGGCTTTTTATTGGTCAGGCGCTGGTCTTTTCGCGTCGATGGTCGACGAAGAAGGG
Organism: Pseudomonas glycinis; assembly: GCF_054871425.1. Classification (NCBI taxonomy): domain Bacteria; kingdom Pseudomonadati; phylum Pseudomonadota; class Gammaproteobacteria; order Pseudomonadales; family Pseudomonadaceae; genus Pseudomonas; species Pseudomonas glycinis. The sequence goes on along the minus strand of NZ_JBTYHF010000005.1, from coordinate 459,589 downwards.
TTTGCCCTTGGCGACTCGATCCGACGCCCTCGGCATGTTTACCGCCTGGCTGTCTTGCGGTTCGACGTACCAATAGCAATGGCTGACGGCGCGCGTGATACCGACGTAGGCAAGGCGCAGGATTTCGTCCTTTTGCGCAGTGTCATAAGGCTCGCTGTCGCCGCTTTTGCCCAATCCCGCCATGCGATAGACCTGATTCTTGTACGGAGAACTGGTCAGATGCTGGCAATCGCCAAGCAGAAATACCGCATCAGCCTGCAAGCCTTTGGCGCTGTGATAGGTCAGTTGCTTCAGCCGCCGCGCGTCGTAGGGCAAGCTCGAATCTACATTAAGTACAGGCTGAATATGCTGCTCTATCAATAACTTATCGCTGCTTTTTCGATAAAGCATCAAGATTGAATCGCCGCGCCGATAATGCTCGGCCAGGCGCTGACCCAATGCTTCATCATCCCGCTCAAGCACATTGACCGGGTGAAGCGGCTTGGGCTCACCACTGGCCTTGGCCTTCTTGCCTGCGATTGCCGGCGCTGCACGGACAATGTGTTCGGCGGCGTCGATGATGTGCTGATGGCTGCGATAGTTGTCACTGAGCATTACTCTTGTGGTGCTCGGTGAAGGAAATTCCTTGTTGAACTCCATGAAGTAGCTCGGTGAGCTGCCGCGCCAACCGTAAATCGATTGCCAGTCATCGCCGACGCACAACAGCGACGACCGCTGCGCCCCTCGCCCAACGTGCATGGCCGGGCCACGGCTGCGGATTTCATTGAGGCTGGCGCGAATCCACGAAACGATCTGCGGCGATACGTCCTGGAACTCATCAATCATCAAATGCGCCATAGGCCGCAGCAACTCATCGCTGAGCAGCTTGAGGTTTTCCGGCGAGTGCTCGCTGAACAGCGCGAACATGCGGTTGTAGGTCATCACTGGCGGCTTCTGATCCAGCAAGTGATCTTCAAATGCGCGCCAGAACAGGCTCAGGGCTTCAAAGAAAAAGCGATCGGGATCGTCCTTGGCGAAGCTCATCCGACTGACCGCGTCTGGTACATCCAGGCCGAGGTTTTCGATAAAGCCTGCTGCGGCGACAAAACAATCCAGCAATGGCGCCGATGCCAGCTCGCCTTTGACCTTGTAATCAAAGCCTGGACCGGCGCTGGCATCTCCGGCCAACGTCGCAAGAACGCGCCTGGATGACTCGTAACTATCCAGCCATATCAATGGTTTACGGCAGAAAGCTTGAAACAGGGTGCGCTTGACCGCCCACTCTGCACGGACACTCAGCTTGGCGTTGGGTCGGGTCAGCTGGGCGTTTTCCCTGGGATCAAAGCCGAGCACCACCCAGGCATCGAGGCTGGGAATATAGCCGTGAGCGTGGAACTTCGAACCATTGATTTCGAAGGCCTGCCGATTCGGTTCGATGCCTTTGATCGGCCACGCCCCTGCGCGAAACCACAGATCCTCAATCACATCGCAGAGCTCTTCATCGCGCTTGGCCGCCAGTTCGGTGACCGCCATGCGTTTCTGCACATCGGGGTGATCGCGTTCCAGTTCCTTTAATTGCAAACCCGCGCGGGACAGCGGCTGGATCAACTGGCGGAAACGCTCATCGTCGTTGAACAGCCGGTGATAACAAGCATTAAGTTGCTGGCGCTGTGCATCATTGATGCGCAGGTCAAACGGATTGCTGTCGACTTCCTCTGCGCCGCTTTGCGGGCGATCGCTGAGGTTCTCGAAGGCCTGCAAACGCTCGAAACCCGGCAGGCTGCGGACCATCGGCAGGATGCGTGAGTGGAAGGTTCTGACCAGCTCACGGGCCTGTTTGAGGTTCAGCGGCTGCCCCCACAGCGTGAAGATTTCGATCAATTTGTTGATGAAGTCCTTGCGCGATTCACGGGTGAAGGTCACTGCGGTCATCGAATCCAGCTCAAAACCCAGATAATGGCTGAGCAACAGAATGCGCAGCACCAGCGTGGTCGACTTGCCGGCGCCGGCACCGGCCACCACCGAGGTGGACGGCGTATCGCTGAAGATCATCTTCCACTGCGCAGCGCTGGGCTGGGCGTGGGCCGGAAGCAAACGGGCGACGTCAGCCTTGATGCGTTTCTTCAGTTCCGCCGTCAGCGGCAGACGCCAGTCATCGAACAGGTTGTTATCGACGCTGGGCGGCCGATGTTCGGTGTTGCGGCTGTCGCGAATCAGCAGAACCTGGCGGCCTTCCTCCAACCCCTCAAGCTTGCCCTCCTTGAAACCGTATTCGACGCCAGCGGTGTGGCCACTGCGAAATCCGTCGGCTTGCCCGTGCAGCCACGACGCCCGGTGCTGGGCGCGCAGCTTGGTCAACCCGTGACCAAAGAATCGCGCGGCCAGACGTTTGAACCAGGGCATCTCGGCCAGTGGACGAAGTTCAGGGGGAAGATCGGGAATGTGTTGCGCCACGCTGACGGACTCCAGGGTGTGAGGCTGTGGCGGCTATGGTGTCTGGATTTGCCGTCCAGTTCTAGCGAAATGCTTACAGGTCATCGGTTTAGGCGACGAATTGAAAGTCGGATGAGACGATGTCGAGGCGCATTCCCATCAAATAACCTGATCATGATGCGGCAGTTTTTGCGCTTTTTATCGATGATTGCCTGATAGATGATCGTCGTCATCAACCACGGGGCCCGCCCCCTGACGACCCTTATTAGGAGACGATCATGCTTGAACTCAGACCCTTCAGCTCGCTGGGCGGCGCCCATCATGGCTGGCTGGACGCGCATCACCACTTTTCCTTTGCCGAATACTACGATCCGCAGCGGATGAGCTGGGGCAACTTGCGCGTGTGGAACGACGACATCATCGCCGCAGGCACCGGTTTCCCGCAGCATCCGCACCGCGACATGGAAATCATCACCTACGTGCGCGAAGGTGCCATCACCCACCAGGACAACCTCGGCAACAAGGGCCGCACCGAAGCCGGCGACGTACAAGTGATGAGCGCCGGCACCGGCATCGCTCACAGCGAATACAACCTGGAGGACAAGGAAACCAAGATCTTCCAGATCTGGATTCTGCCGACCGAAACCGGTGCGCCGCCGTCCTGGGGCGCCAAGCCATTTCCCAAAGGCGAGCGCGAGGGTTTTGTGACGTTGGCCAGCGGCAAGGACGGCGACGATGAGAGCCTGTACATTCGTGCCAATGCGCGTCTGGTGGCGGCGAACATCAAGGCCGGTGAAACCGCTGAATACCGACTGGATGAAGGGCGTCGCGCCTATCTGGTGCCGGCCACCGGCGTGATCGAGGTCAACGGGCTGCGAGCGCAGGCGCGTGACGGCGTGGCGGTGGCCCATGAGCAAGTGCTGACGGTCACGGCGATCGAGGACAGCGAGATCGTACTGGTCGACCTGGCTTGATCTGCAGGCAATAAAAAAGGGCAACCATTACGGTTGCCCTTTTTCATGTGCGCATCACTTAGTGGAAATAGCGCCATCCACCAACGTTTGCGCTTCGGCCACCAGTTGCTTGAGGTGGTCGTCGCCGAGGAAGCTTTCCGCGTAGATCTTGTAGATGTCTTCAGTGCCCGAAGGACGCGCGGCGAACCAGCCGTTTTCGGTCATGACTTTCAGACCGCCGATGGCCTGATCGTTGCCCGGTGCATGGCTGAGGATGCTCTGAATCTTTTCGCCCGCCAGCTCGGTCGAGGTGACCTGTTCCGGCGCCAGCTTGCTCAGCAGTGCCTTCTGCTCAGGGTTGGCCTTGGCGTCGACGCGTACCGAGAACGGTTCGCCCAGTTCGTCGGTCAGCGCGCGGTAGGCCTGGCTTGGATCGCGCCCGGTGCGCGCCGTCATTTCGGCGGCGAGCAAGGCTGGAATCAGGCCGTCCTTGTCAGTGCTCCATACACCGCCGTCCTTGCGCAGGAACGAGGCGCCAGCACTCTCTTCACCGCCAAAACCCAGCGAGCCATCGAACAGACCGTCGGCGAACCATTTGAAACCGACCGGCACTTCGTACAGGCGACGGCCCAGGCGCTTGGCCACGCGGTCGATCAAACCGCTGCTGACCACGGTTTTGCCGACAGCGGCATCAGCGCGCCATTGCGGACGGTTCTGGAACAAGTAGTCGATGGATACCGCCAGATAGTTGTTCGGCGCGAGCAAACCACCGGACGGCGTGACGATACCGTGGCGGTCGTGGTCCGGATCGCAGGCGAATGCCACGTCGAAGCGCTCTTTCAGGCCAATCAGGCCCTGCATCGCGTGGCTGGACGACGGGTCCATACGGATTTGGCCGTCCCAGTCGACGGTCATGAAACGGAACGTTGAATCGACCTGTTTATTCACCACTTCCAGATCGAGACGGTAGTGTTCGGCGATGGCCGACCAGTAGCGCACCCCTGCTCCGCCCAACGGATCGACACCCAGACGCAGCTTGGCATCGCGAATGGCGTCAAAGTCGATGACGTTGATCAGGTCGGCGACATAGGTGTTCAAGTAATCGTGCCGATGGGTGGTGCTGGCCTTGAGCGCTTGCTCGTAGCTGATGCGTTTGACCCCGGCCAGTTTGTTCGCCAGCAGCTCGTTGGCCTTGGCTTCGATCCACTTGGTGATGTGGGTATCGGCCGGCCCACCGTTGGTTGGGTTGTATTTGTAGCCACCGCTCTGTGGCGGGTTATGCGACGGCGTGATGACGATACCGTCCGCCAGGCCAGAGGTACGGCCGCGGTTGTAGCAGAGAATGGCGTGAGAAACTGCCGGGGTCGGCGTGTACTCGTCGCCTTCGGCGATCATCACGGTGACGCCGTTGGCGGCGAGGACTTCCAGTGCGCTGGCGCCGGCCGGGGTCGACAATGCATGGGTGTCGATGCCGACGAACAGCGGGCCGGTGATGCCCTGGGCTTCGCGATACAGGCAGATCGCCTGGCTGATGGCCAGAACATGCCATTCGTTGAAACTCAAATCGAACGAACTGCCGCGGTGGCCGGACGTGCCGAACGCCACTCGCTGGGTAGAAATCGATGCATCAGGCTGGCCGGTGTAATAGGCCGTAACCAGTCGCGGGATATCGACCAACAGTTCTGCCGGTGCCGGTTTGCCCGCAAAAGGACTGAGTGTCATGCAAAAACCTCTGAAATCGGAGTGGTTCAGGAAATGCAGCGCAGTTTACTGGCAGTTTGACCACTGTGCGACGGGATGTATCCGAAACTCGCCCGATGTTTTTTAACGTTATTGACCGGGCGACAGGCGCAAGGCATCACCGAGCAAGCCGATGACACTCGGCAGATCCCGCTCGCCGTGGTGCAACGCGCTTATCCGCAGATGATCCGCATGCAGACCTTGCAGGCTGAACAGCTCGCCGGGGGCCACGATGATCTGTTGCTTGAGCAGGCGACGGAACACATTCGCCATGTCGACCGGCCGTAACGAACGCACCCACACCGTCGCCCCGCCCTGCGGCTCGACGATCTGCAGCGTATCGCCCAAACGTTCGTGCAGAACCTGGATCAACACGGCTCGCCGCTCACCCAGCATTCGCCGCAGCACAGATAAATGCTGATCAAGCCGCCCGCCATTCAACAACCGGGCAATCGCCTTTTGGCGGATCGGCGACAAGCGAAATGCGCGCAGCAGAAAATGGCGTTGCAGCGCCTCACGCCAGTGACGCGACAGGACAAAGCCGAATGGCGCTTCAGCGCCGATGAATTTCTCGAAAGTGGAAAACACCAGCAGACGCTCAGGATCAAGCCAACTGCGCAAACGCTGTGAATCATTGCGCTCGTCAAGCTCGCTGTAGCAGTCGTTTTCCAGCACCCAGACGCCATGTTGATTGAGCAACTGCGCGGCGGCCTGCTGACGCTCATGGGTGAAACCCTTGCCGTGGGGCATGCTCAACACTGAAGACAAAAGAACCAGACGTACTGGCTCGTTCTCCAGCAGCGATTGCAGTACCGACAGGTCAAGCACGCCTTCGGCCAGCAATGGCCATTCGATCACGCGCACCCCGCACGACTCGAGCAGACGCAGTATCACCCAGTCGCACGGTGATTCGACAATTACGCTGGTGTGACGCAATTCAAGCACCGAAATCAGAATTTCCAGGACCCCGCGCAGATCAGCACCGATGTAGATGTCATCGGCATGCCAGAAATGCTCTGTCGAACTCGTGTACCGCGCTGCCAGGGCAACCCGCAACTCCAGCTCTCCGCAAGGTTGCACGAATGTCTGTAGCTGACGCGGATATTGGCGCAGAAGCTCACGTTCCAGCGTCAACAACGGGCTGTCCAGCGGTTGCAGCGAGGCCGGTTCGTCGGCGCTCAACACACACATTCCGGGACGTCTGGCGTTGACGTACACGGTCTCCAGCAGATCATTGCCGTTGCCGGGCGCATCCATGCTGAACAGCGCTTGCGCGTAATACCCTGACTTGGCTATCGAATAGACTCGACCTTCCTTCTCCAGAAGCGAATAGGCGTACTGCACCGTTGAAATGGAGACATTCAGTCGATCCGCCAGTTGTCGCAAGGAAGGCATGCGTACCGCCGCACCACCTCCGGCGTCATCAATCAGCGTGGTCAGATATCGATAAACTGCCTGATAAACAAAGTCGTTGTCCCGCGCGCTTTTCACACCCTCATTTCCGTAGATATCGGTTCACAACCCAGGCTCCGGCTCACCGTCAGCGTTCCGTCGACCGCTCGAACGGCGCAGCCGAATGCGCCTCATCCGAACCCGAACTCTCCGAGGCCAATTGCGCGGGCGCATTCATCTGCACAGGGCCCGTTGCATAGAGGCGGATCACCAACCTGACTGGCAACCCGCTCACTTCCGTTATCCACTTCAAAACCTGCTCCGGCGCGTGCAAGCCTTGCATGGCGCGGTGCAGGTCAGGCATGGCGACCAGCATGCCGGGATGACAGTTGCGCAGGAACCGCTCGAGACCTTTGCCGTTGTCTATGAATGGTGCAAACAGCAGGCACACCAGCTGCGTTTCGCTCAATCCGAAACCATTGATGAGGTAATCCTCGGCAAGCGCCCGCAGCTGCTCTGGCCCGCCGGCATTGTCATAGCTGGCCAGCAAGTGCTCGCAGACAGATTCGGCGACCTGTTTTCGCCGCATGTCGGCCAGCGTGTGACGAACATAATCGTCGATACCCGCCTCATAGGCGCGCCCTTCGATGAAGCGTGCGTACAAACCTCGCACGTGCGCCGAGATCAGAGGGTCAGCGAATACCGCTTCGCCCTGGTACAGCGCCAAATCGTCAGGTTCATAACCGAGAAATTCGCCCAGCAGCGGCCAGCGATCCTCGATTTTGCCGACCATCATGTCGTTGATGTCGATAAAACTGGTGCGCCGGCAGGCTTCGAACTCACCTTCCGGGCGCCACGCTATCCGGTCATCATCTGCGCGCAGCTCGCGGTAAAAATCATCACCGAGCCCGTCGAGCAGCGGAAAAAGCGCTTCGAATCCGGCATTGGCCAGTTCTGGACCGGCTATTGCCACTCGCTGCATTGCGCGGTTCAGGCCTTCGAGGAAATGCTGCTGACTGCCTTTGGTTTCAGTGCTGATCATGGCGTCGACACCATTGTTCCAGCGGGCGATCTGGCTGTAGTACTCGGCCGTCGCCAGATAGGCGTCATCCCATAATTCAGGCGTTTCCAGCCAGGTGCGACAGTGCCCGACCAGCAGCAGATTGACGCGACTGGCCTCACGCCCTTCGTTGCTCACAGGCGTGCGATGGTCGAACGGCAGCACTTCGCGGTTATCCACCATCAGCACCTCGACCCGCGGATCGTCATAAAGAAACAGCGCGCTGTAGCTGCGATGCAGGTTTTGCAGGGCGAGCGGGCTGTCGCCACTCCAGCGCAGGGAAGCCACACGCAACTGGAAGGTTGCCGGAGCACGTCCGGCAATGGTCAACTGCGCAGCCCGGAGCAAGGCCAGGGTGTAGCAGCCGTCACGCAGGCCGGACTGAGGCACCAGCACCTTGAATTGCCCAATGTTTTCCATGCCGCCTGCGGCCACCACCAAGCGCTGTATCAACAACTGCAATGCCGTACGCTCGGCTCGGGAAAAGAAACTCAGCAGACGCTGCAATACTTGCTGATAGACATAGTTCATTGCCTGATCATGGATCGTGCTCATCGGTATTTACCCGGTATCAAAAGTTTCATGCCGCGCAGACATGACAATGGGCGCGCGGCAATTGGATCAATAAGTAATAGACGCTGAAATGCTAACACTTACAAAGTTGTAGTTATTTGAAACACTTCACCTGAATAAAGCCATCCAGATGCCAAGCGTCACGTTCAACCACCCGTATTCATTGGGCTTTCGCCATTCGAAAATGATCTGAGGAAACTTCCCACAACGTCCCACGACAAATCATTACAAGAAAAGGAGAAGCAACTTCCGAAACGCCCTACAGCAATTAAACAGAAATTGGCGAAGCCAGCCGAGCCAGCCATTTGATATTGCCTTGGACAAATTGAATGCACAGCCATAGCTCATTCCTTGAGATGAAAGTAATCATTCAATTATCAGTGCTTATAGTGTGATTAGAAGATACAGATCGAAGGCAAAAACCAGTTCAGTTGCTGAAGGGCCGATGCTTCGATATCGGGAAGGGTTTACTGACAGCGGAGGATCTAAACAGAAAAGAGTCCGTGGCGGCCACGGACTCTGATGAGCTGATTTACGCGGTTTCCACTTGCAGGGCCACTCGCTCGCGGCATGGGCATTCGTCCATGTAGCGATGCGCTTCGACGAACTCGTTGAACGCGAATACACGCGTCTTGAGCGGCAGGAGCACGCGGTCAGCGGTCAACTGGTTGATGTCACGCAGCGCACGCTGCAGAGCGACGTGGTCCTGGACAATGCCCAGCTCCGGCTTGCCGGTGAAGTTGCCGATGCAGTGCACGAAAAACTGGATGTTCTTCTGAAACGCCGCACACGCCGGGAACGGGGTCTGGTTACCACCTTGCAGCCCGTACAGCACCAGACTGCCGCGTGGCGCCAGCACGTCGCCAAGCAACGACATCTGCGGGCCGCCAAGACCATCGAACACCACATCGACGCCGCGGTTGTCGGTGATCTTGTTGATGCGCATCAACAGATCTTCCTCTTCGGTGACGATGACCTTCTCCGCACCGAGGGACAGCAGGTACTCACGCTCCTCCGCCGATTTGGTCGCGGCGATCACTCGCACACCCAGCGCTTTGCCCAATTGCACAAACGACGGGCCGGCGCAGTGGCTGGCGTCAGTCACCAGCGCAAATTGACCGGGTTTGACCCGTGCCAGATCGGCATAAGCGAAGTAGGCGATCAGCAGCGGCGTGTAATGCACGCTCGCTTCGATCGGGCTGAGCACATCGGGATAACGGGTCAGCGCGGTGCGCGGCAGGACGATCGACTCGCCGTACACCGGATAGTCGTTCGGGCTTTCTGCGGGAAAACTGGCCACTTTGTCGCCGACGGACAGGTCGTCGACATCAGCGCCCACCGCAGTGACCACACCAGCCATTTCATGACCGAGGCCCGAGGGAAGACGTGCCTGGGACGACGCCAGATTCTGGCGCCACAGGGTGTCGTACCAACTGATGCCGATTGCCTCGACACGCACCTGCACTTCGCCAGGACCTGGCTGAGCAGCCGCATGCTCTTCGCATTTGAGCACCTCGGCCGGACCAAACTTGTGAAAACGGATCGTGCGGGACATCGCAAACCTCGTCAAAGTAACCTCTAATGCCATGAACTCTATCTGGGCTTTGGACCCAAGACCATCAGTGGCTATTAATAGTCGACATGCCTGTCATTGATTCCGCATCAAGGGCGGCATTGGCAAAATCCATGAAAAAAGGCCTGCCACCGTCGCAGTAAAGCTGAATTTTCCGGTGCAGAGTACCAGCCTTTCCCCGTAAGATTCATGCCGGCCATTGTTCTCATATGGTCGCCCTCGTCAAGTTTGATGACTCTGCCAGGACTCCAGATGAATCGTAATGACCTGCGTCGTGTCGACCTGAACCTGCTGATCGTGTTCGAAACATTGATGCACGAACGCAGTGTGACTCGGGCCGCGGAAAAATTGTTCCTCGGCCAACCGGCTATCAGTGCGGCGCTGTCGCGTCTGCGCAGCCTGTTTGACGATCCCTTGTTTGTCCGCACCGGCCGCAGCATGGAGCCGTCCGCCCGCGCGGTGGAAATCTTCGCCCTGCTCTCGCCCGCCCTTGATTCGATCTCGACCGCCGTCAGTCGTGCCGCCGATTTCGATCCGGCGACCAGCACGTCGGTGTTCCGCATTGGATTATCCGACGACGTCGAATTCGCCCTGCTGCCCATGCTGCTCAAGCGCCTGCGCGCCGAAGCACCAGGCATCGTCCTCGTGGTGCGGCGGGTCAACTACATCTTGATGCCTGGCCTGCTGGCCTCCGGCGAGATTTCGATCGGCGTCAGCTACACCACCGACCTGCCGGCCAACGCCAAGCGCAAGGTCCTGCGCCGCAGCGCACCGAAGCTGCTGCGCGCCGACACCGTGCCGGGGCCGTTGAGCCTGGACGATTACTGCGCCCGACCGCACGCACTGGTGTCGTTCGCTGGCGACCTCAGTGGTTTTGTCGATGAAGAACTGGAAAAACTCGGACGCAAGCGGCACGTGGTGCTGGCAGTGCCACAGTTCAACGGACTCGGCACGCTGCTGGCGGGCACCGATATCGTCGCGACCGTGCCGGATTACACGGCTGAGGCACTGACGGCAGCCGGCGGTCTGCGGGCTGAAGATCCACCGCTGCCGACGCGGACCTTCGAATTGCACATGGCATGGCGTGGCTCGCAGGATAACGACCCGGGAGAGCGGTGGTTGAGGTCGCGGATTCAGATGTTTTTTGGCGATCCGGATAGTCTTTAGGTATCGTCGGCTAGGGTGCTTTATCGGAAGTACGGTAGAACGCACCCCGTCGGAATCAGATCCCGATTCAATATCCGGACGGGCAAATTGGCATAATATGCCAATGTTCGTAAGTACCGGTTTGGCCAGCACTGGAGATAATTATGGCGACCCGAAACGTAGTGCTCACTCCACACCAGGAACAGGTTATTCATGACCTTGTCCAGTCAGGCCGGTATCAGAATGCCAGTGAGGTAATGCGCGAAGGCTTGCGGCTGTTGGAGCAGCGCGTCGCCGAAGATACCGCAAAAATCGAGGCACTGCGTCAGGCGACCTCGATCGGCATCATGGATCTTGAGCGTGGGCGTTTTACTCAGGTGAACGAAGGGGATCTGGAACATTACCTTGAAGGCTTGAGCCAAGAGGCTTCCCTCCCCGCGCGCGAGAAACACTGAGGATGCCGCGATATCGGATTTCCAACCCCGCGCGCGCCGACATTGTCGACATACTCAGACTCTCCCATACCCAGTTCGGCGACCAGGCCCGCCAGCGCTACCAAGCGCTGATCCTTGCAGCGCTCCAAGCGCTGTCCGACAAGCCTTATCGCATTGGCAGCCATGACCGCGATGAGCTTGCACCAGGCCTCCGCAGCTATCACCTCATCTATTCGCGCCAGCAGGCGAAACCCACTCATGGAACGGTCAAGAGCCCGCGCCATATCGTGTTCTATCGCGTGGCAAATGACGACGTGATCGAGGTCGTCCGACTCCTTCATGACGCCATGGAATCGCATTTGCACTTGCCTGCGGCTGATCAACCACCTGACCCCATGACCTGACTGGCCAAGAACAGGAAGATCAGGCGCCCCCTGTGAATCTCGACCCTGAAAGCCCTTTAGCCTCTTTCCCGACCCGAATCACTTGCCGCCAGTCACATCCAGAAAAGTACCCGTGACAAAGGAGGCCTCCGCGCTGGCCAGCCACAAGATGGCCCGCGCCACCTCTTCCGGCTGACCGCCCCGCCCCATGGGGATAGTGTCCTTCACGCGATCCACCCGCCCCGGCTCGCCGCCGCTCGCGTGCATGTCGGTATAGATGTGCCCCGGGCGAATGCAGTTGACCCGAATCCCCTCGCGCGCGACTTCTTTGGCAAAGCCGATGGTGAAGGTTTCCAGCGCGCCTTTCGATGCTGCGTAATCAACGTATTCATTCGGGCTGCCCAAGCGCGCCGAGGCAGAAGAAACGTTGATCACTGCCCCACCTGTGCCGCCGTGCCGATAAGCCATGCGCTTCACCGCTTGCTGCGCGCACAGGATCGGTCCCAGAGCATTGACCGCGAAGATGCGCTGCATGCGTTCAAAGCTCAGGTCCTCCATGCGTGACTGTTTTGCCAGAACGCCAGCGTTATTGACCAGAACATCGATCCGTCCAAATGAGCGATCGAGGGCCGAGAACAGTTCAGCAACCTGCTCGGGGTCAGCACTGTCAGCACGCAGCGCGAGGCCCTTGCGCCCCAACGCTTCGATATCCGCCACCACCTCAAGAGCGGCGGACTCGTTGGCAACGTAGCTGATGGCAACGTCGTAGCCTTGCGCGGCAGCGAGTCGGGCGGTGGCGGCGCCGACTCCGCGACTGCCGCCGGTGATCAGAATCAGCGGGGCCTGCGAGACTTTATCCATGCGACGTTCTCCTGAGCAGTTGGCCTATGTCAGCCGATGATGATGGCGCCGCTGGCGATGACCACGCAGGCCAGCATCCTGCGGACGGTGAGCTTTTCACCGAGGAACAAATAGCCGAGCAATGCGGCAAACAACACGCTGGTTTCGCGCAAGGCCGACACCGCACCCAGTGGCGCTTCGTTCATGGCGTAGATAACGATTGCGTAGGCCAGCAACGAGACCAGTCCGCCGACCGCAGCGGTCAGCATTCCGGGCCGTACGGAAAACAGACTGCGAGCATCGCGCAGGCCGATATACACCAATGGCATCAACACACCCCACAGGGCGCTCATCCACACCGTGTACGCGAGCGGCGCACCGGAAAGCCTGGCGCCAATGCCATCGACGACGCTGTAGGCGGCGATGAAACAACCGGTGCCCAGCGCATACGGCAGGCTCGGCACCGACAGGCTGCGCCCGCGAAAGGCCAGGGAAATGATTCCGCCGGATACCAGACCGATGCCGAGCAGCTCAGCGGGAGTAATGGTTTCGCCGGCAAACAGCGCGGCGCCAAGGGTGATCAGCGCCGGTGACGAGCCGCGGGAAATCGGATAGATCTGCCCTAGATCGCCGACCCGATAGCTGCGCACCAGGAACAGGTTGTAGCCGACATGCAGCAGTGCCGAGAGCAGCGCATACCCCCAGCTCTCAGGTGCAGGCGCGGCCATGAAAAAGGTGGCAATGAGGCAGACGATGGCGATGGCCACGCACATTATTGTCATCGACCAGAGCCGATCGGCACCGCCGCGCAGCAGCGCGTTCCAGCTGGCGTGCAGGAGCGCGGCGAACAGAACGAGGAGTACGAGATGGATTGGCATGCGGCATTCTAGGCATCTCGGGCATTGGCATTACAGCGAAGTTTCCTCATTGCAGCATGAGCAAAAGCTCATGCTTCAGCGCTGGGGGTTCTGTACCTTCAATGCTTCACTGAGCAACCACTCGCGAAATCTGAGGATATGCGGCTGGGCTTCGATGCCTTTGGGGCAGACGAAATAGTAGGCCAAAGGCGAAGTGAACGGCACATCGAACAGCCTCACCAGACGGCCATCGGCGATTTCGTTTTCGACATGGCCGCTGCGCACCAGCGCCACACCCTGGCCGAGCAACGCAGCTTCCACCGTCATATTGGTATCACCAAACCTGACGCCTTCGCGCAGCGGTAAAAACTCCAGCCCGACGGACTGAAACCACACCTCCCATTTCGGCGCCAACTCGGCGCCGTCGCGAATCAGCAACGGCAACTGCAGCAAATCGGCGGGACTGCCCGGCCTGCCGACGCGCTGCAGCAGTTCGGGGCTGGCCACGGGAAACACCTGCTCACCGAACAGGAACTCCGAATACAGACCGGGATAATTGCCTTTGCCCAAGCGAATGGCGACATCGGCTTCGCCGCTGGCGAAATGGATGATCGTGTCCGTGGTATCCAGCGACACCAACAGCTCCGGGTGCAGGCGCGACAGGTTCGGCAAGCGTGGCAGCAGCCACTTCAAGGCAAACGAATAAGTGGTGCTGACCGACAGGCGAACCCTGTCCTTTTGCTCGCGCAGATCCTCCAGCGTTGCTTCAAGGCTCATGAAAAACTCGCGCACGATCGGCGCCAGCGTCGCCCCCGCTGTTGTAAGGCGTAACGCCTTGCCGCGCTCGAACAATTGCAAGCCCCAAAGTTCTTCCAGGTGCCGGAGCTGATGACTGACGGCGCTTTGGGTCACGTGCAGTTCTTGAGCGGCAGCCGTGAACGTCGGGTGCCGGGTGGCCACTTCGAAAGCCCGCAGGGTCGCGGTCGGGGGCAGGTCTCGCATAAAAATGATCCGGGGACGGTAAATATCAGAGCATGAGGTTACGCTCATGTTAGAGCGAAACTCCCTTGATTGCCCGTTCCGCGACATTGGCGTATTGCTCCGGCAAGTGGGCGAGGTGCTGATAACAGCGAGGCATTTAATCGCCGGATAATCCTCCGCGCGCAGCTTCGGTCGCAATCATTGCAGATCAAGCAACACAGAATTGCCTTCAAGCCGATTAATAGCCCCCTAACGAAAGGTGCATGCTAGAGGGCTGCCTCGGCGCTTATATCATTCCGAATGATAGTTACCTTTGCTTCATTCGATTCGTGCCATCACACCTGCGCCGAGCATCATCCGCCCATCTTCAATACTTCGGCGGATTGCATCCATGGAACAATCACTCAAACATTTGCGCTTCCCGTTGGCCATGCTGGCCGTACTGGTGATGAGCGCCTGCGGCAAAACTCCGGAGACTGCCGGCGCCCCGCCCGCTGCCAAAGTCAGCGTAGCCAAGGTGCTGGAACAACCGGTCAACGAGTGGGACGAATTTACCGGGCGCCTCGAAGCGCCGGAAACCGTTGAAATCCGCCCACGGGTTTCGGGCCAGATCGATCAGGTCGCGTTCACCGAAGGCGCGCTGGTCAAGAAAGGCGACCTGCTGTTCCAGATCGACCCGCGTCCGTTCCAGGCCGAGGTACGCCGCCTCGAAGCGCTGGTTGCTCAAGCCCGCGCCACCGCCACTCGCAGCGAAAACGAAGCCGCTCGCGGCGAACGCCTGCGTACCAGCAACGCCATTTCCGCTGAACTGGCCGACTCGCGCACCAGCGCTGCCCAAGAGGCCCGCGCCGCGGTTGGTGCCCTGCAGGCACAACTGGACCTGGCCAAACTGAATCTGAGCTTCACCCGCGTGACCGCACCGATCAGCGGCCGCGTCAGCCGCGCCGAAATCACTGCCGGCAACCTGGTGACCGCCGACACCACCGCGCTGACCAGCGTCGTCTCAACCGACAAGGTCTACGCCTACTTCGACGCCGACGAACGCGTGTTCCTCAAATACACCCAACTGGCCCGCAACGGCCAGCGCGGCGCCACCACGCCGGTGTACATGGGCTTGTCCAACGAAGACGGCAACCCGCACCTGGGCCAGATGAACTTCGTCGACAACCAGGTCAATCCGAAAACCGGCACCATCCGTGGTCGCGCAGTCTTCGACAACGCTGACGGCACCTACACCCCGGGCTTGTACGCACGGCTGAAACTGGTCGGCAGCGGCACCTACAACGCCATGCTGATCAATGACGAAGCCGTGGGCACTGACCTGGGCAAGAAGTTCGTGCTGGTGATGGATGGCGACAACAAGACCGCCTACCGCGCCGTCGAACTCGGTCCGAAAATCGAAGGCCTGCGCATCGTCCGCAACGGTCTGAACAAGGACGACACGATCATCGTCAAGGGTCTGCAACGGGTTCGTCCTGGCTCACCGGTCACCCCTGAAGTGATTCCGATGGCCAGCGAGCAGACCCTCGCCGCCCTCGCTCAACAACGTCAAGCGCTGGAAGCCAGCAACCTGCCCAAAGTTGCCCCTGCCAAGGGCGCATCGGGTTCGGCTGCGAAGCTGGCCGCTACGACCCCACGCGGTTAAGGGACGACAACTCCGATGAATTTTTCCCAATTCTTCATTTCCCGGCCGATCTTCGCAGCGGTGCTGTCGCTGTTGATCCTGATCGCCGGTGCGATCTCGCTGTTCCAGTTGCCGATCAGCGAATACCCGGAAGTCGTGCCGCCGACCGTGGTCGTGCGCGCCAACTTCCCGGGCGCCAACCCCAAAGTCATCGGTGAAACCGTGGCCGCTCCGCTGGAGCAGGCCATCACCGGCGTCGAGAACATGCTGTACATGTCCTCGCAGTCGACCGCCGACGGCAAGATAACCCTGACCATCACCTTCGCCCTGGGCACTGACCTGGACAACGCGCAGGTGCAGGTGCAGAACCGGGTGACCCGGACCGAGCCGAAGCTTCCCGAGGAAGTGACGCGCATCGGTATCACCGTCGACAAGGCTTCGCCCGACCTGACCATGGTTGTGCACTTGACCTCACCGGACAAGCGCTACGACATGCTCTACCTGTCCAACTACGCAATCCTCAACATCAAGGATGAGCTGGCTCGACTGGGTGGTGTCGGTGATGTGCAGTTGTTCGGTATGGGCGACTACTCGTTGCGTGTCTGGCTCGACCCGAACAAGACCGCTTCGCGCAATCTGACCGCCACCGATGTGGTGACCGCGATTCGCGAGCAGAACCGTCAGGTCGCCGCCGGTCAACTGGGCGCGCCCCCTGCCCCGACCGCGCAAAGCTTCCAGCTGTCGGTCAACACCCAAGGCCGTCTGGTCTCCGAAGAAGAGTTCGAGAATATCGTCATTCGCGCAGGCGACGACGGTGAGATCACTCGCCTGAAGGACATCGCACGCATTGAACTGGGTTCCAGCCAATACGCCTTGCGCTCGCTGCTGAACAATCAGCCGGCGGTGGCAATCCCGATCTTCCAGCGTCCCGGCTCCAACGCCATCGACATTTCCAACGAAGTGCGCGGCAAGATGGAAGAGCTGAAGAAAGGCTTCCCGCAGGGCATGGACTACAGCATCGTGTATGACCCGACGATCTTCGTTCGTGGCTCGATCGAGGCGGTGGTGCACACCCTGTTCGAAGCGCTGATCCTTGTGGTGCTGGTGGTGATTCTGTTCCTGCAGACCTGGCGCGCCTCGATCATTCCGTTGGTGGCGGTGCCGGTATCGTTGATCGGTACGTTTGCGGTCATGCACCTGTTCGGCTTCTCGCTCAACGCCCTGTCGCTGTTCGGCTTGGTGCTGGCCATCGGTATCGTGGTGGACGACGCCATCGTCGTGGTGGAGAACGTCGAACGGAACATCGAACTCGGACTGACGCCGGTCGAAGCGACCAAGCGCGCCATGCGTGAAGTGACCGGGCCGATCGTGGCCACGGCACTGGTGCTGTGTGCCGTGTTCATTCCGGCGGCATTCATTTCCGGCCTCACCGGGCAGTTCTACAAACAGTTCGCACTGACCATCGCGATCTCGACAGTGATCTCGGCGTTCAACTCGCTGACCTTGTCGCCAGCGCTGGCTGCTGTGTTGCTGAAGAGTCACGACGCACCGAAAGACCGCTTCTCGAAAGTGCTCGACAGAATCTTCGGTGGCTGGCTGTTCCGTCCGTTCAACCGTTTCTTCGACCGTGCCAGTCATGGCTACGTCGGCACCGTGCGCCGGGTTATCCGCAGCAGCGGCATTGCCCTGCTCGTGTATGCAGGCCTGATGGTGCTGACCTTCTTCGGTTTCTCCAGCACGCCGACCGGTTTCGTACCCGGCCAGGACAAGCAATACCTGGTGGCCTTCGCGCAATTGCCGGATGCCGCGAGCCTGGATCGCACCGAAGACGTGATCAAGCGCATGTCCGACCTCGCGCTGAAACAGCCGGGCGTGGAAAGCGCCGTAGCGTTCCCGGGCCTGTCGATCAACGGCTTCACCAACAGCCCGAACGCCGGCATCGTCTTCGTGACCCTGAAACCGTTCGACGAGCGTAAAGACCCGAGCATGTCCGCCGGTGCGATTGCCGGTGCCTTGAACGGCCAGTACGCGAACATTCAGGAAGCGTACATGGCGATCTTCCCGCCACCGCCGGTACAAGGCCTGGGCACCATTGGCGGTTTCCGCCTGCAGATCGAAGACCGGGGCAACCTCGGCTACGACGAGCTGTACAAAGAAACCATGAACATCATCAACAAGAGCCACAACGTGCCGGAACTGGCCGGCCTGTTCACCAGCTACACGGTGAACGTGCCACAGGTCGATGCCGCCATCGACCGCGAAAAAGCCAAGACCCATGGCGTGGCCGTCAGCGACATCTTCGACACCCTGCAGATCTATCTGGGTTCGCTGTATGCCAACGACTTCAACCGCTTCGGGCGCACCTATCAGGTCAACGTTCAGGCCGAACAGCAGTTCCGTCTTGAATCCGATCAGATCGGTCAGCTGAAAGTACGCAACAACAAAGGCGAGATGATCCCGCTGGCGACCTTCATCAAGGTCAGCGACACCTCGGGACCGGATCGCGTGATGCACTACAACGGCTTCATCACTGCTGAAATCAACGGTGCCGCAGCCCCGGGCTATAGCTCTGGCCAGGCAGAAAAAGCCATCGAGAAACTGCTCAAGGAAGAACTCCCGAACGGCATGACCTACGAGTGGACCGACCTGACCTACCAGCAGATTCTGTCCGGCAACACCGCGCTGTTCGTGTTCCCGCTCTGCGTGCTGCTGGCGTTCCTGGTGCTCGCCGCACAATACGAAAGCTGGAGCCTGCCACTGGCGGTGATCCTGATCGTACCGATGACCCTGCTGTCGGCCATTACCGGTGTGATCATCTCCGGCGGTGACAACAACATCTTCACCCAGATCGGATTGATCGTACTGGTGGGACTTGCCTGTAAAAACGCGATTCTGATCGTCGAGTTCGCCAAGGATAAACAGGAAGAAGGCCTCGACCCGCTCGCAGCGGTGCTGGAAGCCTGCCGCCTGCGTCTGCGGCCGATCCTGATGACCTCGTTCGCGTTCATCATGGGCGTGGTGCCACTGGTGTTCTCCAGCGGTGCCGGTGCCGAGATGCGTCACGCCATGGGTGTGGCGGTGTTCTCCGGGATGCTCGGGGTGACCTTCTTCGGTCTGCTGCTGACGCCAGTGTTCTACGTACTGATCCGTAACTTTGTCGAACGCGGCGAGCAGCGCAAAGCAGCCAAGGCGCACACTCTTCAAAAGCCACTGGAGGCGCAACAATGAGTCTGAAAGTCTTCCTGCCGAGTCTGCTGGTGCTGGCCCTCAGCGCCTGCGCCGTCGGCCCCGACTACAAGACCCCAGCCACGGAGGCGGCCAACATCACGACCGCCACCGACGGCGCCGCCGGGCAAAAGAACTTCGACCGTTCGAAATTCGAAGGCATCTGGTGGCAGCAATTCGATGATCCGACCCTGAACCAGTTGGTGAGCCAGTCGCTGCAAGGCAACCGTGAACTGCGCGTGGCGTTCGCCCGCTGGAAAGCCGCCCGGGCGATCCGCGACGACGCCAGCAACGACGCGATGCCTACCATCACCAGCCGCGCCAGCAGTGACTTGGGCAAGGGCCAGATTCCCGGCCAGACCACCGACCGGGTCAATAGCGAGCGCTATGACCTCGGTCTGGACATGGCCTGGGAGCTCGACCTGTTCGGCCGCATCCAGCGCAATCTGGAAGCCAGCGATGCCGACCAGCAGGCCGCCGAAGCCGATCTGTATCAGCTGCAAGTCACCATGATTGCCGAACTGGTCGACGCCTACGGTCAACTGCGCGGCGCCCAACTGCGGGAAAAAATCGCCGTGGCCAACCTGAACAACCAGCAGGAGTCGCGCAAGATCACCATCAGCCTGCGTGACGCCGGTGTCGGTGATCAGCTTGATGTCGAGCGCGCCGATGCGCGTCTGGCCAACGTCGAAGCCACCGTGCCGCAGTTGCAGGCGGAGCAGGTTCGGCAGAAAAACCGTATCGCTACCCTGCTCGGCGAACGCCCGGACAAACTGACCGTCGACCTGAGCCCGAAAGACCTGCCGGCCATCGCCAAAGCGCTGCCGATCGGTGATCCGGGTGAACTGCTGCAACGTCGTCCGGACATCCTTAGCGCCGAGCGGCAATTGGCTTCGGCCACTGCGCGCATCGGCGTGGCCAAGGCCGATCTGTTCCCCCGGGTCAGCCTCAGCGGCTTCCTCGGCTGGACCGCCGGGCGTGGTTCGCAGATCGGTTCTTCGGCGGCCAACGCCTGGGCGCTCGGCCCGAGCATCACCTGGGCGGCGTTTGACCTCGGCAGCGTCCGTGCCCGTTTGCGCGGCGCCGATGCTGACGCCGAAGGCGCGCTGGCCAACTACGAGCAACAAGTACTGCTGGCGCTGGAAGAATCGGAAAACGCCTTCAGCGATTACGGCAAGCGTCAGCAACGCCTGATCTCGCTGATCCGTCAGAGCGAATCGAGTCGCAAGGCTGCTGACCTGGCAGAAATCCGTTATCGCGAAGGCACCACCGATTTCCTCGTCCTGCTCGACGCCCAGCGTGAGCGCCTGAACGCCGAAGACACTCAGGCCCAGGCCGAAGTCGAGCTGTATCGCGGCATCGTCGCGATCTACAAGGCCCTCGGCGGTGGCTGGCAACCTGAGACAGTTGCCAGCAAGTAAAGATTGTTAAAGAGCTCCTTTGGTTGGCCGCAACCAACCAAATTTTTTGCCCCGCGTATCATTCGGTCGCGGGGTTTTTTTATGCCTTTGTGCAGCACAAGGTTTCTTGTTGATCGTACCCACGCTGCGCGTGGGAATGCCTCGAGGGACGCTCCGCGTCCAGTGACGCGGAGCGTCACGGGCTGCATTCCCACGCGGAGCGTGGGAACGATCAACACAGCTCCTACCGGGGATCAGGGTTCCAGGACGGTGACGGTGGCGGTTGTACCGGCGCGCAGGCGATGCTTGCCGGCAAAGTCACCATCAATGCCAATGCGCACTGGCACCCGTTGCGCCAGTTTCACCCAGGTGTAACTCGGGTTGATGTTCGCCAGCAGACGACTGCCCGGCGCGTTTTCGCGGTCGGCGATGGCGAAGGCGATGCTTTCTACCGTGCCGCCGAAACGCTCACCGCTCATCAATTGAATGCGTACCCGATCACCCTCCTCGATTCGCGGCAACTTGGTTTCCTCGAAGTAACCACTGACATAGAACGAATCGCTGTCGACCAGCGCCAGCAGTGCGCCGCCGGCTTGTGCATAGTCACCCTGGCGGGTCAGCAGGTTGGTCACGTAACCGCTCACTGGCGATTCAACGCGGGTGCGCTGCAAGTCCAGTTCGGCTTGGGTCAGCGCGGCAATTGCCAGTTGCACATTGGCTTCGGCCAGCCCGAGGTTGGCCTGATTGCGCAACAGATCCGCCTGGGCAACCGCCACGTCGGTACTGGCCTTCTCCCATTCTTCACCGGAAATGGCGAAGCCCTGCTTCAGCGTGCGGCGCCGGCGCTCCTCGCTCTGACGTTGTTTGAGCAACGCCTCACTGGCGACGATTGCCGCTTGCGATTGCCCCAGCGACGCCTTGGACACTTCCACCGAACGCCGGGCATGCTCGACCGCCAGTTGATAACGCGCCGGATCGATCTCCAGCAACAATTGGCCCTTGTCGACATGCTGGTTGTCCTGCACTGCCAGTTTGACGATTCGCCCCGAAACATCCGCCGACAGCGTCACCACATCCGCCCTCACCCGAGCATCCCGTGTCCACGGCGCGCGAGTGTAATACTCCCAGGCGAACCAGCCGAGGACGATCGCCAGGATCACCACTGCCACGGTTATCATTCGTGCAACTAGTGCTTTCAAGACATCAGGCTCCCATCAACAGAATCAGCGTGGCGCAGACACAGGCATACAGTGCGCCTTCGAACAGTGCTTCATGCCACACCAGGCGCAGCACGCCGAGGCGCCGCAGACACCAGTCCAGCAACATGAAGATCGGAATCGCCAGTAACAGTGCCTGGGCAATCGGCGGCAGATAAACCCCGCCAATTTCGAAATCAATGGGCAAGTTGCGGTTCTCCTTCCAGGCCTTGAGGTTGCAAATAATCGCCGTGCCGCTCGAGGAACGACACCACAATCAGCAGCGCCACACGCATGCGAAACACCGACCATAGATGTTCATGACTGACGGCGTGCAGCTCGTCCAGCTCGTCTCCGAGCTGGTGCAACGTGGCCAGCAGCGCCGCAAGCTGGACATCGTCGCGACCGGCAACCAAACGACCAGTCTTGCGCAACGCCGACGCCAGGCGTTGGCCAAACGCATCGGTAAGTAGCGCGTTGTTCTGCGCCTGCTGTCGCAGCTGATGCATGGCCACGCCCAAGGCCACGCATGCCAGGCTGATTTCATACAAGCGCTGCATGGCACGATCGTTCGCCGCTGGCAGCAGGCCGAGCATGCTCGTCAGGCGATCGGTCATCCGACTCTCGAAAGCGAATTGTTGTTCATCGGTCGCAGGCAATTTGCTCAGTTGGTACACCTGCTCCCGCGCTTCGCCGTACAGGCGGCGGATGCGCAAGCCCGGGCGGAACGGGAAGATCAGCGCATAAACGATCAGGGCCAGCATCGCTGCGCTGACGTAGGCGCCGGCGAATTCGAACCATTGAATCGCCGTGTTCTGCCCAGTGCCGGTATTTTGCGGTCCGAGCATGAGAAAACTGGACAGGCCAAGGCCCATGCCGATACCGGCGGTGGCCGGACTGGAAATGCCCACAGCAATGGCATACAGCAGCGGCGCCAGCAGCAAGGCCAGCAGCTCGAAATCACTGATCGCCGGCACCAGCATGAACTGGTAGAACGCCGACACCACCAGCGCCAGACCCAAGCCTCGCGCATAGCTTTGCGCAGCCATCAGCGGACGCGGAAAAGTCGCCATCAGCGAGCAGAGAATCCCCACCAGAATCATTCCGCCGCGCGCGCCATCCCAGGCCGTTTCGATCCAGATCAACCCGCTGACCAACAGCGCGGTAAAGGCGCGGATCGCATTCATCGAGGCCAGGGTGAAATCCAGATGCAACGGACTGCTCTGGCCGCGATAGAGACAACTGGCCGGGCGCCCTTCCTGAATCGCGTCGCTCAGTTCGAGGATCTGCTCAAGTTGCTGCAACAGGCGCGCCTGCTCCCAACGCAGCGCCCAAGCCAATGAACGCAGGGTCGCGCTCATGTTCTCGGTCTGCTGCTCGGCCTTGTACGCCAATGCTTCGAACTGTTGCTGCAAGGTGACGAAACGCTGCCGATCGGCGCCAGACAGCGCGCGGCCCTGTTGCGCCAGCTGCTCAAGCAACGCCAGTTCCTCGGCACGCAGCTGCTGGACCTCCAGCGGCAGATCACCCTCCCAGCGTTCGATGAGCAATTCGCGCTGATGACGCAGCGCGGTCAGTCGCGAGGTCAGCAGCATCAGTTGGTTGCCGAGCAGCAATACCAGGTTGTCGGCACTGCGCAAACGGGGGGCATCGAAATACAAATGACGTCGTAAACCTTCCAGTGCGCTGATCTCGCCGAGCAGCTGCATTTGCCTACGCTGGAAATCGGCTTCGCTTTCTTCCGTACGAAGCACCTCGGCAGCGTGGCTAGCGGCCAGTTTGATCACCTGATCGATTTTGGCGAAATAGCCCTTGGTGACGGCCTCAGGCCGTGCCGTGAGCAAACTGACCACGCAGACACAGGCCACCGCCAACAAAGTTTCGGTGACGCGGGTGACCGCCAGCAGAAAGGTGCCGTCCTGATCCGGAATCGCCAGCAAGGCCACCACGACTGCGGTGTAACCACTGAGCACGAACGCTTGGGAACTGGTGTAGCGCAACAAGGTGCCGCCCGCCGTGCACAGCGCCAGCCACAACGCCAATGTCGTGATGAACGGCAGCGGCGCCTGAGGGAAAATCGCCATGATCAGCACCGCCACCGCCGCACCCACGGTGGTGCCGATCACCTGGCCGAAACTGCGCGCCAGTGCCATCCCTGCCAGTGGCTGGCTGACGATCACCACGGCCATGATTGACCACTTCGGCTGTTCGAGATCGAAGATGAACGCCAGATAAAGGGTCAACAGCCCGGCGGCGATGGTCCGCAGGGCAAACAGCAGAACAGCCTGACCGGGATGGATCAAAGCCTTGAAATAGGTGTACAGCGCAGACATGGGCACTCTCTTTAAAACGACTTCTGCAAGCGTAGACATTGCAGCAAAAGCCTGACGGATTTCACAGTCGACACGTGTTGTAGGACGATTCGCTGGCAACGGTTTGACTCACGCGCCAAGCTGAACGAAGCTTGCCGCTCTGCTCAAGTTCGAAGCTTTCGGAAACCCGCATGACTCAGTCCCGCCGCAACCTGCTGATCGGCTTAGGCCTCGTACTGATCCTCGGCGTCGTCTGGCTGTCCTGGCGCAGCAGCACTCCGACCATCCCCGATGCTATCAAACATGGCTACAGCGAAGCGCTGAACGCCGCGCGCACCGGTGAACCCGGAGCGGCGCGCCAGTTGTACCAGCAATTGGGCCGCCCGGACATCTCGGTCAAGCGCCGGGTCTGGCTGCATGGCGAACTGCCCAATTACCCCAGTCCGCAGGCGTTGAAGCTGGCGGACATCGACTTGCATCACGAAGCGCCGCAAGTTCGCGTCGCAGCGATCAAAAGCATCGTCGGTCTGGTGCCCGGCGGCCAGCGCAGTCTGCTGCTCGGGCCGTTGCTCGATGATGAAGAACAAACTGTCCGTTTCGCCGCGATCAATGCCCTGCTCGGCCTGGCCCCGGACGAGCTCGGCCTGTATTTCGCACCGCTACAGCAGGCCATCGACGGCTGGCAACAGACCCTGGAAAGCCAGCCGGAAAGCGCCGCCAACTATGCGCAACTGGCCCGTCTCTATATTCACAACGCCGAATACAAACAGGCCCAACAGGCTTTGGACAATACCTTGCGCCTGGAACCGGGCAACCTGCCGGCGCTGGTCATGCAGATCGATGTGCTCGACCGCCAGGGCCAGAGCGATGCCGCTCGCCAGTTGCTCGCCCGCCAACTCAAGGCGCAGCCCGATTCGGCCTATCTGC
Organism: Pseudomonas glycinis; assembly: GCF_054871425.1. NCBI lineage: Bacteria > Pseudomonadati > Pseudomonadota > Gammaproteobacteria > Pseudomonadales > Pseudomonadaceae > Pseudomonas > Pseudomonas glycinis. The sequence goes on along the minus strand of NZ_JBTYHF010000005.1, from coordinate 434,561 downwards.
AACATGCCCTCGGCCTGTGGCTGCTGCACCACGGCCAGCGCGAATATGCCCTGCTCGGCCTGTCCAAAGCGGTCGAGCTGGAACCGGACAACAAGGATTATCGCTACGACCTCGCCACCACTCTGCACAGCGCGGAAGAACTGGAAGCGGCGCAGAAACAACTGCAGGAAATCGTTCAGCGCCACCCCGCCGACCGCAAGGCGCGGGTGTTGTTGATCAACTATTGGAAGGAAAGCGGCCAGTTGCAGAATGTGCAGATTCTGCTGGCGCAGCTGGAGCAGCTGAATCCGGACGACCCGGCCCTGCAACAGGGTCTTTAATCAAGGTAAAGCGGGTGCAATCAACCACCTGTCGAAAGAAAAAGCGGAACCGTGAACATGCCCTGAGGTCAAGTTATTCAGGCGGCTCACTTAAGCCAGCCGCCGGATTACCCTAGTCATAAGAGGGCGTTTTTTGACTACATCAAACGAGTTGATCAGTGCAAAGGCCGCCGTCGGCATTGTAGGTCTGGATGACATCCTTGCCGGTGGCCTGTCTCGCGGCCATGTGTTTTTGCTCGAGGGGGAACCCGGAACCGGCAAAACCACCGTGGCTTTGCATTTCCTCCGCGCCGGTGCGCTGGCCGGGGAACGCTGCTTGTACATCACTCTCTCGGAAACCGAGAAAGAACTGCGTCAAGGTGCGCTCTCCCACGGCTGGGAGCTGAACGAAAACATCAAGATCTTCGAGCTGACACCGCCGGAAAGCCTGCTCAATGCCGAACATCAGCAAAGCCTGCTGTATTCCTCGGACCTTGAACTGGGCGAGGCGACCAGGCAGATTTTCGAAGTGGTCGAACGCTTCAAGCCGACCCGCGTTGTGCTCGACAGCCTTTCGGAGATTCGTCTGCTGGCGCAGAGCTCCTTACGCTATCGTCGGCAGATTCTGGCGATCAAGCACTACTTTGTGCGCTACGACGCCACCGTCCTGCTGCTCGATGACCTGACTACAGAATCCCTCGACAAGACCGTGCACAGTGTCGCCCACGGCGTGATCCGCCTTGAAGAGCTGACGCCTAGCTACGGCGCCGAGCGTCGTCGGGTACGAGTGGTCAAATATCGCGGGCAGAAATACCGTGGCGGTTTCCACGATTTCACCATCATGGGCGACGGCATCCATGTTTTCCCACGCCTGGTAGCGGCGGAACATCGCGGCGACTACCCACGTCTGCAGCTGTCCAGCGGCATCCCGCAAATGGACGCCCTGCTCGGCGGCGGCATCGAGACCGGTTCCAGCACGCTGATTCTCGGCCCGGCCGGTACCGGCAAATCGATGATTTCGATGATCTTCGCCGCCGCAGCGGTGGCCCGAGGCGAAAAAGCCGCGCTGTTCATTTTCGATGAAGAGCTGGGCCTGCTGTTAGAACGCATGCGTCATCTCGGCATCGACCTCAAAGCCTTGCAGGCCACCGGTAATCTGCTGATCGAACAAGTAGACGCCGCCGAATTGTCTCCGGGTGAGTTGTCCCATCGCGTGCGCCGTTGCGTCGATGAGCTAGGTATCAAAACCGTGGTGATCGACAGCATTAACGGCTATCAAGCGGCGATGCCGGAAGAAAACGCGCTGGTGCTGCACATGCACGAGCTGCTGCTGTACCTTAACCGCAAAGGCGCGGCGACTTTCATGACGGTCGCCCAGCACGGTCTGGTGGGCGATATGCAGGCGCCGGTCGATATCACTTACCTGGCCGACACGGTGATTCTGTTGCGCTACTTCGAAGCCCTCGGCAAAGTCCGCCGGGCGATCTCGATTATCAAGAAACGTACCGGCAACCACGAGTCGACCATCCGTGAATACCGGATTTCCTCGCGTGGCATGACCATCGGCCAACCGCTGGAATCCTTCCAGGGCGTGCTGCGTGGCGTGCCGACCTACATGGGAGCGAGCAATCCATTGCTTGAGGATGAAAGCTTGTGACGGTCAACACGCCGTTGGCCGAGCGGGTGCTGGTGCTGGCGCCCATGGGTCGCGACAGCCAGATCGCGTTGATGATTCTCAACGAAGCCGGTTACGGCGGCATGGTGGCGCCGAATCTCGGCGCTCTGTGCACCGAACTGGAGGTCGGCGCCGGGTTGCTGCTGATTGCTGCTGAAGCGCTGCGCGGACCGGAACTGGAAGGGCTTATCGCCTACCTTGACCAGCAACCCGCGTGGTCGGACATGCCCATCGTGCTGCTGACTCATCATGGCGGCGATGAACAAGGTCCGCCGTCGCGTCTCAGCACCCTGCTCGGCAACGTGACTTTTCTCGAGCGCCCCTTCCATCCCGCGACGCTGGTCAGTCTGGTCTCCGCCGCCCTGCGCGGGCGGCGACGACAATATGAAGCGCGCGATCGGCTGATCGACCTGAGTGAAAGCGAACGCCGCCTGCAATCAACTCTGGAAACCCTCGAGCAACAGGTTGAAGAGCGCACCGCACAGCTTCGCCACAACGAAGAAGCGCTGCGCCAATCGCAGAAAATGGAAGCGGTCGGCCAACTCACTGGCGGCATCGCTCACGACTTCAACAATATGCTCACCGGCATCATCGGTAGCCTGGAACTGCTGCGCCGACGTCTGGCCCGGGGCCGGACCGAAGACCTCGACAGCCTGATCGATCTAGGCGTGACCTCCGCCAACCGCGCCGCCGGCCTGACTCACCGCTTGTTGGCGTTCTCCCGCCGGCAATCGCTCGACCCGAAAGCCGTGCAGATGAACACGCTGGTGCTGTCGATGGGCGAGCTGCTGCAACGCAGCCTCAATGAGAGCATTCATCTGGAAATGCGCCTGGACGACAACCTCTGGGTTGCCGAGGCCGATCCCAATCAACTCGAGAGCGCCCTGCTCAACCTGGTCATCAATGCCCGCGATGCGATGCCCGAGGGCGGCAAACTGGTGGTGGAAACCAGCAATCAGGTCCTGCATAGCGACTTCACTGCCGCTTACAGCAATCTGGAGCCGGGCGATTACGTGATGCTCAGCGTGACTGACAACGGTAGCGGCATGCCGCAGAGTGTGGTCAGCCGCGCGTTCGATCCGTTCTTTACGACCAAGCCGATCGGCCAGGGCACCGGCCTCGGACTGTCGATGATCTATGGCTTCAGCAAGCAGTCGCGCGGGCATGTGTCGATCGACAGTGAAGTCGATCAAGGCACCACGGTAAAACTCTACCTGCCGCGTTTCCGTGGTGAAGAAGTGGAAATTCCCGTCTCGGATTCGCAGCAGGCTCCGTATGCGATGGATGGCGAAACCGTACTCATCGTCGAAGACGATCCGGCTGTGCGCGTGTTGGTCAGCGCCGTGCTCAGTGAGTTGGGTTATGCGTTCGTGGAGGCCGGTGATGCCGACGGCGCCATGCCGATTCTGAATTCGACGCAACGCATCGACCTGCTGATCAGCGACGTTGGCCTGCCGGGGATGAACGGTCGTCAACTGGCGGAGGTTGGTCGGCAATACCGGCCAGGTCTGAAAGTGTTGTTCATCACCGGTTATGCCGAGCACGCGGCGGTGCGCGGTGGCTTCCTCGACTCGGGAATGCAGATGATCACCAAGCCCTTCACCTTTGATCTGCTCACCGCCAAGGTGCGCGAGATGATCAATAGCTGATTCTCATGCAGGAGCTGCCGAAGGCTCGGCAGCTCCTGCATAACCATCAGGCCAGCAATTCCTGAATCTTTTCCTGCAACACATCCAGATCGAACGGTTTTTCCAGGATCGGTGCCTTGCTGGTGATCGGGCTGCCGGTTTCACGGATTTCCTGCGGGTAGCCGCTGATGAAAATCACTTTGAGGTCCGGTCGCAGCTTCACTGCCGGCTCGGCGATCTGCACGCCGGAGATCCCGCCCGGCAGGCGGAAATCGGTAATCAGCATGTCCAGGTGAGGTTTGCTGGCGAGGATCTCGAAAGCCTGCTCGCCATTTTCCGCTTGCAACACGCGATAGCCCTGCCCTGACAGGTAATCCGTCAGGACCATCAAGATAACCGGTTCGTCTTCGACGACGAGTACTACATCTTGCGCATCTACGCTCATGGGAAGCCTTTGTTCGGTCAATAGCTGCTGATACGACCGTGTGGTCACTCAGAGGTTGCGTCGGATATGCCGTTTTCCTGGATCGGCAGACAAACGCGAAACAGGGCGCCTTCGTTGATTTCACTCTCGACGACGATGGAGCCGCCATGGGCGGCGACGATCTGCTCGGAAATGAACAGACCCAGCCCGAGCCCGGCCACCACCGTCTTGGCGGACACCCGTTCGAACTGCTGAAAAATACGCTTCTGGTTCTCGGCGCTGATGCCGATGCCGTGATCCTGGACCTCGACCCGAGCCTCGTCAGCTTCGCGATAGACGCGCACCTGAATCGGGCTGCGACCGCCGTAACGCAAGGCGTTGGTCAGCAGATTGGACACCACCTGCTCGATGCGGAACTCGTCCCAGCAACCTTCTACCGGCTCGGACGCCTCAAAGGAAACGCTGGTTTCCGCCGCTTCCATTTGCGGTGCAAAATTTTGCAGCAGATTGCTGACCAGTTGCACCAGATCGAAACGACTCGGGCGGATCGACAGTTTGCCGGTGCGGATTCGCGAGACATCGAGCATGTCTTCGATCAGGCGAATCAGGCTTTTGATCTGCCGCTCATCGCGGTCGACCATTGCCTGCATCTTGTCGAGGGTGAACGCCGCGGCGTTGTCCCGCGCCAGGTGCATCTTGCGCAGCTGGGTTTCGAGGATCAGGCCATTGAGCGGTGTACGCACCTCGTGGGCGACGATGGACATGAAGTCATCGCGCATGCGCACCGCTTGTTCCAGCTCAAGCTGAGTGCTTTGCAGCTGTTGCAGCAGCGCTTCCTGCTCGCGTCGGGCCTGCTCCAGCGCCTCGACCTGCTGTTTCATGGCCTTGCTCTGGCGATACAGATCGACGAAAACGTTGACCTTGCTCTTCACCGCATGAATGTCCAGCGGTTTGTGCAGGAAGTCCACCGCACCGCTTTCGTAGCCCTTGAACGCGTAGTTGAGTTCACGGCCAGCGGCGCTGACGAAAATGATCGGAATGTTCTTGGTCTTCTCGGTGCCGCGCATCAACTCGGCCAGTTCGAAGCCGTTCATGCCCGGCATCTGCACGTCGAGAATGGCCATGGCGAATTCGTGTTGCAGCAACAGCGACAGTGCCTCGTCCGCCGACAGAGCCTTGTAGACCGTGCGATCCTCGCGCTTGATCAGCGCTTCCAGCGCCAGCAGGTTTTCTGGCAGATCGTCAACGATCAACAGTTTGGCTTGGATATTACTCAGCATGCGATTCGTTCCAGCTCGACTAGCAGACGGCCGATGCCGTGAATGGGTAGGACATGATCCGGCTGCAGAACGTTCAGTGCAGCCTGGGGCATGGTGGCGACTTGTGCATCATCGGGGTCTTGAACAATGGTCAGGCCGCCGCAGCGCTTGACGCAGGCCAGACCGCGCGCGCCATCCTGATTGGCGCCGGTCAGCAGCACGGCGGCGAGTGTCTCGCGGTAAACGTCAGCGGCCGATTCAAACAGGTAATCAATAGACGGCCGCGAATGATGTACGCGGTCCTCCAGGCTCAGCGACAGGCTGCGATCCGCTTCGACCGACAAGTGATAACCGGGCGTGGCGAAATACACCGTGCCGGCTTCAATGTCCTGCTTGTCTTCAGCTTCCTTGACCGGCATCGCCACACGGCGGGAGAACACTTCGGCCAGATGACTGCGGCGCTCTTCCGGCAGATGCAGAACGATGATGATCGGCAGCACATAGCCTTTGCGCAATGGCCCGAGCAGGGTCAGCAACGCCTCGACACCGCCTGCGGAGGCGCCGATCACGACGGCCTCGATGCGAGGCAAGCTCGGGGTGTCGTTCATGATTTGCGGTAGATCCGTTCTTGTTTGACCAACGCCTCGAACTGGTTCGAATAGTTGGAAAAATCCAGGGTTTCCTTGCTGCCCAGCACCAGAAAGCCGCGATGCGACAACGATTCATGGAACAGACCGAACGCCCGGTCCTGCAACTTCTTGTTGAAATAGATCAGCACGTTGCGGCAGGAAATCAACTGGGTTTCGGAGAACACGCTGTCGGTGGCCAGGCTGTGGTCGGCGAACGTCACGTTCTCGCACAGGCTCTTGTCGAAAATCGCGTAGCCGTAGGCTGCCGTGTAGTAATCGGCAAACGAACGCTGACCGCCGGCCTGCTGATAATTGGCAGTGTAGGCGCGGACGTTTTCCATGGAGAAAATCCCTTGCTTGGCCTTCTCCAGCGAGCGCGGGTTGATGTCGGTGGCGTAGATGATCGTGCGGTCGAGCAGGCCTTCTTCGCGCAGCAGGATCGCCATCGAGTAGACCTCCTCGCCCGTGCTGCATCCGGCAATCCAGATCTTCAGCGACGGATAGGTACGCAGCAGCGGCACCACTTCGTTGCGGATCGCCAGGAAGTGCGACGGATCGCGGAACATCTCGCTGACCGGGATCGTCAGCAGTTGCAGCAGCTGCATGAACGCCGTCGGGTCGTGCAGGACTTTTTCTTGCAGGGCCGAGATGGTCGCGCATTCGAACTGACTCAGCGCGTGCTGCACCCGGCGCTTGATCGAAGCGCCGGAGTAGTCGCGAAAGTCATAGCTGTATTTCAGGTAAATCGCCTCGATCAACAAGCGTAATTCGATTTCGCTGTTGCGCTCGGCTGAACTGCTGCGTTCCACTAGATGCGTTCCATTTTCGGTAACCACACACGTATCAGCGAGAACAGACGATCAAGGTCGATGGGCTTGGCCAGGTAATCGTTGGCGCCCGCTTGCAGGCAGCGCTCCTGATCGTCCTTCATGGCCTTGGCCGTCACCGCGATGATCGGCAGCTTGCGCCAGCGCGGATCCTTGCGGATTTCCATGGTGGCTTCGAAGCCATCCATTTCCGGCATCATTACGTCCATCAGCACCAGGTCGATGTCCTCGACTTCATGAAGTTTCTCAATCGCTTCGCGGCCATTACGGCCGATCACCACGACTGCGCCTTTGTGTTCCAGCGCGCTGGTCAGGGCGAAGATGTTGCGCACATCGTCGTCCACCAGCAGCACTTTGCGACCTTCAAAGACTTTGTCGCGGCTGCGCGCGGTCTTGAGCATCTTCTGCCGTTCATGGGACAGCTGCGATTCGACTTTGTGCAGAAAGAGTGTGACCTCGTCGAGCAACCGCTCCGGGGAGCGTGCGCCCTTGATGATGATCGAGCGCGAATACTTGCGCAGTTCGGCCTCTTCATCGCGGGTCAGGTTACGGCCGGTGTAGACAATGACCGGCGGGAACGAGCAGATGTCCTCGGTGGACATGCGCTTGAGCAGATCGTTGCCGAGCATGTCCGGCAGCTTGAGGTCGATGACCATGCAGTCGTAGATGGTCGTGCGCAGCAATTCCAGGGCGTCCTGGGCCAGGCCGACGGCAGTGATTTCGATGTCTTCGTCGCCAATCAGCCGCGCGATGCTTTCGCGTTGCAGATCGTCATCTTCGACCAGCAGCACGCGTTTGACCTTCTGCGTCAGCTTGGCCTCGAGACGGGCGAACACATCCTTGAGCTCTTCGCGGGTGGTCGGCTTCACTGCGTAGCCGATCGCGCCCATGTGCATGGCCGCTTCGACGCGGTCTTCCACGGAAATCACGTGCACTGGAATGTGCCGGGTTTCGGCGCGTTCTTTCAGGCGTTGCAGCACGGTCAGACCGGAATGATCCGGCAGGCGCATGTCGAGCAGGATCGCATCCGGAACGAATTCGCGCGCCAGGTCGTAACCTTCGTCAGCGCCGTGGGCGACCAGACACATGTAGCCCAACTCATGGGCCAGGTCATAGAGGATACGGGCGAAGTTCGGTTCGTCCTCCACCACCAGAATGCAGCGGGTGGCGAACGGTGCCTTGTCGCGATCGTCGGCAAAGCGCGGGATAACTGCCGGAATCGCCGATACTACCGGCGCGGCAACCGCGACTGGCGCAGGTGTCGAAGGTGCCGGGTGGAAGGTCAGCGGCGCGGCCGGCGTCTCACCGAATTCGTGATACTGACGCGGCAACACCAGCGTAAACGTGCTGCCCTGCCCCGGCACGCTGTCGACGCTGATCGAACCGCCGAGCAACGTCGCCAGATCCCGCGAGATCGACAGGCCAAGACCGGTGCCGCCGTACTTGCGATTGGTGGTGCCATCCGCCTGACGGAACGCCTCGAAGATACTTTCCTGCTGATCCGCGGCGATACCGATCCCGGAATCCTTGACGCTGAAGGCGATGTGATCGTTCGGCTGCGCGGTGATGGTCAGGCTTACGGCGCCGTGCTCGGTGAACTTGATCGCGTTGGACAGCAGGTTCTTGATGACCTGCTCCAGACGCTGACGGTCGGTGAACAGCAAGCCCGGTGCGTCCGGCTGAACCTCGACGCTGAAGGCCAGTTTTTTGTCGGCCGCCAACGGTTCGAACATCGAGCGCAAGCCGTCGACCAGTCGATCGACACGGGTGTTTTCGGCGATCACTTCGAGTTTTCCGGCTTCAACTTTGGAAATGTCGAGGATGTCGTTGATCAGGTTGAGCAGATCGTTGCCGGCCGAATAGATCGATTCGGCAAACTTGACCTGTTCCGCCGACAGATTCTGCTGCGGGTTTTCCGCCAACAGTTTGGCCAGAATCAGCGAACTGTTGAGCGGCGTGCGCAGTTCGTGGGACATGTTGGCGAGGAATTCGGACTTGTACTTGCTCGAGCGTTGCAGCTCTTCGGCACGCTCTTCGAGTTGAATCTGCGCCTGATTCAGCTCGGTGTTTTTCTTGTCCATGGCATCGCGCTGTTCGGCGAGCTGCTCGTTGGTCTGCTCCAGCTCCACTTGCTGGGTTTCCAGATGCGCCTGGGATTCCTTGAGAATCCGCGACTGTTCTTCCAGCTCTTCGTTGGCAGTCTTCAGCTCTTCCTGCTGCACTTGCAGCTCTTCATTGAGCTGCTGGGTTTCGGCGAGCACTTCCTGCAAGCGCTGACGGTAACGCGCCGCTTCGATCGAGGTGCCGATGTTGCCGGCAATCAGTTCCAGCAGTTCGATATCGCGCTCGGACAGCGGACGCAGGAAGCCCAGTTCGATCACACCGTTGACCCGATCATCATCGCTGGTCGGCACCACCAGCACACTGTGCGGCAGGCCTGCACCGAGCCCGGAGCTGACTTTGAAATAGTCGCCCGGGACCGCGTCGAGACGGATCAGGCGTGCCTGTTCTGCCACTTGGCCGACGATACCTTCGCCGCTGTAGATCGTTTGATTGAGCTCTTCCTGCTCGCGGGAGAAACCATAAGTCGCCACGCGCTTGAGGCCGCCATGTTCTTCGCGCACATAAAGCGCGGCGACGGCAGTGCCAAGGTATTGCGCGCAGAATTGCAGAATGTTGCGCCCCAGCAGGTTCAGCGTCAGTTGCCCCAACACCTGCTCGGCCAGTTGCGTCTGGCCGTTGCGCAGCCACGCCTGCTTCTCCAGGCGTTCGGCGCTGGCCAGTTGCGCGGCGAGGTTGGCGCTGTAGTTGGTCGACAGGTTGAGCAGATCACGGCGGCCGATGTAGGCCAGCAAACCGCTGATGCCAACGATGAAGATCAGGTAAAGGGTGATGCTCCAGATCGTCGTGCGGCGCACATCCTCGTTGCGCGTGGCGCGCAGCACCTGCTCGGTCTCGATGACGTCCTCGAATTGCTTTCGGATTTCATCGGTCAGGCGCTTGCCCCGCCCGGCCTTGACCGCACCGCGATAGTCGCCACTGCTGCGCTGCAGATCGATCATAGACTGCGCGTAATTGGCCCACTCCACCTGCAAGGCTTGCAAACGGCGCAGGCGATCGGTCTGCACCGGATTATCGGCGGTCAGCTCCAGCAACGTATTGAGAGCGACCTCGATACGCGGCTTGGCAACTTCGTACGGGTCGAGAAAGTGCTCGTCACCGCTGAGCAGATAGCCGCGCATGCCGGTTTCCAGATCAACGGTGAGCTTCACCGCTTCATTGGCGTTATTGATCACCCGGTCGGTGTGCTCGACCCATTGGATGACCGACAGCAAATAAGTGATCAGCGAGACGAAGAACACGGCGCTGAGCACGCCAACGCCCAGCGGCAGGCTGACGTTGCGACTCAGAAGTTTGCGGAACCGTTGTTCATCAACCGAGGACGGAGAGGACATGGGGCAGCCTTGTCGAACTGTTGAAAACCCGAGAGTTTGCCCCAAAACCCCGCCATGGATCCATTTTTCTCACACAAATGATGGCATTTTCCTACGCACACCTGCGCATTGGACGACGCCAACGGTTATCCTTGCCGCACCGCACTGACCTGTTCTTTTTTTGTATCAGCTCGGGAACTTGTGGCTATGCGCCACTTACTCATGCAAGAGTCCGGCAAAATTCGCTTGCCCGGTATCCCCCGATTTCAATTTTTGAGAGTCCTGCCATGTCTGCCAATGCCTCCACTATCCTTGTCGTAGAAGATGACGACATCGTGCGCATGCTCATCGTGGATGTGCTGGAGGAGCTGGAATACACGGTATTGGAGGCTGATGACGGTAACGCGGCACTCGAGGTTCTTGCGAATCCTGGCAAAGACATCGATTTGATGATGACCGACCACGGCCTGCCTGGCATGGATGGCCGCGAACTTTCTCAAAAGGCCCGTCAGCTGCGCCCTGCTCTGCCCATCCTGTTTGCCAGCGGTTATGCCGAAACTATCGAAGTACCCGGCGACATGCATGTCATCGGCAAACCGTTTTCGATTGACCAGTTACGAGACAAGGTCAAATCCATACTGGAATAGTCCTGCGCATCTACCGGCATTGGCCGGAACCCGAGCAATCGTGATCAACCTGAACTGGCGATGAGCACACATCACTGTGGTTTAATTGCGCCCTTTTTATGCGCCGAGAATCCAGTGATGTCCCACTCCGTTCCCACCAAAGTCCTGGTCATCGGCTACGTCTGGCCCGAGCCCCGCTCTTCGGCGGCCAGCGGGCATGTCATGCAGATTCTTGAAGCGTTCCTCGAGCAAGGCTGGGACATCACGTTCAGCAGCCCGGCCAGCCCGGGGGAACACAAGGCTGACCTGACGTCACTGGGCATTCGCGAAGTGCCGATCGAACTCAACAACAGCAGCTTTGATACGTTCATCAGCGAGTTGGCGCCCGATATCGTGCTGTTCGATCAGTTCATGATGGAAGAACAGTTTGGCTGGCGGGTGGAGAAACACTGTCCGGACGCCCTGCGCATCCTCGAAACCTCCGACCTGCAAAGCCTCCGTCACGCGCGTCATCAGCGTCTGAAAGACCGGCTGAAAAGCGACGACGAGCAGACTGATTTCACCGAACTGTTCGCACCGGCATTGCACGAAGAATTCCAGCTGATGGCGAGCACCGATCTGGCCAAACGGGAAATCGCTGCGCTGTACCGGTGTGATTTGAACCTGATGATTTCCGAAGTCGAGATCGACCTGCTGGTGGAGGAATTCGGCCTGCCTCGGCAAATCCTGCATTGGTGTCCGTTGATGATTGATCTTCCGGACACCGCCGCGCCAGGCTTTGAAGAACGCGCGCATTTCCTCAGCATTGGCAACTTCCGTCACGCGCCAAACTGGGATGCCGTGCTCTGGATGAAGACCTCGCTCTGGCCGCTGATCCGCGCGCGCCTGCCTCGCGCGCAACTGCATATCTATGGCGCCTACACGCCGCCCAAAGCCACCGCATTGCACAACCCGGCCCAAGGCTTTCACATCATGGACTGGGCCGAAGATGCGCTTGAAGTGATGTCGGCAGCGCGGGTCTGCCTTGCGCCATTGCGCTTTGGCGCGGGAATCAAGGGCAAACTGGTCGACGCCATGCTCTGTGGCACGCCAAGCGTGACGACACCGATCGGCGCCGAAGCCATGCACGGCGATGCTCCTTGGCCGGGCGCCGTTGCCCTGGACGCAAACACCTTCGCCGAACAGGCCGTGCAACTGTACGAAGATCCAGCGCGCTGGCAGCAAGCGCAGATTCAGGCTTCGGCACTTTTGCAGCAACGTTATCAGCGCAGCGTACATGGCCCGCGTCTGATCAACCGGATAGCTGATTGCCGACAACACTTGGCACAACTTAGAAACGACAACTTCACCGGCGCCATGCTGCGACATCACACACTCAAAAGCACTCAATACATGGCTCAATGGATCGAAGCGAAAAACCAGTTGAATCCAACAGAGCGCTAATTACATGACTTGCATTAAAAGCGAACTTTCGCAATAACACGAACATGCCTATAAACATCCTGCGCGCAACTAATCAACCACTTCGCAGGATATGCAACATGGAAAACTTCGACGATATACCAACCCATCAATGGATGGCTGATTCACCACAAATCGATAATCTTTCGTTATTCGAAATGACCCTGCCCGGCGCGCATAACGCCGGTTGTGACTGGGAAGCCTCTTACGCCCTGATTCCCGGGAAAAACTGGCTTGCCTGCCAGGACGTTTCCTTTTATTCGCAGTTGAATCGCGGCGCTCGCGCACTTGATGTGCGCCTTGTTTACAACAGCAAGGCGAAACAACTGGCGAGATTCCGTTTCCAGCACAATGGATTCAACTCTTCGCGAACGCTTGAAGACCTGATCAGAGACCTCAAGGGGTTTTATGAAAGAAGCCCGAACGAGTTTATCGTTCTGGACTTTCATGAACTTTCCAACGCTACAGATCCATTCAACCATGAGGAATTCAGAACAGCTTTGCTGGAGCACCTTGGGGAACGGATCATTCCCACCGAAAATCTGCATCTGACAATTGGCCAACTCAAAGCCATCGATCCATTGCAGCGCATTATGGTGGCTGCGCCGATGACCTGGGAAACCCTGGACTTCCGCTTTTATAGCCAGATCAATCACAAGTGGATCGGCAAATCACAGGTCAGCACCTCGGATCTTTATGGCTATATAGACAACGTACTGAGCACACCTGTCAGTACGCGCCGCCCGTGGTCGCTGTCGGCAACCAGTTACACACTCGGCGGGCCACAGCGAATCCTCGACAGTCTTGACGAGTGGTTCGATCCGGAAAAATCCGATTGGGCGCGCAAGTGCAACATCATCAATTTCGACTTCATCAAGAATTCGAATATCGTGCGCTTCTGCCAAATGGCCAACTTGCAAAAGGCCCGCGACAAGCTCAGTTGAGCGGTCTCCACGGACGGCCGGTCGGAAGTGGCACAAATGGCAAAAAACGAGGCATGATCGCGCAGCGATAATAAAAAAGTGCCTTGTCATGACCCGAACCGCTCGCGTGACCGACCCTTCCTACGAGTTGATGGACGACCATAACGGCTTGTCCATCATCTACCGCCAGCACGGCTTCCCCTGCCCGCTGGTGCGCTGGCATTTTCACAAGGAATACGAACTGCACCTGATCGTTGCCAGTTCCGGCAAGGTGTTCATCGGCGATTACATCGGCAACTTCTATCCGGAAACCCTGTTTCTGACCGGTCCCAACCTGCCGCACAACTGGATCAGCCAGATCGCTGAAGATGAAGTGGTGGAGAAGCGCGACATGCTGGTCAACTTCACCGACGAACTGTTCGAGAGCGGCCATCAGGTGTTCGCTGAACTAAAATCCCTGGCGCCACTGCTTGAGCGCGCGCAGTACGGCATCGAGTTCCGCTGCAAACGCACGATCCGTCAGGCCATGACGCTTATGCAGCGGATCGCCGACAGCACCGGCATCACTCGCCTCGGGCACTTTTTCATCCTGATGGAACTGCTTGCGGCCAGTGATGACTTCCAGTTGTTGTCCGGCGCCACCACCCCGCAACTGGCCGACGAACACAACATCGACCGCACCAACCGCGCGGTCGATTACATCTTCAGCCACTACGCGCGGGACATCTCACTGGAAGAAGTGGCCGAGCATCTTGGCATGACGCCGACCTATTTCAGCCGGGTATTCAAACAGGCCACCGGACGCAACTTCATCGAATTCGTCAATCGCCTGCGCATCAGCAAATCCTGTGAGCTGCTGGCCGATGGCGACAAACCGGTGACCGAGGTGTGCTTCGAGTCGGGCTTCAACAATATTTCCAACTTCAATCGACGCTTTCAGCAACTCAAGGGCATGACGCCGTCGCACTATCGACGGCTGGCGGTGCAGCGCCTGACTGAACAGAACCATCTCTGACGACACGCCACCTGTGGGAGCGAGCCTGCTCGCGAAAGCGGTCTGTCAGTGAAAAATCCTGTGGCTGACACACCATCTTCGCGAGCAGGCTCGCTCCCACAAGAAACCGTGCCCCGGCTGGCGAAATCTGTACGCATTCGCTAACGGTCCCTCGCGCAAAACCCCTTCCCTGCGTTCACTCCACCAAACCCCAGTGCAAAAAAGTATCGACATAAGTGTTAGGGATGATTTGTCAGCCCCGCCGTGGAAGGCTGTAATCAGCGCAGATTCTTCCTGCATTCGGAAGACACAAAAACAATAACTGTCCTTCTGCCCCGTCGGGTGTCAGAAAAGGAGTGCACGATGCAACCCACTGCAAAAGCTCTGCTCGCTCTCACCTGCATGACCCTCAGCAGCGTCAGCCTTGGCGCCCAGACCCTGACCATCGCCACCGTCAACAACAGCGACATGATCCGCATGCAGAAACTCTCGAAAACCTTCGAGAGCGAGCATCCGGACATCAAGCTCAATTGGGTGGTGCTGGAAGAAAACGTCCTGCGCCAGCGCCTGACCACCGACATCGCCACTCAGGGCGGCCAGTTCGACGTATTGACCATCGGCATGTACGAAGCCGCACTCTGGGGCGGCAAGGGTTGGCTGGAGCCGATGAAGGACCTGCCGGCCAATTACGCCCTCGACGACGTCTTCCCGTCGGTGCGCGAAGGCCTGTCGGTGAAGGGTTCGCTGTATGCGCTGCCGTTTTACGCGGAGAGTTCGATCACCTATTACCGCACCGACCTGTTCAAGGCAGCCGGGCTGACCATGCCGGAGCGGCCGACCTGGGAAGAGATCGCCGGGTTTGCGGAAAAGCTCACCCAGAAAGACAAAGAGCAGTACGGCATCTGCCTGCGCGGCAAGGCCGGCTGGGGCGAGAACATGGCACTGGTGACCACGGTCGCCAATGCTTATGGCGCACGCTGGTTCGATGAGCAGTGGAAACCGGAATTCAGCGGCCCGGAATGGAAAAATGCGCTGAATTTCTACGTCAACACCATGAAGAAATCCGGCCCGCCGGGCGCATCCAGCAACGGTTTCAACGAAAACCTGGCCCTGTTCAACAGCGGCAAATGCGCGATCTGGGTCGACGCCAGCGTCGCCGGCTCGTTCGTTACCGACAAGACCCAGAGCAAGGTCGCCGATCACGTCGGTTTCACCTTCGCTCCGCATCAGGTCACGGATAAAGGCTCGGCGTGGCTGTATTCGTGGGCGCTGGCGATTCCGACCAGTTCCAAGGCCAAAGACGCAGCAAAAACCTTCAGTGCCTGGGCCACGTCCAAAGAGTACGGCGAACTGGTTGCCAAGACCGACGGCATCGCCAACGTGCCGCCGGGCACCCGCGCTTCGACCTACAGCGACGCGTACATGAGCGCCGCGCCGTTTGCCAAGGTGACGCTGGAATCACTCAAGGCCGCTGACCCGAGCAAGCCGACGCTGAAACCGGTGCCGTACATCGGCATTCAATTGGTGACCATTCCTGAATTCCAGGCAGTGGGCACCCAGGTCGGCAAGCTGTTCTCGGCAGCGCTGATCGGCCAGACCACGGTGGATCAGGCGCTGGCGGCGGCGCAGCAGACTACGGAACGCGAGATGAAGCGCGCGGGTTATCCCAAGTAAGCGCTGAACGACTTGCTCCTGCCTCTTGTGGGAGCGAGCCTGCTCGCGAAGGCGTCGTGTCAGCCAACACACATGACACTGACCCAGCGCTTTCTCGAGCAGGCTCGCTCCCACATGGGGATCTCCATAGGTCTGTATGACTCGGTTGTGAATGCCATGAATACTTCAACTGCCAAAGCCCACATCGACCTGTCGCCACCGCAGCGCAAGCTGCGGGTGCGCAATCCCGGCTGGTTTCTGGTCAGCCCTTCGGTGGCGCTGTTGCTGCTGTGGATGATCGTGCCGCTGGGCATGACCCTGTACTTTTCGATGATCCGCTACAACCTGCTCTACCCCGGCGAAAACGAATTCGTCGGGCTTGAGAACTTCACTTACTTCCTCACCGATTCGGGCTTCATGCCCGGCGCCACCAATACGTTGTTGCTGGTCGGCAGCGTGCTGCTGATCAGTGTGGTCTTCGGTGTGTTGATCAGCGCGTTGCTGGAGGCCAGCGAATTCCTTGGTCGCGGTCTAGTGCGGGTGATGCTGATCTCGCCGTTCTTCATCATGCCCACCGTCGGCGCGTTGATCTGGAAAAACCTGATCTTCCATCCGGTCTCGGGGATCCTCGCCTACATCTGGAAGCTGTTCGGTGCGCAACCGGTGGACTGGCTGGCGCACTACCCGCTGCTGTCGATCATCATCATTGTTTCGTGGCAATGGCTGCCCTTCGCGATCCTGATTCTGATGACCGCCATGCAGTCGCTGGATCAGGAACAGAAAGAAGCTGCGCGCCTGGATGGTGCCGGCCCGATCGCGATTTTCTGGCACCTGACCCTGCCGCATCTGGCGCGGCCGATTGCCGTGGTGGTGATGATCGAAACGATCTTCCTGCTCTCGGTGTTCGCCGAAATCTTCACCACCACCAACGGCGGCCCCGGCTACGCCTCGACCAACCTCGCCTACCTGATCTACAACCAGGCGCTGGTGCAGTTCGATGTCGGCATGGCCTCGGCGGGCGGCTTGATTGCCGTGGTCATCGCCAACATCGCCGCGATCATTCTGGTGCGGATGATCGGCAAAAACCTGACTGACAAAGCGTGAGGCCTGCCATGACCCTCCAACAATCCCGCCGCCTGCAAAGCCTGCTGCTCGGCACCCTGGCCTGGGCCATCGCGATCGTGATTTTCTTCCCGATCTTCTGGATGGTGATGACCAGTTTCAAGAGCGAAATCGACGCCTTCGCCACGCCGCCGCAGTTCATCTTCACGCCGACGCTGGAGAACTACCTGCACATCAACGAGCGCAGCGACTATTTCAGCTTCGCCTGGAACTCGGTGGTGATCTCGTTCAGCGCCACGGCCCTGTGCCTGTTGATCGCGGTGCCTGCGGCGTACTCGATGGCGTTCTACGAAACCCAGCGCACCAAAGGCACGCTGCTGTGGATGCTCTCGACCAAGATGCTGCCGCCGGTGGGCGTGCTGATGCCGATCTACCTGCTGGCCAAGAGTTTCGGCCTGCTCGACACGCGCATTGCGCTGATCGTGATCTACACGCTGATCAACCTGCCGATCGTTGTCTGGATGGTTTACACCTACTTCAAGGACATCCCCAAAGACATCCTCGAAGCCGCCCGCCTCGACGGTGCGACGCTGTGGCAGGAAATGGTCCGCGTGCTGCTGCCGATCGCCAAGGGCGGCCTCGCCTCGACCGTGCTGCTGTCGCTGATCCTGTGCTGGAACGAGGCGTTCTGGTCGCTGAACCTGACCTCTTCGAATGCCGCACCACTGACCGCGTTGATCGCCTCGTATTCAAGTCCCGAAGGATTGTTCTGGGCCAAGTTGTCGGCGGTCTCGACCCTGGCCTGTGCGCCGATTCTGATCTTTGGCTGGATCAGCCAGAAGCAACTGGTGCGCGGCCTCTCGTTTGGTGCCGTGAAATGAATATCCCTGAACCAACACGACTCCTGTGGGAGCGAGCCTGCTCGCGAATGCGGTGCGTCATTCAACGTTGAAGGCGGCTGACACGGCCCCATCGCGAGCAGGCTCGCTCCCACAGTCAGAATGTGCGGCTGGTTCAATCGAATAATAAATTGCGGAGGCCCATCTCATGGCCAACCTGAAAATCAAGAATCTGCAAAAAGGCTTCGAAGGCTTTTCCATCATCAAGGGCATCGACCTTGAAGTGAACGACAAGGAATTCGTGGTCTTCGTCGGCCCGTCGGGCTGCGGCAAATCCACCCTGCTGCGCCTGATCGCCGGGCTGGAAGAGGTCAGCGGTGGCACCATCGAACTCGATGGCCGCGATATCACCGAAGTCAGCCCGGCCAAGCGCGATCTGGCGATGGTGTTCCAGACCTACGCGCTGTACCCGCACATGACAGTGAAAAAGAACATGTCGTTCGCCCTCGATCTGGCCGGCGTGCCGAAAGCCGAGGTCGAGCGCAAGGTTGGCGAAGCGGCACGTATTCTTGAACTCGGGCCGATGCTCGAGCGCAAACCCAAACAGCTGTCCGGCGGTCAGCGTCAGCGCGTGGCGATCGGCCGCGCCATCGTGCGCAACCCGAAGATTTTCCTCTTCGATGAGCCGCTGTCCAACCTCGACGCGGCGTTGCGCGTGCAGATGCGGCTGGAACTGCTGCGCCTGCATAAAGACCTGCAAGCGACGATGATTTATGTGACCCACGATCAGGTCGAAGCGATGACCATGGCCGACAAAGTCGTGGTGCTCAATGGCGGCAGAATCGAACAGGTCGGCTCACCGCTGGACCTCTATCACAACCCGGCCAACCTGTTTGTCGCAGGCTTCCTCGGCACGCCGAAAATGGGTTTCCTCAAAGGCAAGATTGCCCGCATCGACGGCGCCAGCTGCGAAGTTTCGCTGGACGCCGGCACGCGCATCACCCTGCCGTTCAACGCCGCCAACCTCAGTGTCGGAGGCGCAGTGACGTTGGGCATTCGCCCCGAACATCTTGAGCTGGCGCAACCCGGCGACTGCACGTTGCAGGTGACTGCCGATGTCAGCGAACGCCTTGGCAGCGACACCTTCTGCCACGTTACCACCAGCGCCGGTGAAGCCCTGACCATGCGCGTGCGCGGCGACCTGGCCAGCCGTTATGGCGAGCAATTGAGCCTGCGTCTGGACCCGACTCACTGCCACCTGTTCGACGCTGAAGGTGTGGCGCTGACTCGCCCACTGCGCGCTGCCGCCTGATTTCGAGACTATCCGATGAAACTCAACCAACAGAACCTCAACCGCCTCGCCGCCGAAGTGCAACTGCCGGGCTACAACCTGAGCGACACGCGCCAGGGCATCGCGCACATCGGCGTCGGCGGTTTCCACCGCGCGCATCAGGCGTATTACACCGATGCTTTGATGAACACTGGCGAAGCGCTGGACTGGGCAATCTGTGGCGTCGGCCTGCGCCCGGAAGATCGCCGTGCCCGCGATGATCTGCGCGAGCAGGATTACCTGTTCACCCTGTTCGAACTGGGCGACAGCGATGACACCGAAGTGCGCGTCATCGGTGCAATCCGCGACATGCTGCTGGCCGAAGATGGCGCGCAAACGCTGATCGACAAACTCGCCGAACCGCAGATCCGTATCGTCTCGCTGACCATCACCGAGGGCGGTTACTGCATCGACGACAGCAGCGGCGAATTCATGGCGCATCTGCCGCAGATTCAACACGACCTCGCCCATCCCGAAGCGCCGGGCACCGTGTTCGGTTTCCTCTGCGCAGCGTTGGCCAAACGCCGTGCTGCGGGCGTTCCGGCATTCACTGTGATGTCGTGCGATAACCTGCCGCACAACGGCGCCGTCGCGCGCAAGGCGCTGCTGGCCTTCGCCGCGCTGCGTGATCCGGATCTGCGCGACTGGATCGACCAGAACGTCAGTTTCCCCAACGCCATGGTCGATCGCATCACGCCGATGACCAGCACCGCGCATCGCCTGCAACTGGCCGACAAACACGGCGTCGACGATGCCTGGCCGGTGGTCTGCGAACCGTTTGTGCAGTGGGTGCTGGAAGACAAATTCGTCAACGGCCGCCCGGCGTGGGAAAAGGTCGGCGTGCAGTTCACCGACGATGTGTCGCCGTACGAAGAGATGAAAATCAAACTGCTCAACGGCAGTCACCTGGCGCTGACGTATCTGGGCTTTCTCAAAGGTTATCGCTTCGTCCACGAGACCATGAACGATCCGCTGTTCGTGCGCTATATGCGCGCTTATATGGATCTGGATGTCACGCCGCAGCTGGCGCCGGTGCCGGGCATTGATCTGAGCGAATACAAGGACACGCTGGTGGCGCGCTTCTCCAATCAGGCGATTGCCGATCAACTGGAGCGCGTGTGTTCGGATGGCTCATCGAAGTTTCCCAAGTTCACCGTGCCGACGATCAATCGGCTGATCGCCGATGGCCGCGAGACCAAACGCGCGGCACTGGTAGTCGCGGCGTGGGCGCTGTATTTGAAGGGCGTGGATGAGAATGGCGATACGTATTCGATTCCGGACCCGCGAGGGGCGTTCTGTCAGGGATTGGTGGCGGACGATGAGTTGATCACCGAGCGCCTGTTGGGCGTGGAAGAAATTTTCGGCACGGCGATACCGAAGTCGGCGGAGTTTGTTGCAGCGTTCGAGTGGTGCTGCCAGAGTTTGCGCGAGGTTGGGGTTTCGCGGACTCTGGAACGGGTGCTCGGCTGAAAAGCCCCTCACCCTAGCCCTCTCCCGGAGGGAGAGGGAACCGACCGCGTGGTTCTTCCGTTATTCATCGACCTGAAATTCCGAGTCGAATACAGAGTGTGAAAGGCATGAAAATCTGCTCCCTTTCCCCCTCGCCCCCATGGGGGAGAGGGCTGGGGTGAGGGGGTAGCTCTTGATCTTCAGCGCAATCTGACAGGCCCATACATGACAACAACAAAGCTCTTCCTGGGTATCGACTGCGGCACCCAAGGCACCAAAGCGATCATCCTCGATGCCGGCAGCGGCCAGGTGCTCGGTCTGGGCGCAGCGCCGCACACTATGATCAGCGGCGCCAACGGCCGCCGCGAACAAGACGTTCAACAGTGGCTCGATGCATTCGTCAGCGCCACCCGCCAGGCCTTGCAAGCGGCGAATGTCGACGGCCAGGCGATCCTCGGTGTCGGCGTCTCCGGCCAGCAACACGGCCTGGTCCTGCTCGATGAGCAAGGCGCAGTGCTGCGCCCGGCCAAGCTCTGGTGCGACACCGAAACCACGCCGGAAAACGACCGCTTGCTCGCGCAACTGGGCGGCGAGGAAGGCTCGCTGGAACGCCTCGGCGTGGTCATTGCACCGGGCTACACGGTGTCGAAACTGCTCTGGACCAAAGAGCAGCATCCCGACGTGTTCTCACGCATCGCGCGGATTCTGTTGCCTCACGACTACCTCAACTACTGGCTCACCGGCCGCGCCTGCAGCGAATACGGCGATGCCTCCGGCACCGGTTATTTCAACGTGCGCACGCGTCAGTGGGATTTGCAGATCCTGCGCGACATCGACGCCAGCGGCCGTTTACAAGCCGCATTGCCGGAGCTGATCGACGCGCACGCCGCCGTCGGCACCCTCCTCCCGGCAATCGCCGAGCAACTCGGCATCAACCCCAACGCTGTGGTCTCCAGCGGCGGTGGCGACAACATGATGGGCGCGATCGGCACCGGCAATATCCAGCCCGGCGCGATCACCATGAGCCTCGGTTCGTCCGGCACGGTCTACGCCTATTCGGAGGAGCCAAACGTCAGCGCCGACGCCTCGGTTGCCACGTTCTGTTCCTCCAGCGGCGGCTGGCTGCCGTTGATCTGCACCATGAATTTGACCAACGCCACCGGTGCGATTCGCGAACTGTTCAAGCTCGACCTGCCGACCTTCAACGAATTGGTCGCGCAATCGCCGATCGGTGCCGAAGGCGTGAGCATGTTGCCGTTTCTGAACGGTGAGCGCGTCCCCGCCCTGCCCCACGCCACCGGCAGCCTGCATGGCCTGACCATGGACAACCTGACCCAGGCCAATCTGTGCCGCGCCGCTGTCGAAGGCACCACCTTCGGTTTGCGCTACGGGCTGGATTTACTCCGCCAGAATGGTTTACAAAGCCTGCGCATTTGCCTGATCGGCGGCGGCTCGAAGAGCGCGGTGTGGCGGCAGATCGTCGCCGATATCATGAACGCTCCGGTGATCTGCACCGAGCAAAGCGAAGCCGCGGCGCTGGGTGCGGCGATTCAAGCGGCGTGGTGCGCGTCGCGCTCTAACGGCGATGATGTCTCCCTGGCCGAGCTGTGCGAGCGCTGCGTGAAACTCGACGCAAGCAGTGAAACCCTGCCGATCGCCGCGAATGTCGCGGCGTTCCAGCAGGCCTACGAACGCTATCAACAGCATGTCGCAACCCTATAACGAGCAAACAACTATGTACCTGGTGTGTGGCGAAGCCCTGTTTGATTTCTTTAGCGAAAACGATGCCAGCGGTCTGGCCTCGAAAGTCAATTTCAAGGCGATTGCCGGCGGCTCGCCGTTCAACGTCGCCGTCGGTCTGCGCCGCTTGGGCGTGGACTCGGCGCTCTTCGGTGGGCTGTCCACCGACTACCTCGGCCGGCGTTTGCAGCAAGTCCTGCAGGACGAAGGTGTGCGCCCGGATTATCTGGTGGATTTTGCCGCGCCGACCACCCTGGCAATGGTCGCGGTAGGCGCCAATGGCTCGCCGCATTACAGCTTCCGTGGCGAAGGCTGCGCCGACCGGCAACTGAGCGAGGCACATCTGCCGACGCTCGGCGACGAGGTGCGCGGCCTGCACATTGGCTCGTTTTCGCTGGTGGTGCAGCCGATTGGCGACACCTTGCTTAAGCTGGTTCAGCGCGAAAGCGGCAAACGCCTGATCAGCCTCGATCCCAACGTGCGCCTCAATCCCGAGCCGAACATCGAGCTATGGCGCGAGCGCATCGCCACGCTGGTTCAACTGGCCGATCTGATCAAAGTCAGCGACGAGGATCTGAGCCTGCTCTATCCCGAGCAGGATCCGCAAAACGTGATTGAAGGCTGGCTCGAACATCGCTGCCAGATCGTCTTCCTGACGCGTGGTGGCGACGGCGCAACAGTGTTCAGTCGCGCCCATGGCTCGTGGTCGGTACCGGCCAATCAGGTTCAGATCGCCGACACGGTAGGCGCTGGCGATACCTTCCAGGCGGCGCTGATCACCTGGCTGACCGAACATTCGCTGGACTCGGTCGAAGGCGTGCAGCAGCTCAGTCGAGAGCAAATCGACGGCATGCTCAGGTTCGCCGTACAAGCCGCCGCGCTGACTTGCAGCAAAACCGGTCCGGATCTGCCCTATCGTCATCAATTGAGCTGAGCGCGTAGACTGTCGGCCTTTTTGCGCACGACGGAAAACAGCTCTTGAATCACAGGCACATCCTCGCCCTTCTGACCCTGGCCACCCTGCTGAGCGGTTGCGGCACCTCGCCGCCCCGCTCGCCGGAAGACATCTGCGCAATCTTCCGCGAGAAAAGCGACTGGTACGACGCTGCGCAAGTCACCCAGAAACGCTGGGGCGTGCCGATCCAGGTGCCTTTCGCGATCATGTATCAGGAATCCGGCTACCGCTACGACGCCAAGACGCCGCGCAAATACCTGCTCTGGGTAATTCCTTGGGGCCGCGTCTCCACCGCTTCCGGCTATGCGCAAGCCAAGGATGAAGTCTGGGCCGACTACCAGAAAAGCACCGGCCGCAACTGGGCCGATCGCGAAGACTTCGACGACGCCATCGACTTCGTCGGCTGGTACATGGACAAGACCACCTCGATCAACGGCGTGTACAAATACGACGCCTATAACCAGTACCTGAACTACCACGAAGGTTGGGGCGGCTTTCGCAACAAGACCTACGCGAGCAAAGCCTGGTTACCGCCGACCGCGCGCAAAGTGCAGAACCGTTCGGATCTGTATGCGCAGCAATATGCCGGCTGCAAGGAAGACCTCAATCGCGGGTTCTGGAGCCGGTTCTGGCATTGGTTGTAGAAGCCCTTCGAGCGGGCTCGCTCCCACAGGACCTTAGTGAACGCCGATTTTGTCTACACCCGAGAAACCTGTGGGAGCGGGCTTACCCGCGTTGGCAATCTCTCAAACACCATCAAAGTCTATGAAAGTCCCGATTTCACTGACCCAAATCGCCCTCCTAAGGGTTTTCCCTATGGCACCAAGGCCCCACACCTACGCCATTTGCGCCTTGAATGAGGCCGTCTAATCCTGCAACATCCATCACCTGCTTATTCAACGGACGGAATTCAAGGCATGCTGGACGCCAATGCAACCCACATCACCCTCTCGATCGAAGACGCCAACGCCGACCTGCAAGTCCTCAGCTTCACCGGTCGCGAAGCCCTCAACGAACCGTTCCGTTTCGACCTCGAACTGGTCAGCTCCCGCCCCGACCTGAAGCTCGAAGAGCTGCTGCACAAGCGCGCCTGCCTGACGTTCGGCGCCACCGGCGAAGGCAAGATTCACGGCCAGGTCTATCGCATCGAGCAGGGCGACTCCGGCAAGACCCTGACCCGCTACAGCATCAGCCTGGTGCCGCAACTGGCGTATCTGCAGCACAACCATGATCAGCAGATCTTCCAGCAACTGACGGTGCCGAAAATCATCGCCCAGGTGCTGGAAGATCGCGGCATTCTCTCTGACGCCTACAGCTTCCAGCTCGGCGCCGAGTACCCGGAGCGTGAGTATTGCGTGCAATACGATGAGTCCGACCTGCACTTCATCCAGCGTCTGTGCGAAGAGGAAGGCATTCACTTCCACTTCCAGCACAGCAGCAGCGGCCACAAACTGGTGTTCGGCGACGACCAGACCGTATTCCGCAAACTGAAGCCGGTCAGCTACCAGCAGGACTCCGGCATGGCTGCGGAGAAACCGGTGATCAAGCGCTTCAACCTGCGGTTGGAAACTCGCACCACCCGCGTCAGCCGCCGCGACTACGATTTCGAAAAACCCAAGCTGCTGCCCGAAGGCGCGGTCAAATCCGAATTCGCCCCGGACCTGGAAGACTACGACTACCCCGGCCGCTTCACCACCCGCGAGCGCGGCAAGTTCCTCTCAACCCGCGCCCTCGAACGCCATCGCAGCGACTACAAACTCGCCGAAGGCAAAGGTGATGAACCGACCCTCACCAGCGGCCATTTCCTCACGCTCGCCGAACACCCGCGCGCCGAGTGGAACGACCTGTGGCTGCTGCTGGAAGTCTTCCACGAAGGCAAACAACCGCAAGTGCTCGGCGAAAACGTCACCAGCGACGTCACCGACAACAAAAGCGATTTCCACCAGGGCTACCGCAACAGCTTCCTCGCCACCCCGTGGGACGCGCACTACCGCCCTGCCCTCGAACACCCGAAACCGAAAGTCCTCGGCAGCCAGACCGCCATCGTCACGGGCCCTGCCGGTGAAGAAATCCACTGCGATCAGTACGGCCGCATCAAAGTGCAATTCCACTGGGACCGCGACGGCCAGTCCGATGATAAAACCACCTGCTGGATGCGCGTCGCCAGCGGCTGGGCCGGCGCAGCGTACGGCGGCATTGCCATCCCGCGCATCGGCATGGAAGTCCTCGTCACCTTCCTCGAAGGCGACCCCGACCAGCCCCTCGTCACCGGCTGCCTGTACCACAAGGAAAACGTCGTCCCCTACGACCTGCCGGCCAACAAGACCCGCAGCACCTTCAAAACCCTCAGCTCCCCGGGCGGCAAGGGCTACAACGAATTTCGCATCGAAGACAAGAAAGGCGCCGAACAGATCTACATCCGCGCCCAGCGCGACTGGGACGAAAACATCGAACACGACCAGAAAATCCGCGTCGGCAACGAACGCCACGACACCGTTGAAGCCAATGTGTTGAGCGAATTCAAGGTCGAAGAACACCGGATCACCCATCTGGACCGAATCAGCGAAATGCGCGCGGATGATCACCTGACGGTGGGTGTGACGCAGCATGTGAAGGTGGGAACTGGGCAGTTTGTTGAGGCCGGCAACGAAATTCATTATTACGCCGGCCAGAGAGTCGTGGTCGAAGGCGCCATGGAACTGACCGCCAAGGCTGGCGGCAGCTTCGTCAAGGTCGATGCGGGTGGCGTGACCATCAGCGGCGCTGAGGTGAAGGTCAATACCGGCGGCTCGCCCGGGGTGGGCACGCCGGCGGCGCCGTTGTTGCCGGGGCCGATGAAGGTTGTGGATGCGGATAAGGCGGGGAAAGTCCCTGTCCCGCTGCCCAAACGTCTGAATGAATCTGGAATAACGCCGTTGTGCGGCAAGCAAAGCAACGGCGCCTGCAGCCGTAAGGATTGCACATGCATGTAAAAGCGCTCAGCGCACTCCTCGAAGCTCCACGCCATGGGTTCGTTGATTTACCGAGAGAAAGCTCTGAATCAACAGTGTGTTTCATTATTGACCCGGTTCGACAGCCTGACGCGATGAGCCGCCTTTATCGTGTTGGCGAACCGGTGGTAGATGCACAGGGCCTGTTCCTCAAAACCGCCTTCGCTGAGATCGCCGCTGACGGTCCGCTCTGGATCACCGCGCCGTGGAGCAGTCGCCTTGCGGCTGAGGCAGCAAAGCTGTGCGAGGAAAACTTTTCTGGCATTGCCATTACTACAGCTGATTCTGACAAAGCGCTCGCCCATGCGCGCTGGCTCTTGCGCGCTAATGATGGTTCTGGCGGACAGAGCCTGCTGAGCTACCACAAGCCAAGCCTGTGGGCCGCGCTGGCCTATACCGCTGGCGACAACTCCCATCAGCTGTTCGGCCCTTGGCAGCACGTATACAGCCCAGCGCCGGTTCATTTTGGGCGCAATAAAGGTCCATGGCTCAGTTGGCGCGCCGTCTCGGAAGTCGAATGGCTGGGCGATACTTCAGTGTTCAGCCTGCCGCCATCCGCGGCGAACGTTCAAGAGCATTTGGGTTGGATTTATTGGGCAGATGAACATCACGCAGATTACGGCGAGCCGAGCGATGAGCATCTGCCCAACCTTGTGGCAAACCTCAATGTGCTGGTTGCCCACAATATTTACGAAGGCCGTCACTTGCTGAAGCTGGGGTCAATCACAAATGGCCCACTGCTTGAAACACAGCCACAGGCAATGGCCATCCTGCAATCCAGGGAAGAGTCGTTCATCAAAGTACAGCAGCTGCAGCAACTCACCACCAGCGTTGCTTGATGAACCCGTCCGTTAAGAATGAATGGAAGCGAAATGGATACTGAAATCTCAGAAGCAACAAAGGTAGATCGCGACAGCTCTGCGGCAACTGCCTCAGCCCCGTCGACACCGGTTGAAACGAAACCTGCCTTGGAGCTTGATCCTCAGCCTGTAATGCCTGCCAGTTGCCCCAACGCGTTCGACAAAGTGGAAACGGCTTGCTCGACAAGTTATGGCGAGGTGATCTACGCAACCAAGGAAAGAATGTTCTATCTGCTGCCTGAACGCGCTGCAAGCTCGATCAAAGAAGCGATGAATGAACTTGAGCAACATATCAGCGCAAGCAAGTCTCCTGAGGAACGTTTAAAGGGGATGAACACCGCGGGGTTGCTCGAGTACTTCCTCGAACCCAAGTTGTCAAACTTCCTGCAAGGTGAACAGAAAAGCCGAATGCTGGAAATCGAAGCTCAGGAGCCGGATATTGCGCAGCCAACCATGGCCATGCGCTTGAAATCCGTGAGCCGTGACGCCCGAAATTCAGCGGCGCTGGAGAAGTTGCCGGATCAGAGTGAGTACGCACGGAACCGGGCACTGGCCGGTCAGCAACAGGCTAGCCTGCTTGAGGCCAACTCCGAGGGGCAAAAGCTGCAACGACTCTACAACGAGTGGAAGAAGCTGAAGGCTGTAGCAATAGAGCAAGCCAAGATAGCTGGCTATATCTATGAAAGTGGCAACCTGTTTTCGCCCGGTGCTCTTGAGGCTAGAACTCGTGTTCAGACCTATCTGAAAGCCCGTGCGGCACTCACGGCCAGCGGCAAGCTGACTACTCTCAAAGAAGAAGATTTCAAGAAGAACAAGAAGGCGTATCTGGACGCCACAAACTGTGTGATCGATGGCAAGGCCCGGATGTGCGGTTATTTGAACGATGTGGCCAACGAACGCAAAAAAATCGAAAAAGACTTTGCTGCCTATATCGATTCGATTTTGAAAGTCGCCGACTATGGCTTGGCACTTCCTGAGTTTGCCCTCATTCCTGACACAGGCGAAATCAGCGCAGGTATCGAGAAATTCAAATCATATCTCGAGATGGAACAGCGGCAGGTCAAACTGGCTGAACAAATCCGCACCAAATACAAAGCCTGGATTGACGCCAGCGGCCAAAACGTAGCGGCACCAGCGGGCATCGTGCAGGCTGAAAAAACCGAGTGGCAGCGCATTCAACAAGAGCGCATGAAGCTTCGCGATGATGCAGAAGCCGCTGTAGCCGCAGCCCTACCACTGCGCCATCTGTTGTGGGAGCCAGAGCAATTTCAGCCGAAACCGGAAGAGCGCCTGGTCAAGGCTGGCTTTCCGTTGCGCGAAGTGGCGCTTTTCAATAGCCCCAACAGTCCGGTCAAGCATTTGAGTCTGCTTAATCTGGAAGGCATTGAAAAAGCCTTGAAAAAAGACGTAAGCGCGCTCGGTGCTACTGCAAGCAAAGACCTGCAGAAACTTCCCGGCAACAGCAACGGGAAAGCGCAAACTGACACAGACGATAACCCTTTCCATGAATGGCTACGCCTCGAAGGCGCGATGGCCATCAAGGATCAGGAAAGCAACTGGTTCGATGAAAAAGGCTGGTTCGATGTAGAACTCTTCCATTCCTATCTCAAGTCGAAAAAACTGACTGTGGATACTATTGAGGACGCAGGCGCCCGCAAAGACTGGGGGCTGCGCCTTCGGCAGCTGCTGTTCAAAGAAGAAGTTCGAAGTTCGTTGCGCCTGTTCGATAACAGTCCTCAAGCACAATTGGTTCGTTGCCTCACGCCACCACAGTCCTCCATCCACACTGGAACCAAGGTCACTGGTCCGAGCTTCAGCGTCACCGATAACTTCAAGGCCTCTGCCAAAGCCGAAGCCAGCCTTGGGATTGACTTGGCACGCGGTGAAGTTGAGTTGATGAAGATGGATCTGCCGGGTAAAGATCAAGCAAAAGACATCCTGATCCCGTACCTGGATTACGAGAAAAACCGCAAAAACCTGAATCTCGGCAGGTTTTCGATCCATTTGGGCGCTAGAGCGTGGGGCTACACAGGCGCTACCCTCCTCCTCTCCTCCAGCGTGCAGTTGGGACGTGCAAACGTACAAGGCGGCCTCAATCTTCCGGAAATCACCGATGCAAAACGTCCGGAGACCACCAATGCCGTAGCAACTACAACTAGAAGCGAACCTGTTCTGGCGGGCGACGCCGCGAAAGTACGGGTTGAAGATGGGGCTAAAGCCCAATTCAATCTCTTTGCAGGAGTTCAGGCTGGGATTCTACTGACAGGCGCCTTGAACTGGGCTCCGCCGAAAGATATCGCTGTGTTGCGCACCGCCCCTTCGCCCGGCATGGCGAACACCGTCAACAACGCGAAAGCTAGCCAATGGGCGAGCCTGGCCAGACTCACAGCAGGCTTTACTGCCGCGTATGGGCTGGGTACTACGGCAGATATTGGGATCTCCTTGCATGAAGGCCGCTTCATCATGCGGTTCAAGGCTTCCGTCATCGTCGGCGCTGGCGTCGGCGGCGAATTTCAATTTGAAGTAGGCTATGACGGTGTTACTGACTTGATTAACTTGCTACGACGGGAAATGCATAAAAATCAGGATAAATCGCTAATTTTTGTGACGGACGAAGCCGCTGACTACATCGACAAACTGAACTTTCTTGGCACTGCTGGCATGGAAGTAGCAATGACTTACATGCAAGGCGTCGATATGGTGATGTCATTGTATGAGGCATTAACGGGCGGTGGAAAAGGGACCTCCATCGCTCATACGATTATGACTTATCGAAATCAGGCAGAGCTGGAGCAGTGGTTCTTGAATGCAACGCCCAATGCCCTCGGACCTATGTTCATGACATTGATCTCGTCGGCTCAGGACTCAAGCGTAACAGACGTGGCGTCAGAGAACGCTTCTCGAGAAAAAAAGTACACGTATGACAAGTCTCAGGCACACCTGATTCAGCAGCAGGCCATTGAAAGGGTACTCGGTTGGATTCTAAATAACGCGAAAAAAACAAATACACTTGAGTTAGCTCAAGCACAATTTGAAGAAGCATGCATAAGCATGAACAGATTTGGCACTCGAGAACCTGATAGGGGCCAAGTATATTGCGAGCAGCGTATGGCGATGGATAATTTTATGTCAGAAACCGTACTCCGTTTTGTTGACCAAAGGAACGATCAGATGAGGAGCAGATACAAAGACCATGTCGCCGAACTTGGAGCAAGACTGGACGGCTTCTGTCAGCGCTCTAATCATTATGGTAAAACATACGTTCCTGGCGGACGAGCTACATTCAACGGCCCGAAGAAATAACATGAACAATCAAGTATCTGCAATCATGCTAAAAGCGCTCACACTAGCTGCCCTTTTCCTTTTACCCACCTATTTGTACGCGTCCCTCAGCTCGGACCAACAAGCTGCAAAAGAGCGCGGCATCATCCTATATAAGCAATACAAAACTGCTGCACCCGATTTAAAAATAGCCGCTGATGCTGGAGACTCTGAAGCCCAGTTTTTTTTGGCAGAGGAAATCCGTCAAGAAAAGCAGTACATCACCAACGAAGCCTATAAGTGGTATGAGGCTTCTGCCGAACAAGGATACCTGTATTCAATGATTCGTATCGGTCGAAGCGTCAATGACCTGTGCGTGAAAATGAAAAGTTGTCCACCAGGAAAGAAGACACCGGAAGAGTGGTTAGCTAAAGCGAGAGAGACCGCGAAAGAAAGATCGGATCGAGGCGATGCCGAAGCCTTATATATAATGTACGAACTAACAGCTGAGCGAGACTGGTTAGAAAAGTCAGCGCTTGCAGGTAATTCAGTCGCCCAATACCGCATGGCTATCAGCGAACGTCAAGGGGAAGGCTCCATATTGCCATGGAAGCGCCAAGACTCGGTCGAGGGCTGGTTCCTGCGTTCTGCTAAAGCAGGAAATCCTAAGGCGATGATGCAGCTTTTTGGAATTTACCGGGAAAAAGGTGAATCGGATCAAGCGCGCCATTGGCTGGAAAAAGCAGCTTCAACTGGATATGAAGCAGGAATCTATAATTATGGTTATTTTTTAGCAGTTGCCCCTAGCGCACTTGGTTTCGCGGAAGACAGGATAAAAGGCTACGCGCTAATTTCGCTTTTAAAAGAACTAAATGGTGGAGGAACCGCCCAGACAGACGTCGCAGAGATATTGCCACGAATTTCAGAAAAAATGTCGCCTTCACAGATTCAAGAAGCGAACAAACTCGCAGCCGAATGGAAAGCTACACATCCTCCCCTTTCTTTTTATCCTGAGAAAATAGAGTTCTAACGACAGTAAGCACTTTCCAACAAAGAAGACTAACAGCCTGACGTCCTCGGACAGCAATTGTTTGGCGGCGATGAACTATGTGAACCAGACCCGCTCTACGAAAGAGTTTTTTCACGCGGATTAACTGCTCGATTGCATTATCGAAGGGTTAACCCGCTTTTAACCCCCGATCAAAAACTCTACAGCACTGCACGCTCGCCAGCGCCAGCGCGGCAGGTTCGCCCGGTTTCATATCAGGTACCCACCCGTCACGCTGGAGTTACGTCATGAACATCGCCCCATTGTACTCACGCTCATAGTCTGCGCAATCGCCGCACAGGCCCATGCAAATGACAACTGCGCCACTTCCAAAGCCGTGTCGTATGAGTAAAGCATACCGCTACACCTAGCGAAGGTACTTTCGCTAACCGAACCGCCGACCATCGAGTGCAAAGTCATCACCGCCGACATGAAATACATCGACAACACCGGCAAGCCCGCACAAATCAGTTACAGGAAATTATCAGACGCATGCAGTCAACAGAACTGACAGACGCTTCTGATTTTCCGGTTGGCCATAGGCGTGGGGTGGTTTCGGCGGGTATGCTCGGGGCCTTCCCTACTGCCGCAAGGATTGGCCATGCAGTTGTCGTTCCGCACGTTATCGAGCTTCACTTCAATCCTGTGTTTTCTGCTGGCGCTGGTCTGGGGATTTTTTCCGGAGGCGTTGCTGGCGATCTGGAGTATTGGCTATTCGGAAGGCACTGGCGTAGTCGCAAGGCGCAGCGCGGTGCTGTTCGCGGCGTTGGCGGTGATGTTTTGTTTGCTGCGCAATGCTCCGCCGTCAGTGGCACGCAGTGCACTGAGCAATGGTTTTATCGTCGGCTGTTTCGGTTTGGCGGCGTTGGGTTTTGGCGAATGGCTCAATGACCATGCCGGCCCCGGGATTTTGCTCGCGGTGCTGGTCGAGTTCGCGCTGGGCCTTGGTTTTGTGCAGGCCCGGCGCGTGACGGTCGAACTGGGTGAGACGGTGGGTTAAACGGCTCGAGAACGAGCGCTGGTTTGATGTGTTGTGGTCTGTTGCGCGAGGTCGGAACGCAGGCCAGCGACCAGGTTGTTGATTTCACGGCAGCTGTTCAGGCGGCTGGCGTCGATTCCACTGACATAGAGATCGGCCTGGTCGGTTCGATGGTCGCCAAATACTTTGACGGACATCGACAAGTCTGGTGTCAACGTGCACTGGCAGCGTTTCGGCAGGAAGCTGCTTTCAATGATGTTGCGTAATTCCAAGGCAGATAAAAACATGGCGAACCCTCTCCTTTCTGTGCGATTGCCAATCAAGTATTCACGCTGACCCTCTGCTGCGCCTTCACGGGTGTGCCCCCGCTGTTTCCCTGGTGCGGCAAGTGGTGGTACTGCGAAATGCCCATTGGAGTGTAGGCGCCCAAATCCTCTGCGCCTCACCAAAAGAACGCATAAAACGTGCCTTTGATCGGTTCGTTTTGCTCCCTTAAAAATCAAGCACTTGGAAATGTGGCCAGTATCCTGCTATTTGCAAATTGCATGAATCGACCACTCGTCCCCTGCAATCTGCAATCTCCGGGCAAATTTGCTTTCGAAGACTATGACGGCAAGAATGTCTCCCATTGCAATTCAACCCGCACGGAGGCCTCCATGAATTCCTTAAGCGTTTGCGTGATCACCGGCCTGTTGATCGCCAACCTTTCCACCCTCGCCCACGCCGCCAAGCTCGAAGACATCGCGCCGTATCCCAAAGCCGAAGCCGGGTTTACCCGACAAGTCATCCATCTGCCCAAGCAAGAGCAGGAAGAGAATTTCCAGGTAGAAATTCTCGCCGGCAAAACTCTGGAAGTGGATTGCAATCGCCAGCGTCTGGGCGGTGTGCTCGATGAAAAGAATCTGCAAGGCTGGGGCTATCCGTTCTATCGCCTGGAAAAGGTCATCGGCCCGATGAGCACGATGATGGCCTGCCCGCCCGGCAGCCAGAAAAAGCGCGCTTTCGTTCCGGTCGTCGGCGATGGCTTCATGTTGCGCTACAACAGCAAGTTGCCAGTCGTGGTGTACGCGCCGTCGGACGTCGAAGTGCGCTATCGCATCTGGTCGGCGTCGGACAAAGTCGGCACCGCCCTGCAGGAATAACCGGAGCGCTTGTTACGCCGGCACGCCGCAAGCAGCGGCGCGCTCGGCGACATGGCGCAGGCTGTCGAAGTTGATGTTGGCCCCGGAGTCGATGGCGACGAATGTCTGATCGCGAACCCCATTGCGCGCCACGTACTGCTTGATCCCCGCCACGGCCAGCGCCCCCGACGGTTCAGTGATCGAACGGGTATCGTCGTAGATATTCTTGATCGCGGCGCAGAGTTCGTCATTGCTGACCGTGATCACTTCATCTACGCAGAAGCGGCAAACCTCAAAGCCATACGCGCCGATCTGCGCCACCGCTACGCCGTCGGCGAAGGTGCCGACGCTAGGTAGAACCACCCGCTCGTCCGCACTTAAAGCCGCTTGCAGGCACGCCGAATGTTCGGATTCGACGCCGATGATCCGCACTTCCGGTCGCAGATATTTGACGTAGGCCGCGATACCGGCGATCAAGCCTCCGCCCCCTACCGGGATGAAGATCGCGTCCAGCGCGCCTTGATGCTGGCGCAGGATTTCCATTGCCACGGTGCCTTGTCCGGCGATCACGTCAGGATCATCGAACGGTGAAACAAACGTGCATCCGGTCTGTTCGGCCAAGTGCAGCGCATGGGCCAACGCAAAGGGGAAACTATCACCGTGCAGCAATGCGTCGGCACCGCGACTGCGCACGCCGAGCACCTTGAGCTCAGGAGTGGTAGACGGCATGACGATCGTCGCGGCAATACCCAATTCCCGTGCCGCCAGTGCTACACCCTGCGCGTGATTACCCGCCGACGCAGTGATCACTCCCCGCGCTCGCTGCTCATCGCTCAGGTGCACGAGTTTGTTGTAAGCACCACGGATCTTGAAAGAGAACGTCGGTTGCAGATCTTCGCGCTTGAGCAGGACCCGATTGCCCAATGTTTCCGACAACGCCGGCGCAGGCTGCAACGGGGTACGCACCGCAATGTCGTACACCGGCGCGGCCAGGATCTTTTTCACGTAATGCTCAAGCAGGGATTGCTGGTCGGGGCTGTGCGGCATGGTCGTCTCCTGACATTTTTCAGAACCCCGGAGACAGAAAGTAAAAACCCGCCTCTAGGGCGGGTTGGGTGCTGCAGTCGTGAGCTAGCCCGCCAAATGAGGAATGGCGGTAATAATGCTTGGCTGGCAGCGCGATACGGTGAAAGTCATGGGCTGGAAATTAGCCTGCCGGCGGATGACAAGTCAATGGCCCGCTGCAGAACATTGAATCATCCGCAGAACTGCACAGTCACTGCAAAGGAGAACAACAACTTCCCAAGCTGATAAAGTGGAGATTGACCATGAATATCCGCCAAGCGCTGTTCGCCGTCCCGCTGCTGGTCGCCGCCCTGTCCAGCCCTGCTGTTTTCGCCGTCGATGAAAGCGACGCCGTGAAAAAGCCCGAATGTCCGAAAGGCCAGGTGTGGGACAGTAAAACCCAGCAATGCGTGTTGCAGACCAGCGGCACAACGCAGCCCTGAAATTCGTCATACGGTTCAGGCCGTGGCCGGCAACCACAGCCTGAATCGCGCCCCACCCAACGGCGAACTCTCAACGGTCAGCGTGCCGCCCTGTGCTTCCAGTGCGCGGCGGCTGATCGCCAAACCAAGGCCGAATCCGCCGGTCGCGCGATCACGGCTGCGGTCGAGCCGATAAAACGGTTCGAAAATCCGCTCGCGCTCATCGTCGGGAATGCCGATACCATCGTCGTCTACCCATATCTCACACCCGCCGGCAATCACCTGCACGCCGATCTGAATGCGCTTTTCGCAATAGCGCATGGCATTGCGCAACAGGTTCTGGATGGCCCGGGCAGTCAGGCGCGGGTCCAGCGCGAAGCGTTCGAGCTGACCGTGCAAGAGAACGTCAATCACGATGTCCGGCGATTCCAGTTCCTCATCGACACTGCCGAGAATGCTGTCGATGAACTCGTCCAGCGACACCTCGATGCGCTCGGGCAATTGCGCCGGATTCTGCAAGCGGCTGTAGGAAAGCAACTCCAGCACCAGTTCATCCAGTTCACGAATATGCGCAACCAGGCTCTGCAAACGCTCGCGACTGGCGGCTGGCAACTCTTCTGACAACGCCAGCGCCAGGCCGAAATCCAGACGCGTCAACGGAGTACGTAGCTCATGGGAAACGGCGTTAAGCAGATCACGTTGCTGGTTGAGAAGGTTTTCGATATCGCCGGCCATGGTGTCGAACACGTTGGCGAGGCTGCCGATGTTCGAACTCGGGGCGATTCTGGTTCGCTCGCTCAAGTGGCCTTTGCCGAAGCGTTCGGCGGTGCCTTTCAGACGCTCGAGATCGCGCCAGTGCGGGCGCAGCCAAAGCAATAGACAACCGAGCAACATGGCGCCGATCAGCACGTTGATGCTCCAGTACAACAGATCGACGTCGACCGGATCGGGCGGCACGACCATGCGCACGGCCATGTCCGCATTCAGCGGAGTCACCGCCAATGTTCGCCAGCCCCAGTCGCCGATGCGCACAACGTTTTCACCCCGGTGCAGACGTTCCTGCTCGATGGGCGTGAACACCGGGTCGTCGATTGGCGTCAGGACGATGTGCAGCGGCTGGAATTCCTTGTCCATCGCCGCTGCAATCTCCGGCCACTGCTCTTGCGGCGCGGCATGAAACTGCTTGGTGATCAGCGATTGCAGACCTCGGGAAAAGTCCAGGTTGTAGGTGACGAAGCGATCCCGGAAGGCCATGACCACCAGATCCGGCACCAGATAGATCGCCGCGCTATAGGAGACGATCGTCACCAGATACAGGCGAAACAGAATACGAAACATCAGCTCAGCATTCCCATTCGGAGCGGCTGAACAGATAGCCCTTGCCCCACACAGTCTTGATCTTGCGCGCCTCGCCGGCGTGATCATCGAACTTGCGCCGCAGCTTGGAAATCGCCACGTCCACCGAGCGGTCAGTGCCATTGAACTCGATGCCGCGCAGCCGCTGCAGAATCTGATCGCGACTCAGCACTTCGCCGGCGTGCCGGGCCAGCACTACCAGCAAATTGTATTCGCCGCTGGACAGCTCAACCGCTTGATCACGCCAGGTCACGGTGCGCTCGGACAGGTCAATGCACAGATTGCCCATGACGATCCGGTCATTAACCGCCAAAGGCTCGCCGAGGCTGCTGCGCCGCAACAAGGTACGCACCCGAGCCAGCAGCACCCGTGGCTCGCAGGGTTTGGTGACGTAGTCGTCAGCGCCCATTTCCAGGCCCAGCACCTGATCATGGCTGTCATCGCGGGCCGTGAGCATGAGGATCGGCAGTGTCGCTGAATCGGCGCGCAGCAAGCGGCACACCTGCAAGCCGTCGAGGCCCGGGAGCATGAGGTCGAGGATCACCAGATCCGGCGGGCTGATCCGCGCCCGTTCGCGCACATGGTCGCCACGGCCGATGACGCTGACGGAGTAACCGTTGCGCTCCAGGTAGCTGGAAATCAGTTCGGCGAGGGCGGTGTCGTCTTCGACCAGGAGGATGTTGGGCATGGGGTGTTCCAGAAAATGCTGGGGCGACAGTCAGGGCTCATTCGCTCGCACATTGAAATGCGATCTCCTGTGGGAGCGAGCCTGCTCGCGAAAGCGATCGAACTGTCGCAATAAATTTCAAGGCCTGCAGGATATACGCCCTCACCCGCCACGGAGCAAAACCCTTACACAATTTCACACAGCAGCTACAAAGCTTCACCGCTAACCTCCCCGTCTGGCCGTAGGATGCGGCCTTCAATATTGGGGGTTGTACATGTCTGGAAAACTGCTGGCCGGGCTCGGCCTGATCGCATTGGCGCTGACGCTGAGCGCTTGTGATTCATCCTCGAACGACGAAGAGCAGACGCCGCCGGCCACCGTGCGCGTCGAGACCATTAAAACCGAGCCCCTGTCGATCAGCAGCGAACTGAGTGGGCGCATCGCCGCGCCACGGATTGCCGAAGTGCGTGCGAGAGTGGCGGGCGTGGTGTTGCAGCGCACCTATCGCGAAGGCAGCGATGTGAAAAAGGGCGATGTGCTGTTCCGCATCGACCCGGCACCTTTCAAGGCCGATCTGGACAGTGCCGAAGCAGCGCTGCGCAAAGCCGAGGCCAACGCTTTTCAGGCGAAACTGCAAGAACAACGCTATGCGCAGTTGATCGAGGACCAGGCCATCAGCGGTCAGGACTACGACAACGCCCGCGCCGCTGCCCGGCAGACCGCCGCTGATGTCGCCGCCAGCAAGGCAGCGCTGGAACGGGCGAAACTGAACCTCGGTTATGCCACCGTGACCGCGCCGATTTCCGGCCGCATCGGCCGCGCGCTGGTCACCGAAGGTGCGCTGGTAGGGCAGAACGAAACCACGCCGCTGGCGCTGATTCAGCAGCTCAACCCGATCCATGCCGACCTCACCCAGTCGACTCGCGAGCTCAATGAACTGCGCCGGGCGTTCCGTTCCGGGCAGTTACAGGAAGTCGGCCAGGGTCAGGTCAAAGCCACACTGATTCAGGATGACGGTAGCCTGTATCCATTGCCTGGCAAGCTGCTGTTCAGCGACATCACTGTCGATCCGGGTACTGGCCAGATCATCCTGCGCAGTGAATTCCCCAATCCGGATCTCGACCTGCTGCCGGGCAGTTTCATCCGCGTACGCCTTGAACAGGCAACCATTCAGAACGGCATTACCGTGCCGCAACGCGCGGTGCAGCGTGACAGTGCCGGCATTGCCCAGGTGCTGACCGTCGATGAGCAGATGCGTGTGGCGCAGCAACCGGTGCAACTGGGTGCGGTGCAGAATAATCGCTGGATCGTCACCGGCGGCCTGAAGCCCGGCGACCGCATTGTCATCGAAGGCCTGCAACACGCCCGTCCCGGGGAAAAAGTACAGGTCGACGAAACCCCTCTTCCACTTGCCCAGACCGCTGGTCAGTAAGCAGGACGCTTTAATATGCCGCAGTTCTTTATCGACCGCCCGGTGTTTGCCTGGGTGGTCGCCCTGTTCATCCTGTTGGCCGGTGCGCTGGCCATTCCGCAGTTGCCGGTCGCGCAATACCCGGACGTCGCACCGCCGCAGATCGAAATCTACGCTGTCTACCCAGGCGCCTCGGCGCAGACCGTCGATGAGAGCGTGGTCAGCCTGATCGAGGAAGAACTCAACGGTGCCGATCACCTGCTCTACTTCGAATCGCAAAGCAGCCTCGGCAGCGCGACGATCAAGGCGACGTTCCAGCCGGGCACCAACCCGGAATTGGCGCAGGTCGATGTACAAAACCGCCTCAAGGTAGTCGAGTCGCGCCTGCCGCAAGCGGTCAATCAGCAGGGTTTGCAGGTGGAGAAGGTCTCTTCCGGTTTCCTCTTGCTGATCACCCTGACCTCCAGCGACGGCAAGCTCGATGACGTGGCCCTCAGCGATTATCTGGCGCGCAACGTGATGAACGAGATCAAGCGTCTGGACGGTGTCGGCAAGGCGCAGTTGTATGGTGCCGAGCGGGCGATGCGCATCTGGATCGATCCGCAGAAGCTCATCGCCTTCAACCTGACGCCGGCCGATGTCAACGAAGCCATCGTTGCGCAGAACGCCCAAGTTTCAGCGGGCAGCATCGGTGATTTGCCGTCGCCTTCCACACAGGAAATCACTGCGACGATTCTGGTCAAAGGCCAATTGTCGACGCCTCAGGAATTTGCCGACATCGTGCTCAAGGCCAACCGCGACGGCTCCACGGTGCGCATCGGTGATGTCGCGCGCGTCGAAATCGGCAGTCAGGAATATCAGTTCGGCACTCGCCTCAACGGCAAGCCGTCCACCGCCGTCGGCGTGCAGCTGTCTCCCGGCGCCAACGCACTGAACACCGCAACGCTGGTGCGGGCGAAGATGGACGAGCTGGCGCGCTACTTCCCGGCGGGCGTGGAGTACAAGATTCCGTATGACACCTCGCCCTTCGTCAAAGTCTCGATCACCAAAGTGATCTACACCCTTGGCGAAGCGATGCTGCTGGTGTTTGCAGTGATGTTCCTGTTCCTGCAGAACGTGCGCTACACGCTGATCCCGACGCTGGTGGTGCCGGTGGCGCTGATGGGCACGTTCGCGACCATGCTGGCGCTGGGCTTCTCGATCAACGTGCTGACCATGTTCGGCATGGTGCTGGCCATCGGCATTCTGGTGGATGACGCCATCGTCGTGGTGGAGAACGTCGAACGGATCATGGCCACCGAGGGCCTGTCGCCCAAGGAAGCCACGCGCAAGGCAATGACGCAGATTACCGGCGCGATTATCGGCATCACTCTGGTGCTGGTCGCGGTGTTTATTCCGATGGCGTTCATGCAGGGCTCGGTCGGCGTGATCTACCAACAGTTCTCGCTGTCCATGGCCACGTCGATTCTGTTCTCGGCGTTTCTCGCCCTGACGTTGACGCCGGCGTTGTGCGCAACATTGCTCAAGCCTGTCGCCAAAGTTGAGCATCACGAGAAGTCCGGATTCTTTGGCTGGTTCAATCGTCGCTTCGAGCAACTGACCGATCGCTATCAGGGTTGGGTCGGCTATGCGCTCAAGCGCACTGGTCGCTACCTGGTGATCTACGCAGTCCTGTTGATTGGACTTGGGTTCTGTTTTGCGCGCCTGCCTTCTTCGTTTCTGC
This sequence comes from Pseudomonas glycinis, assembly GCF_054871425.1. Taxonomy (NCBI): domain Bacteria; kingdom Pseudomonadati; phylum Pseudomonadota; class Gammaproteobacteria; order Pseudomonadales; family Pseudomonadaceae; genus Pseudomonas; species Pseudomonas glycinis. The sequence goes on along the minus strand of NZ_JBTYHF010000005.1, from coordinate 394,451 downwards.
CTACAGAAGATCAGGGCTACACCATTACCGATATCCAGCTGCCGCCGGGCGCGACCAAGAACCGCACCGTGCAAGTAGCCGAACAGCTCGAAGCGCACAACGCCGGTGAGCCGGGGATCAGTGACAGTGTCGTGATTCTGGGTTTCAGCTTCTCCGGTAGCGGGCAGAATGCGGCGCTGGCGTTTTCGACGCTCAAGGATTGGTCGGAACGTGGCAGTGACGATGCTGCCAGTTCGATCGCCGACCGCGCCAACGCTGCGTTGAGTCAGATCAAGGACGCCATGGCGTTCTCGGTGCTGCCACCGCCCGTGGATGGCCTCGGCACGTCCAGCGGTTTCGAGTTCCGTTTGCAGGATCGCGGTGGCCTGGGCCATGCGACGTTGATGCAAGCGCGTACGGAACTGCTCGCCGCCGCCGAGAAAAGTCCGGTATTGATGAACGTCCGTGAAAGCGCGCTGGCCGAAGCACCGCAAGTGCAACTGATCGTCGACCGCAAGCAGGCGAATGCCTTGGGCGTTTCGTTCGCCGACATCGGTAATGTGCTGTCCACTGCGGTGGGTTCCAGCTACATCAACGACTTCCCCAATCAGGGCCGCATGCAGCGCGTGGTCGTGCAAGCCGAAGGTGATCAGCGCAGTCAGGTAGATGATTTGCTGAAAATGCATGTGCGCAACGACGCCGGAAACATGGTGCCGCTGTCCGCATTCGTCCAGGCCAACTGGATTCAAGGCCCGGCGCAGTTGACTCGGTACAACGGTTATCCGGCGATCGCGATATCTGGTGAACCGTCACCCGGGCACAGTACCGGCGAGGCCATGGCGGAAATCGAACGACTGGTTGCGCTGGGGCCGAAAGGTCTGGGTCAAGAGTGGACCGGTTTGTCGTTGCAGGAACGCCTGTCAGGCAATCAAGCGCCGATTCTGCTTGGTTTGTCGTTATTGGTGGTGTTCCTGTGTCTGGCAGCGCTGTACGAAAGCTGGTCGATCCCTACTTCGGTATTGCTCGTTGTCCCGCTTGGTGTGCTCGGCGCGGTACTCGCCGTGACAATGCGCGGCATGCCCAACGACGTGTTCTTCAAGGTCGGACTGATCACCATCATTGGTCTGTCGGCGAAAAACGCGATCCTGATCATCGAATTCGCGAAGAGCCTGTATGACGAAGGTCACGATCTGATCGATGCGACGTTGCAGGCCGCGCGTTTGCGTCTGCGGCCGATCGTGATGACATCGCTGGCGTTCATTCTCGGTGTGGTGCCGTTGGCCATTGCTACGGGTGCCAGCTCGGCAAGTCAGCAAGCAATCGGCACAGGTGTGATTGGCGGGATGATCACTGCGACACTGGCGGTAATCTTCGTGCCAGTGTTTTTCGTCGTGGTCATGAAGCTCGTACAACGATTCACCAAACAACGCTGATCAAACTGTGGGAGCGAGCCTGCTCGCGAATGCGTCCGGTCTGCCAACATTAATGTTGAATCTGCTGACGTCTTCGCGAGCAGGCTCGCTCCCACAAGGATTGGCCAACATCATGCGCAGTGGCCACATCTGTCATCGCTGGGCTAAGGTGGTGAAACCTCTCTCACCTACCGAGCTTTCATGCCCTTCCTCGCCCGCACCCACCCTCGCCTTTCCGCTGCCGCCTTGCTCGGCCTCGCCACCGGCCTGTTGGTCCCGGCCGATTCCATCGTCAGCAAAATCCTCATTGGCTGGAACGTCGGTGTCTGGACTTACCTGATCCTGATGTTCTGGCTGACCATACGCGCCAAGGCCCCGGACGTTCGACGCATTGCCGAAGTCGAAGATGAGAACGCCGGGCTGGTGCTGTTTGTGGTGTGCATTGCCGCATTGGCGAGCCTGGCCACCATCACTCTCGAACTGGCCGGCAGCAAAGACCTGGAAACCTCACGCAAACTCATGCACTACGGGTTCACAGCGCTGACGGTGACCGGCTCGTGGCTGCTCATAGGAGTGATCTTCTGCGTGCACTACGCAAGGTTGTTTTACACCTGGAACGGCAAAGAGCCGGCGCTGCGTTTCGCCGAAGGGCTGACCACTCCCAATTACTGGGACTTCCTGTACTTCTCGTTCACGATTGGCGTTGCAGTTCAAACATCGGACGTAGGCGTAGCGACGCGGGGCATCCGCAAAATCGTACTGGCGCAGTCGCTGATCGGTTTTGTGTTCAACACGGCGATCCTGGGTTTTTCCATCAATATTGCCGCGGGTTTGTTCGGCTAGGGAATCACCCGCCCGTCGGTATCTTCGGACAATCCTGTGATCATTTACTTGACGACAGAATTGTTTCTGGTGTTTCCTGAAACCGGTTTCAGGCTCTGCCTGACCTATAAATCCAATAACAAGGTTTCAGACCGTGAACGACTTCTCCGCCGCCCAGCGCAGCCGTGTGACCATGCTTGATGTTGCCGAACGCGCCGGCGTGTCCAAGGCCAGCGTCTCGCGCTTCATCGGCGATGACCGCGCGCTGCTCTCCGAAGCGATTGCCTTGCGCATTGAACAAGCCATCGGCGAACTCGGTTACCGCCCCAACCAAATGGCCCGTGGTCTGAAACGCGGACGCACTCGGCTGATCGGCATGCTCGTCGCCGATATCCGTAACCCCTATTCGATTGCCGTGATGCACGGGGTGGAAACCGCCTGCCGGGCGCACGGCTACAGCCTGGTGGTTTGCAACACAGACCGCGATGACGAGCAGGAGCGCCAGCATCTGGCGCTGTTGCGCTCGTACAACATCGAAGGGCTGATCGTGAACACGCTGGGCCATCACCGGGACGAACTGCACGAACTGCGCCGCGAGATGCCGCTGGTGCTGGTGGATCGCAAGGTCGACGGGCTCGACAGCGACATGGTCGGGTTGAACAACCCGCAAGCAGTAGAGATGGCGCTCGCGCATCTCGAGCAACGCGGATATCGGGATCTTTTGCTGGTCACCGAACCGTATGACGGCACCAGCTCGCGGATCGAGCGGGTCAGCAGTTTTCAGGCGCAGATTGCTCAGCACTCGACCCTGACTGGGGCGGTGCTGGAAACCGGTGATGATCTGACCGCGCAACTTCAAAGCTTTTTAAACACACCCGGTGACGGCCCGAAAGCGCTGTTTTGCGCCAATGGTGTCGCGGCGCTTGCGGCAACGCATGCGCTGCGCGCGCTGGGCGTGCGTCTATTTGAAGATGTCGGGTTGATTGCCCTGGATGATCTGGATTGGTATCCGTTGGTGGGCAGCGGAATTACCGCGCTGGCACAGCCGACGCAAGAGATTGGCGCGCGGGCGTTTGAGTGTCTGCTCAAGCGCTTGCGCGGGGATGATGAGGTGGCGCGGATGGTGGATTTTGCCCCTGTGCTGATTGAGCGGGGTTCGACCCGAGGGATTGACGGCGTCTGATCTGGCGCTTTCGCGAGCAGGCTCGCTCCCACAGGTTGATCCCATTCCATTGTGGGAGCGAGCCTGCTCGCGAAAGGGCCTGCAAAAACACTACAGAATCACCTGATTTTTTTTGAACAAAAATGAAACCGGTTTCAGAGGTCAATAACAATGAATAAACCAGCCGTTTCCATCAGTCTGTCCAGCTACGGTGCCGAGCTTGTGCGCCAGCGTGGGCAGGATTCCTTTATCGAGATCCTCGCGGCCTCCGGCGCCAATCGCATCGAGTGGCGCGAAGAGCTACTGACCCGTGAAGATCCCGCGCAACTGGCTCAGGCTACCCAGGCGCAGGGCCTGCAAAGTATTTATTCCTCACCCACCGAACTCTGGCTCGCAGGGCAAGCGCAGCCAAATCCCGAACTGATTACCGCGCTGCAACAGGCCCAGGCATTCGGTTCGAAATGGTTGAAAGTTTCGCTTGGCTATTTCACTGACAACTCTGACTTGCAGGCACTGGCCGAGCGACTCAAACAAAGCCCGGTTCAGTTGCTGGTGGAAAACGACCAGACCTTGCACGGCGGGCGCATCGAGCCGTTCCAGCGTTTCTTCGCCGCCGTCGAGCAGCACAATCTGCCGATCAAGATGACTTTCGACATCGGTAACTGGCACTGGCAGGACCAGTCTGCCGCCAGCGCCGCTCGCGCGCTGGGGCGTCACGTCGGTTACGTGCATTGCAAAGCCGTGGCGCGCCGCGACGACGGCAAACTGGTTGCGGTACCGCCGGCCATCAGCGATCTGCATCTGTGGGAACAACTGCTGCGGCACATGGACCAAGGCGTTATGCGCGCCGCCGAATACCCGCTGCAAGGCGATGACCTGGTGCAACTGACCCGCGAACACGTCGCCGCACTCGCCCGCCTCGGTCAATCGCGCCTGGAGCCAGCCCATGTCTGAGATCGATATTCTTTCTTTCGGTGAAACCATGGCGATGCTGGTCGCCGAGCAGACCGGTGACCTCGCAAAAGTCGAGCAGTTTCACAAACGGATTGCCGGGGCCGACAGCAACGTCGCGATCGGCTTGTCCCGGCTGGGTTTCAACGTCGCATGGTTGAGCCGGGTCGGAAACGATTCACTTGGTCGCTTTGTCGTGGAAACGCTGATCAAGGAAGGTCTGGATTGCAGCCACGTCGAGGTGGATAAAAACCATCCGACAGGCTTTCAGTTCAAATCGCGTAACGACGACGGCAGCGACCCGCAGGTGGAGTATTTCCGCCGTGGTTCGGCGGCCAGTCATCTGTCGCCGCACTCCATCAACGACAACCTGCTGAGCGCCCGCCATTTGCACGCCACCGGTATCCCACCGGCGCTCTCCGCCTCGGCGCGGGAAATGTCCGTCGAACTGATGACCCGCATGCGCGCCGCCGGACGCAGCGTTTCATTCGACCCGAATCTGCGCCCAAGCCTGTGGGCCAGCGAGGCCGAGATGATCCGCGAGATCAACCGCCTCGCCGCCCTCGCCCACTGGGTGTTGCCGGGGTTAAGCGAGGGCCGCCTGCTCAGCGGTTTCGACGACCCGGCCGACATTGCTGCGTTTTATCTGGATCAAGGTGCGGAGGCGGTGGCGATCAAGCTCGGGCCTGAAGGCGCTTATTACCGCACGCAGCTGGATCAGGGTTTTGTCGCTGGCGTGCCGGTGACCAAGGTGGTCGATACCGTAGGCGCCGGGGATGGTTTTGCGGTGGGGATGATCAGTGCCCTGCTCGAGCATCAGAGTTTTGCCGAGGCCGTGCAGCGAGCGAACTGGATTGGCAGTCGCGCGGTGCAGAGTCGCGGGGATATGGAGGGGTTGCCTTCCCGCTTGGAGTTGACCGCTGAATTCGCGAGCAGGCTCGCTCCCACAGGGGAACGCATTTCACATGTGGGAGCGAGCCTGCTCGCGAAGAGGCCTGCCTGATCACCGCAAATCAATGAACCTGCTGCGACAAAAACAACAAGCTCAGGAGTCACACCGATGAAAACCGTTACCCTCGCCACCCGCCGCTGGTGGTACATCATGCCGATTGTGTTCATCACATATAGCCTGGCCTATCTCGATCGCGCCAACTACGGTTTTGCCGCCGCGTCGGGCATGGCCGAAGACCTGATGATCACGCCGGGCCTGTCCTCGCTGCTCGGCGCGCTGTTCTTTCTCGGCTACTTTTTCTTCCAGGTGCCCGGCGCGATCTACGCGCAAAAGCACAGCGTGAAGAAGCTGATTTTCGTCAGCCTGATTCTCTGGGGCGGGCTCGCCACGCTGACTGGCGTGGTATCCAACGCCTATTGGCTGATCGTCATTCGCTTCATGCTCGGCGTGGTCGAAGCGGCGGTGATGCCGGCGATGCTGGTCTATCTCTGCCACTGGTTCACCCGCGCCGAACGCTCGCGGGCCAACACATTTCTGATCCTTGGCAACCCGGTGACCATGCTGTGGATGTCGGTGGTGTCGGGCTATCTGGTGCAGCATTTCAGCTGGCGCTGGATGTTCATCATCGAAGGTCTGCCGGCAGTGTTGTGGGCGTTTATCTGGTGGCGTCTGGCCGATGATCGTCCGGCCCAGGCCAAGTGGCTCAATGAACAGGAAAAACACGATCTGGAAAGCGCGCTCGCCGCAGAGCAGGTCGGCATCAAGGCTGTGAAGAACTACGCCGAGGCTTTCCGTTCGCCGAAGGTGATCATCCTGGCGCTGCAGTTTTTCTGCTGGAGCATCGGCGTCTACGGTTTCGTATTGTGGCTGCCGTCGATCCTCAAGGCAGGCGCGCAAATGGACATGATCGAGGCTGGCTGGCTCTCGTCGCTGCCCTATCTGGCGGCCGTGCTGGGCATGCTCGCGGTGTCGTGGGGTTCGGACAAATTGCAGAAGCGCAAACGCTTCGTCTGGCCGCCGCTGCTGATCGCTTCGATTGCGTTTTATGGCTCGTATGCCTTGGGCGCTGAACATTTCTGGTGGTCGTACACGCTGCTGGTGATTGCCGGCGCCTGCATGTACGCGCCGTATGGGCCGTTTTTCGCCATCGTTCCGGAGATCCTGCCGGCCAACGTTGCCGGTGGCGCCATGGCGCTGATCAACAGCATGGGCGCGCTCGGCTCGTTCGGCGGTTCGTATCTGGTCGGCTACCTGAACAGCTCCACCGGCTCGCCCGGCGCCTCCTACCTGTTGATGAGCGGCGCGCTGCTGTTGTCGGTGGTGCTGACGATTTTCCTCAAGCCCGGCGCCAGTGATCGCGTCGTCGCCAAAGCCGCCGCCACGCCGCGTGTGCCGGCGCATTCCTGAAAGGATTTTTTGCCATGAAAAAACAGGTCTTGCTGTACAAGAAACTTTCGCCCGCGCTGATGGCGCGCCTGCAAGAGCAGTTTGACGTAACGCTGATCGAAAGCCTCGACGCCGATGGCCTCATGCAGTTGCGCGATGCCCTGCCCCGAGCCCACGGTTTGCTCGGCGCCAGCCTGAAACTGGATGCGGCGTTGCTGGATCTGGCGCCGCAACTGGAGGCGATTGCCAGCGTCTCGGTGGGTGTCGACAACTACGACATCGAGTATCTGAACCGGCGCAAGATTCTGCTGACCAACACTCCCGACGTGCTCACCGAAACCACCGCCGACACCGGTTTCGCCCTGATCCTCGCTGCCGCGCGGCGGGTGGTCGAACTGGCGAACATGGTCCGTGGCGGGCAGTGGAGCCGCAATATCGGCCCGGCGCATTTCGGCACCGATGTGCATGGCAAGACGCTGGGCATCATCGGCATGGGCCGCATCGGCGAGGCCCTGGCCCAGCGCGGGCATTTCGGTTTCGGCATGCCGGTGATCTACCACAGTCAGTCGCGCAAGCCGGCGGTCGAGGAGCGGTTCGCTGCGCAATATCGCAGCCTCGAAGAGTTGCTCCAGCAGGCCGATTTCATTTGCCTGACTTTGCCTCTGACGGCGCAGACCGAACGTTTGATCGGCGCGGAACAATTTGCGCTGATGCGGCCGGAAAGCATTTTCATCAATATCTCGCGGGGCAAAGTGGTCGATGAGGTGGCGATGATCGAGGCGTTGCGCAGCAAGCGCATTCGCGCGGCGGGGCTGGATGTGTTCGAGCGCGAGCCGTTGAATCATGATTCGCCATTGTTGCAGTTGAGCAATGTTGTGGCCACGCCGCACATGGGCTCGGCGACCCATGAGACGCGTGAAGCGATGGCGCGGTGTGCGGTGGAGAATCTGTTGGCGGCGTTGAATGGGCAGCGGCCGGCGAATCTGGTTAATCCTTGATACTGATCGTTCCCACGCTCAGCGTGGGAATGCAGCCCGGGACGCTCCGCTTCCCTTCCGAAAGCTGGAACGCGGAGCGTCCCTAGAGGCATTCCCACGCGGAGCGTGGGAACGATCAGCAAGGCGCCGGTTCAGGCAACACAAATCCATCAGGCACTGCGCGCCTGCAACAGCTGCACCGCACACAACGCAATCCGCGCGCAGGCATCCGCCAGTTTGACCCGATCCACCACCAGACCGATGCGAATATGCCCCGCCGCGCTCGGCCCGAACGCTTCGCCGGCCAGCACAGAGACGCCATAACGTTCCAGCAAGCGCTCGGCAAACGCCTGAGCGCCAAGGCCAGTCTGGCGCACATCGACCATCACGAACATGCCGCCATCCGGGCAAATCGGCTGCAACCCAGGGCAACCGTACAAACGTTCGCAGACCAGATCGCGGCGCAAGCGATACTCCTCGCGCATCTGCGTGACTTCCGGCAGATCGCTTTGCAGCGCCACTTGTGCGGCCTTCTGTACGAAATCCGGCAGACCGAAGAGCATGCTCAGCGACAGATTCACCAGATGCTCGGCCAAGGGTTTCGGGCCGATCATCCAGCCGATGCGCCAACCGGTCATCGCATGGGATTTCGACAGACTGTTGATCGTCGCGGTGCGCTCGGCCATGCCCGGCAGGCTCGCCGGGCTGACGTGCTCGCCTTCGTATAAAAGCTCGCTGTACACCTCATCGCTGATCAGCCACAGGTCATGGCGAATGCACAGCGCTGCCAGTTCCTGCCAGATCAGCAAGGGCAGACTCGCGCCGCTGGGATTGTTCGGGCTGTTGAGCAGCATCGCGCGAGTTCGCGGGGTAATGCGCGAGGCGACATCGGCGGGGTCGACACGAAAACCGTTCTCCGGGCGCACCGGCACGGCAATTACCTTGGCACCGCAAGCGCCAAACACTCCTTCGTAGGTAACGTACATGGGCTCGGCGACGATCACTTCATCGCCCGGATCGAGCAGACACTGCGCCACCGAATACACCGCGCATTGCGCGCCGGGCAGGACAATCACCTGATCAGGATCAACCCGTTGACCACTGCGCTGGCGATGACGCTCGGCAATCAGCCTGCGCAGCTCGAACCGCCCACGCACATCGGCGTAATGGGTGTCGCCGGCCAACAGGCTGTCAATCGCACCATGGACAATCGGCAACGGCGTATCGAAATCCGGATCGCCGACGCTCAACAACAAAACATCAACGCCGTCGGCGCGCAGTTCCAGCGCTCGGTCGTGAATCTGCCAGGCAGCGGCACCCTCCCCGGCGATTCGTTGGGTCAAGGCTGAATAGCGCATGTACGTCTCCTGTTAGCGCGGTTTCCAGCCTTCACCGTATCTCAAATCACGAAACGCGCCACCATGGCGTTCAAATCCACTGCCAGTCGCGACAGTTCGTGGGTCGCGGCGCTGGTCTGGTTGGCGCCGGCGGCCGATTGCGTGGCGAGGTCGCGAATGTTGACCAGGTTGCGATCGACTTCGCGGGAGACTTGCGCCTGCTCTTCCGAAGCGCTGGCGATAACCAGGTTGCGCTCGTTGATCTGGTGAATCGATTGCGTGATCTGCTCCAGCGCCACGCCGGCCGCGCGGGCCATTTCCAATGTGGACTGGGTGCGCTGATTGCTTTGCTGCATCGACGAAACCGCTTCTCCGGTACCGTTCTGGATGCCGGCGACCATTTTTTCGATTTCCTGAGTCGACTGCGCGGTGCGATGGGCCAAGGCGCGCACTTCGTCAGCCACCACGGCAAAACCACGGCCAGCCTCGCCGGCACGCGCCGCTTCAATTGCAGCGTTGAGCGCCAAGAGGTTGGTCTGTTCGGCGATGGCCCGAATCACGTCCAGCACCTTGCCAATGTCACGACCTTGCGCGGCGAGGCCTTCAATCATCTGCGCGGTGTTCTGCACGTCGTGAGTCATGGTCTGGATCGCGTCGACGGTTTTCACCACCTGATCGCGACCTTCGCGGGCGGCGTGGGTCGACTGGTTTGACGCTTCGGAAGTCGACACGGCGTTGCGCGCCACCTCTTCCACCGCAGCGGTCATCTCGTTGACGGCGGTGGCGGCCTGCTCGATTTCGTTGTTCTGCTGCTGCAGCCCGCGCGACGCTTCTTCGGTGACGGCGCTGAGTTCTTCGGCAGCGGCGCCCAGTTGCGTGGCGGAACCGGCGATCTGCTCGATGGTTTTGCGCAGGTTGGTCTGCATCGCCGCCAAGGCTTCAAGCAAGCGCGCCGGTTCATCCTTGCCGTCGTCTTCGATGGCTTTGCTGAGGTCACCGCTGGCAATGGTTTGCGCGGCGAGCACGGCGCGGTTGAGCGGCGTGACGATGCTGCGGGTCAGCAACCAGGCGAGCAACACGGTGGCCAGCGCCGCAATCACGGCGACGATGATGATCCCGGTGATGGCGCTGTCATAGTTTTCACCGGCCTTGGTGGCCGCCGCTCTGGCCCCGGCGGTATTCATGCCGATCAACTTGTTGAGCTGCTCGCCCATTTGATCGGTGCCTTCCTTGATGCGCGTGTTGATCAACGCGCGCATCGCTTCCAGATCGCCTTTGCGCGATAGCTCAATCATCTGATTCTGCGCTTGCAGGTAATTATCGAGCGTCGTCGAAAACGTCTGGAAAACGGCGTGCTCTTCAGGGCCTGCCGGCAACGCAGCGTAGCTGGCCTGCGCTTTGCGCACCTTGTCGACCAGCACCGCGATGCGGGTTTCTGCCTCTTGCAGGCTGGCCGGTTCGCGATTGACCAGCACGCGGAACGAAAGAATGCGCATGCGCAGGACGTTTTCCGTGACCACACTGAGGTGGGTCACGCTTGGCAACTGGTTGGTGTCCATATCGATCGACGCCTGACGAATGACCGTCATGCGGCTGACGGCGAATACGCCGAGGACAATCACCAGCAAGGCGATAAAGGCAAAACCGAGGAAAGCACGGGGCGCGATATTCAGGTTACGCAGGGACATGGTCGGACTCTCGAAAGAAAGAAACTGCGAGCGTCCATGCCGTGAGCACTGGCCCATAGCGGGCGACAGTCCGGCGGCACTGAATTTTGGTTTTGTGTGCGCCTGACCGTTGTATCGGCCAGGCTTGAGGAAGGTTTCGGGTCGGCGGTAAATATTTTTCAGGCTGAGGCGAGTTGCCAGACCCGAGCAATATCTGTAGCGCGTTCACGCAGCAGGCGCGGGGCTTCGGCGCAGGCCTGTTCCAATGTCATCGGTCCACTGGTCACGGCGAACGCGGCGTCGATGCCGTGTTGGTAGAGTTCCTGATAGCCCTCGCCCAAGGTTCCGGCAATCACGATCACCGGCACGGCGTATCGTTTGGCAATTCGCGCCACCCCGAACGGTGTTTTGCCGCGCAGGGTCTGCGCATCGAAGCGGCCCTCTCCGGTGATGACCAGATCCGCATCTTTGACCGCCTCAGCGAGCCCGACCAGTTCCGCCACCACCTCGACGCCAGCCTGAAACTGCGCGCCGAGAAAAGCCTTGGCGGCAAACCCCAGACCACCCGCCGCGCCGCTGCCCGGTTCATCGCGCACGTCCTTGCCCAGTGCTTGCGCGCAAAGCTCGGCGAAGTGCCCCAGCGCCTGATCGAGTTGCTCAACCTGCGCGGGCGATGCGCCCTTCTGCGGGCCGAAAATGGCCGAGGCGCCGTGGGGGCCGCAGAGCGGATTGTTAACGTCGGCGGCGATGTCGAAACGCACATCGGCCAGGCGCGGATCAAGTCCACTCAGGTCCAATCGCGCCAGTTGCGCCAAGGCCAGGCCGCCGGGCACCAGCGACTGATTCTGCGCATCCAGCAACTTCACACCCAATGCCTGCATCGCCCCGGCACCGCCATCATTGGTCGCGCTGCCGCCGATCGCCAGGATCACTCGTTGCGCGCCGGCATCCAGCGCTGCACGAATCAATTCACCCGTGCCAAACGTGCTGCTGATGCAGGCATCGCGCTGTCCCGGCGGGACCAGTTGCAGACCGCTGGCCTCGGCCATTTCGATGATCGCGGTGTGGTTGTGCGGTAACCAGCCCCATGCGGCTTCGACCGGCGCGCCCAGTGGACCGCGCACGCGGGTGCGGCGTAACTCACCTTCGCAGGCTGCGAGAATCGACTCGACCGTACCTTCGCCGCCATCGGCCATCGGGCATTTGATCAGCGTCGCCTGCGGCCAGACCTGCGCCAGTCCGAGGGCGATGGCTTCGGCAACGCCTTGGGCACTCAGGCTGTCCTTGAACGAGTCGGGGGCGATGACGATTTTCATGGGAATTCTCCGGTTGCAGTGGCGTTCATGCTGCCAGCGGTCGTGAGCGTTGACGCCGGTCGGGTGCACAAGTGGCGTCGGCGTTTATTGTTCATTTCCACAAAAGGCTGGCGTTGGATGTTCCGGCCCCTTCGCGAGCAGGCTCGCTCCCACATTTTGAAATGCATTCCAAATGTGGGAGCGAGCCTGCTCGCGAAGGGGCCATTGAACACACCGATCAATTCGGATCAGTCTGCGGCAACAGCTGCACCCCCAGGTACAACGCCAGCATCCCGTCCAGCTTCAACGGATCAACCCCGCTCAACTCGGCAATCCGCTCCATGCGATAACGCAGGCTGTTGCGATGGATACCCAGCGCTTCGGCACAGGCCTGGCTCTGCCCGTCGTGCTCGCACCAACTGCGTAGCGTCGCCAGCAACTGGCCGTTGCTGTCCTTGGCGATGACCTTGCGCAGCGGCTTGAGCAATTCGTCCAGCGCATCATCGTTGCGATGCCGCCACAGCATGACCGGCAAGCGATAACGATTGAGCGTCAGCAGTCTCGAATTCGGCAGCACGTCACGACCATAAGCGAGCAAATCGCCGACCCGTCGATAACAGCGGCGCAACCCGGCCAGGCCATCCGCCTGCCCGCCGACGGCGATCCGCAGAACTTTCCAGCCGAGGCCATCGAGTTTTTCCAGCAGGCGATCGTGCTCGACGTTCTGGCTCGCCGGGCGACACCACAACAGCGAAGACTTCGCCGAACTCACGCACCAACTGTCGGGATACCGCGAGGTCAGCCATGCACTCAATGCCTCGACGGTTTGCCCCGGGGCGTGCTCAAGCCCCAGTTCAAACAGATACGGCACCCGGGTCAATTGCGGCTTGAGCCCAAGCTGCTGCGCCTCATCGATCAGGCGCGGCGAATCCCCCGCCTCGCTCAGCAGCAAAGCCAGCAGATCATCGCAACGCTGCCGTCGCCATTGCTGCTCGGCCTGCTGGTTGCGCTGGCCGACGAGCATTTCGGCGGTCATGCGCACCAGCTCGGCGTAGGTGCGCAATTGCTCCGGCTCGCCAGTGATGCCAAGCACGCCGATCAAGCGCTGATCGAGCAACAGCGGCAGGTTGATGCCCGGTTGCACGCCTTTGAGGTGCACCGCCGTCTGCGCATCGATTTCCACCACGCGCCCGTTGGCCAGCACCAGTTGCGCGCCTTCATGCCGGGTGTTGATGCGCTCCGGTTCACCGCTGCCGAGGATCAGGCCCTGACTGTCCATGACATTGACGTTGTACGGCAAAATGGCCATGGCCCGGTCGACGATGTCCTGGGCAAGGTCGTGATCGAGTTCGAACATAGCGGCGGCAATCCTTCAGTTCAGGCACGAACGGTTGTTCAGCCGCACAGGGTCTGGCGGCAAACCCTGTGCTCAGGCACAAAGACAATCCGGCCAAAGGTGGCCGAGACTCTCTGGGCGATCAACGTTACCCTTTGCATCGCAAAAAATCATAATAAAGAGAGAGCCGCTATGTCGCAGAGCGCCGCAGCTACCCAGACCATCGACGACGGTAAAAACGCCGTCTACAAACGCATCACCCTGCGTTTGATTCCCTTCATTTTCATCTGCTATCTGTTCAACTACCTCGACCGGGTCAACGTTGGCTTCGCCAAACTGCAGATGCTCGACGCACTGAAATTCAGCGAAACCGTGTACGGCCTCGGCGCCGGCATCTTCTTCATCGGTTACGTGCTGTGCGGCGTGCCGAGCAACCTGGCATTAACCCGCTTCGGTCCTCGGCGCTGGATTGCCTTGATGATGATCACCTGGGGCGCGCTGTCGACCTGCCTGTTGTTCGTCACCACCCCGACCGAGTTCTACACCCTGCGCTTTTTCACCGGTGCCGCTGAAGCCGGGTTCTTCCCGGGCGTCGTGCTGTATCTCTCGCAGTGGTTCCCGACCTTCCGCCGTGGCCGGATCATGGCGTTGTTCATGTCGGCAATTCCGGTCTCCGGTCTGCTTGGCAGCCCGTTTTCCGGCTGGATCCTCAACCACTTCGCCGCCGGCCAAGGCGGCCTGGCCGGTTGGCAGTGGATGTTCCTGCTGCAAGGCATTCCGACGGTGATCCTCGGCGCACTGGCGTATTTCCTGTTGAGCGACAGCTTTGCCAACGCCAAATGGCTGACCGCCCACGAACGTTCGGTGCTCGAAGCCGACCACGCCGAAGACCTCGCCAACAAACCGAAAACCGCCACCGACTCGCTGCTTGCGGTGTTCAAGAATCCTGCGATCTGGGCCTTCGGCCTGATCTATTTCTGCATCCAGAGCGGCGTGTACGCGATCAACTTCTGGCTGCCGTCGATCATCAAGAACCTCGGCTTCAGCGACAACCTGGTGATCGGCTGGCTGAGTGCGATTCCGTACCTGCTCGCGGCGGTGTTCATGCTGGTCGTCGGCCGCTCGGCGGACTTGCGCAAGGAGCGCCGCTGGCACTTGGTGGTGCCGATGCTGATGGGCGCTGTCGGTCTGGTGATCGCAGTGAATTTCGCAGCGAATCCGGCGATTGCGATTCTCGGCCTGACCATCGCGACCATGGGCGCACTGACTGGTCTGCCGATGTTCTGGCCGGTGCCGACCGCCATGCTGAGCGCGGGCGCGGCGGCTGGCGGTCTGGCGCTGATCAACTCGATGGGGCAGATGGCCGGGTTCCTCAGCCCGTATCTGGTGGGTTGGGTCAAGGACAGCACTGGCTCGACGGATGCGGCGTTGTATGTGCTGGCGGCGGTGATCGTTGGCGGGAGTATGCTGGCGTTGCGGATGACGCGGACGTTGCGGGCTTAATCAGAAGCGCAGATCAAAAGATCGCAGCCTTCGGCAGCTACTGTGGAATGCGTTCCCTGTAGGAACTGCCGAAGGTTGCGATCTTTTGCGTTTAAGCGGTGCAATCATGCATAGCGCCAGTCGACGCAACATCTATGCTGACTCTGCCGGCCGCTTCGCGCCCAGGCTCGCTCCCACAGGATTTGTGGCTCCTGGATGTGGGAAATAATGAGCATCCGCTCAATATTCAACACAAAAACCACGTATCCTGCGCGCCCCGTTCAACCATCACGTCGCGAGAACAGTTTGTCTAAAGGTATCGCTCTATCGGTTTCAGCCTCGGTGCTGTTTGCCGTCATGTATTACTACACGTCGCTGCTGACACCTCTGAGCGGTGTGGAAATCTTCGGCTGGCGCATGCTCCTGACCGTGCCGTGCATGACCGTGTTCATGCTGGTTTCCGGGGAATGGCGGCGGGTGCTGGAGCTGTTCCGATTGATGGCAGCCAGGCCGAAGCTGATCGCCGGGCTGCTGGTTTCTTCCGCCCTGCTCGGGGTTCAGCTGTGGCTGTTCATGTGGGCACCGCTCAATGACTACAGCCTGGATGTATCGCTGGGTTATTTCCTCTTGCCACTGGCTATGGTGCTGACCGGGCGGATTGCCTATGGCGAGAGCCTGTCTTACCTGCAGAAAATCGCCGTATTTTTTGCCAGCCTCGGCGTGTTGAACGAGTTGTATCAGGTGGGTGGTTTTTCCTGGGCGACACTGGTGGTCGTGGTCGGTTATCCGCTGTACTTCGTACTGCGCAAATACTTGAAAACCGACAACCTCGGTGGCCTGTGGGTCGACATGACCCTGATGCTGCCGGTCGCCTACTGGTTTGTGCAGGGCGGCGAACAGGGCCTGGCCGTGTTCGATCAATATCCGGGACTGATGTGGCTGATTCCGCTGCTCGGCTTGATTAGCGCTTCCGCGCTGGTGGTGTACATCATCGCCAGCCGCTTGCTGCCGTTCAGTCTGTTTGGTTTGTTGAGCTATGTTGAACCGGTGTTGTTGCTTGCGGTGGCGTTGTTGTTGGGGGAAAGCATCAAGTCGGGCGAGTGGCTGACTTACATCCCGATCTGGCTGGCGGTTGTGGTGCTGGTGTTCGAGGGCTTCAAACACTTGACGCGCCAACGCCGCTCTTAAAAGCAAAAGATCGCAGCCTTCGGCAGCTTCTACAGGAAAAATGCATTCCAAATGTAGGAGCTGCCGAAGGCTGCGATCTTTTGATCTTAAAAAAATCCCGGCCCTGCATTTCTGCAGGCCGGGATTTTTTCATTTGAGATTACTCGGTGGTCAGCACACCACGACGCACCTGGTCACGCTCGATCGATTCGAACAGAGCCTTGAAGTTGCCCTCGCCGAAACCGTCGTCACCCTTGCGCTGGATGAATTCGAAGAACACCGGCCCCATCAGGGTTTCCGAGAAGATCTGCAGCAGCAGACGCTTGTCGCCCTGCTCCGAGGCACCGTCGAGCAGGATGCCGCGTGATTGCAGCTGATCGACCGGCTCGCCGTGGTTCGGCAGGCGACCTTCAAGCATTTCGTAGTAGGTATCCGGCGGCGCGGTCATGAAACGCATGCCGATTTTCTTCAGCTGATCCCAGGTCTTGATCAGGTCGTCGGTGAGGAACGCAACGTGCTGGATGCCCTCGCCGTTGAACTGCATCAGGAACTCTTCGATCTGCCCGGCGCCCTTGGACGACTCTTCGTTGAGCGGGATGCGGATCATGCCATCCGGTGCGGTCATGGCTTTCGAAGTCAGACCGGTGTACTCGCCTTTGATGTCGAAGTAACGGATTTCACGGAAGTTGAACAGCTTCTCGTAGAAGTTCGCCCAGTACGCCATGCGACCGCGATAAACGTTGTGGGTCAGGTGATCGATAATCTTCAGGCCGGCGCCAACCGGGTTGCGATCAACACCTTCGATAAACACGAAGTCGATGTCGTAGATCGAGCTGCCTTCGCCGAAACGGTCGATCAGATACAGCGGCGCGCCGCCGATGCCTTTGATCGCCGGCAGGTTTAGCTCCATCGGACCGGTTTCGATGTGGATCGGCTGAGCGCCGAGTTCGAGTGCGCGGGAATAGGCCTTCTGCGAATCCTTCACCCGAAACGCCATGCCGCAAACGGACGGGCCGTGTTCGGCGGCGAAGTACGAGGCGACGCTGTTGGGTTCGTTATTGAGGATCAGATTGATCGCGCCCTGACGATAGAGGTGCACGTTCTTGGAACGGTGGGTCGCGACTTTGGTGAAGCCCATGATCTCGAAGATCGGCTCCAGCGTGCCGGGAGTCGGCGCTGCGAACTCGATGAACTCAAAGCCCATCAGACCCATTGGGTTTTCGTATAAATCTGCCATGGTGACGCCTCATCATTTCTTATCAATTAACCAGGGTTATTTGTCAGGAAAGTGATGTAGAGGGAGGCGCACAGGAGATGCCACGCACGCTGCGCGCGAGGAAGTCTCCGTAGATCAGTTGGAACCCGAATATCTTCATTGTCGACCCAAGGCTCTTGCGGGCGAGGCTTCTGCTGCCAGAAGACGATTATTATTGTATGCGTAAATCGATTCTACACAGCGTAACGGGACCTGTCTGCCCTCTGTATAAAATCCGCTTTTTTTCGTACGGCGCAAGAGCCATCTGCGATCTATTCTCCCCTCTGGCTCAATTGTCTATCGGGCCGGACTTCGACTCCACAGGATGTGTCCATGCCGCTGACCCGCAGACCCCGCCGCAAACGCAGGACCCGCATCGTCGTGACTGTGCTCAGCGGTCTGCTGCCGATCGTACTGGGCAGTGGGATTCTTTATATGCAGGCAGAACGCACACTGCAGCAAAGTGCCGAGGAAACGGCCGAACAAGCGCTGCGACAGTTCGATCTGATGCTCGATAACACGGCAGAAGCCGCTCGGGTCCTGCTGCCGCTTGCCGGGAAAAATTGCGAAGAGGTGAAACTGGCCCTGCGCGAACAAGTGACCCGCCGCCCCTTCGTGCGCTCGACCAATCTGGTCTGGGACAACAATCTCTACTGCAGCTCACTCTTCGGGGCGTTCCAGGAAGCCGTCAATGCCGGGGACTATCATCAAGGCAAACTGTGGTTGATGAACGGCAATCCGGTGACGCCCGATACGGCATTGTTGATCTACCGTCTCAGCGACGGTCGTGGTGGCGCGCTGACCACACTGGATGGCTATCACTTGAGCAACATCCTGCGCCTGATCGGCCGCCAGACATTACTGACGTTGCAAGTGGGCGATAACTGGCTGTCCGCCGACGGCAAAGTTCATCAGGGATCACTGCCTGCCCCGCCGGTCGCGCACAGCCTGCTGGAATCCGAGCGTTACGGCTTCAAAGTGTCGGCGGGTTTCCCCAAGGGCGAAGTCCGGCGTTACATGGCGGCTGAATACCCTCCGCTGTTCAGTCTGTTGATTTTCTTCGGTGCAATTTCCGGTGCCATTGGCCACTTCGTTCAGAAGCGATCGACCTCGCCCAGCCACGAAATGATGCGCGCACTCGAGGCCGGGGAATTCATTCCGTACTTCCAGCCCGTGGTTCACGGCGACAGCAAGCGATGGTCGGGTGCCGAAGTGCTGATGCGCTGGAATCACCCGAAAGAGGGGCTGGTACGCCCGGATCTGTTCATTCCATTTGCCGAGCACTCAGGTCTGATCGTGCCGATGACCCGCGCGCTGATGCAACAGACTGCGGCCCTGCTGGGACCGCACTCTGTGAACTTCGTCAAGCCTTTCCATATCGGCATCAACATCAGCGCCAGCCACTGCCAGGATCTGGAGCTGGTCGAAGATTGTCGTGACCTCTTGGCGGCGTTTGCGCCCGGCAGCATCGAACTGGTGCTGGAATTGACGGAGCGCGAACTGATCGAGCCGAGCGACATCACGCTTAAGCTGTTTGAGCAATTGCATGCACTGGGAGTAAAAATCGCGATCGACGACTTTGGTACCGGGCACTCGAGCCTTGGTTATCTGCGCACCTTCAACGTCGACGTTCTAAAGATCGATCAGAGCTTCGTGGCCATGATCGGTGTAGACGCGTTATCGAGGCATATTCTCGACTCCATCATTGAACTGTCGGCCAAACTGGACTTGGGCATTGTTGCCGAAGGTGTCGAAACTCAGGCCCAGGCTGATTACCTGACCGAGCATAACGTTAACTTTTTGCAGGGCTATTTGTACGGTAGACCGATGCCTGGCGCTGATTTCCTCGAAGCATTAACTCATCATTAAATCGCCGACACTGCCCGCCGAACAACCGCACCAAATTGATACAAAAAGTCATTGTTGTTACATGGCGACAACATCAGGATTTACTCTTGTCGCATTAACTACTACAATTTTTTCAACCTGAGCCAGACTGGCAGGTGAGCCAATTATCACCGAGTCGCTTCCAGGCTCTTGGCTTATAGCTTTGTTTGCGGTTGGTATCAGCCAAACACACTATTGGAGTAAAGATATTGTCCAGACTCGCTGAATTTCGCGCAGCTGAAAAGGCCCTTCAGGAACAGCTCAAACAGCTGGAATCGCTGAAGAATGATGCCGGGCTGAAGAAAGAAATCGAATTCGAAGAAAAGCTCCAGGGACTGATGAAAACCTATGGCAAAGGCCTGAAAGACATCATCGCCATCCTTGATCCAAACCCGGCAAAGTCCGGTCTGCAGCAGTCCGCAGCGCCCAAGACCCGCCGCGCCCGCGTGGTCAAGGTTTACCAGAACCCGCATACTGGCGAGCTGATCGAAACCAAGGGCGGCAACCATCGCGGTCTGAAAGCCTGGAAAGAGCAGTACGGTGCAGCCACCGTGGATTCATGGTTGCGCGGTTAATCTGGCGCCAACAAAAAGCCCTGCCTGATGCAGGGCTTTTTTATTGACAATATCTAACAAATGAAATGATTTTCATCGAGCAAGTTGGAAATTTGTGTAACGCTTCTGAATCATCAGGCTAAACATTTTGCTGCGCGATGTTACCTCGAGCGCGTGATCAAACTATGTGCTTAATCCTTTCCGGTAAGCGGACTGCTGCGAGTTAGTACGAACGTTTATAATTTCAGGCTTTTGCGCGCCGCTTCTATATCGTCGACGCTCGCCTTATAAACCTCGGCCTGTCCGGCATATGAAAGTACGTAAGCCTTGTCTGTTTCCACAGCTGCCACCAACGTTTGTGATAATACGTGTCGACCGTTCTCGGTGACCGTGCAGGTCGTCTCCAGCCCGGACAATGAGCCGAGCGCAGCCGGATGAATTCTGTTGCAGACGCTCTGATAACCACTGCGGAAGAAATCCTTCTGGATCGATTTGCGCATTTCCAGCAGCACGCCTTGCAAATTGACCTGATGCCCCGCCTCCACTTGCGTCATCGTCAACTCCATCACCATCACCTGATTGCCATCAGCATCGAGCTTCACCGCCCGTTGCCGCGAGACTGGCGGCGCGGTTTCCGGCAATGCTTCAACCTCCCAGCCCGTCGGCCAAGTGATACTTGGTTCGGCCATTACGGGTAAAACCACAGCCGACGACAAAGCAAAAAAAACAAACACGGATTTCAACAGTCGGATCATTGCCGGACGCACTCATGGATAGAAAGCAAAGTCTGAGCCCCGCCTTCGCGCAGGGCAAGCCCGCCTTGCATTTGGCGATGCCGGTCGGCATGCGTATCATTGCGCCCATTCACTCGCCCATTGTTATTGGAGGGCCCATGAGCCTCAACGAACTGAACACTTTCCCCGGCGTGACTGCCACGCCAGACAGCGCAACCCGCAACTTCGTGTTCAACCACACCATGCTGCGCGTGAAGGACATCACCAAGTCGCTGGATTTCTACACCCGCGTACTGGGTTTCTCGCTTGTCGAGAAGCGTGATTTCCCGGAAGCCGAGTTCAGCCTGTACTTCCTCGCGCTGGTCGATAAATCACAGATCCCGGCCGACGACGCTGCGCGTACCGAATGGATGAAATCGATCCCGGGCATTCTCGAACTGACCCACAACCACGGCACCGAAAACGATGCCGACTTCGCCTATCACAACGGCAACACCGACCCGCGCGGTTTCGGCCACATCTGCATCTCAGTGCCGGATATCGTCGCTGCGTGTGCACGGTTTGAAGAGCTGGGTTGCGATTTCCAGAAGCGTCTGACCGATGGCCGGATGAAGAGCCTGGCGTTCATCAAGGATCCGGATGGCTACTGGGTCGAAATCATTCAGCCTGCGCCGCTGTAAAAGCTGAAAGCCCCGCACCCTAGCCCTCTCCCATAGGGAGAGGGGACTGATTGCGGGATGTTGGAGAATTACGCCGACTTGAACGATTGGCGGTGAATCCATAATCGACCGGCTCTCTCAGGTCGATGGATGACTTCAGACACCTCGGTCGGCTCCCTCTCCCTCGGGAGAGGGTTGGGGTGAGGGGTGGCTTTCCACGAGCAATAAAAAACCCATGATCGCTCATGGGTTTTTTCGTTTTCGACCTAGCAGTTACGCCGGGGCCGAAGTCCGGATCAAGTGATCGAACGCACTCAGCGAAGCCTTGGCGCCCTCGCCCACTGCGATCACGATCTGCTTGTACGGCACAGTCGTCACGTCACCCGCTGCAAAGATCCCCGCAATCGAAGTCTCGCCACGGTTATCGACAATGATCTCGCCACGCGGCGACAGCTCGATGGTGCCCTTCAGCCAATCGGTGTTCGGTAGCAGACCGATCTGCACGAAGATGCCTTCCAGCTCAACCGTGCGCAGCTCATCTGTGGTGCGATCCTTGTAACGCAGACCG
This sequence comes from Pseudomonas glycinis, assembly GCF_054871425.1. Classification (NCBI taxonomy): domain Bacteria; kingdom Pseudomonadati; phylum Pseudomonadota; class Gammaproteobacteria; order Pseudomonadales; family Pseudomonadaceae; genus Pseudomonas; species Pseudomonas glycinis. The sequence continues at coordinate 372,869 of NZ_JBTYHF010000005.1, read as the reverse complement.
TTGACCTTCTCGCCATTGCCGGTGACTTCAGTGGTTAGCGCACTGGTGATCACCGTGACGTTCGGCAGGCTGTGCAGCTTGCGCTGCAACACGGCATCGGCACGCAGTTGCACGTCGAACTCCAGCAGCGTTACGTGCGACACAATACCGGCCAGATCGATAGCCGCTTCAACGCCGGAGTTACCGCCGCCGATCACCGCCACGCGCTTGCCTTTGAACAACGGGCCGTCGCAGTGCGGGCAGTATGCCACGCCTTTGTTGCGGTATTCCTGCTCACCCGGAACATTCATTTCGCGCCAGCGTGCGCCGGTCGCCAGGATCACGCTCTTGGCTTTCAGAGTTGCGCCACTGGCGAAGTGTACTTCGTGCAACTCGCCATTCTTGCCCGGGATCAGCTTGTCGGCGCGTTGCAGGTTCATGATGTCGACGTCGTACTGCTTGACGTGTTCTTCCAGCGCCGTGGCCAGTTTCGGCCCTTCGGTTTCCTGCACGGAAATGAAGTTCTCGATGGCCATGGTATCGAGCACCTGACCGCCGAAACGCTCAGCCGCGACACCAGTGCGGATGCCTTTACGTGCGGCATAAATAGCCGCCGAAGCACCGGCCGGGCCACCGCCGACGACCAGCACGTCAAAGGCTTCTTTGGCGCTGATCTTCTCGGCCTGACGCACGATGGCGCCGGTGTCCAGTTTGGCGAGGATTTCTTCCAGGCCCATGCGGCCCTGGCCGAAGTTTTCGCCGTTGAGGTAGATGCTCGGCACGGCCATGATCTTGCGATCGTTGACTTCGTCCTGGAACAGCGCGCCGTCGATGGCGACGTGGCGGATGTTCGGGTTGAGCACGGCCATCAGGTTCAGCGCCTGTACGACGTCCGGGCAGTTCTGGCAAGACAGCGAGAAGTAAGTCTCGAAGCTGAACTCGCCTTTGAGCGAGCGAATCTGCTCGATGACTTCAACGCTGGCCTTCGACGGGTGGCCGCCGACTTGCAGCAGGGCCAGCACCAGCGAGGTGAATTCGTGGCCCATCGGAATACCGGCGAAACGCAGGCTGATGTCGGCTCCGGGGCGATTGATCGAGAACGATGGCTTGCGGGCATCGTCACCGCTGTCGATCAGGGTAATTTGGCTCGAAAGACTGGCAACATCTTTCAGCAGGTCCAGCATTTCACGGGATTTCGCACCGTCGTCGAGGGATGCAACGATCTCGATCGGTTGGGTGACCCGTTCCAGGTACGATTTCAACTGGGCTTTAAGATTGGCGTCCAACATACGGGCGATTTCCTTTATTTGAGGCGAAAAAAAGCCCGAGCGAATCTCGCCCGGGCATTTTTATTGGGCGGTGCAGCTAACTTAAGAAGGTGCGGCGTGCCGCCCTGCGTCGCATGTCACAGACTTAGATCTTGCCGACCAGGTCCAGCGACGGAGCCAGAGTGGCCTCGCCTTCTTTCCACTTGGCCGGGCAAACTTCGCCTGGGTGTGCAGCGACGTACTGAGCAGCCTTGATTTTGCGCAGCAGCTCGGAAGCGTCACGGCCAACGCCGCCATCGTTCAGTTCAACGATTTTGATCTGGCCTTCAGGGTTGATCACGAAGGTGCCACGGTCAGCCAGACCAGCTTCTTCGATCAGCACGTCGAAGTTGCGCGAGATGACGTGGGTCGGGTCGCCGATCATGGTGTATTCGATTTTGCCGATGGCTGGCGAAGTGTTGTGCCAGGCAGCGTGAGCAAAGTGGGTGTCGGTCGAAACGCTGTAGATTTCCACGCCCAGCTTCTTGAACTCAGCGTAGTTGTCGGCCAGGTCTTCCAGCTCGGTTGGGCAAACGAAAGTGAAGTCGGCTGGGTAGAAGAACACTACGGACCACTTGCCTTTCAAGTCAGCATCCGAGACTTGAACGAAGTCGCCGTTTTTGAACGCGGTAGCTTTGAACGGTTTTACTTGGCTGTTGATGATAGGCATCGATGACTCTCCGTCAGGGGTTATGAAGTTGATGGGTGAATCCTACCCACTCACTCGACGGAAGGCTCATTGGCAAACCTGATGCTGCTGATTTGTTTTCGCTATTAGCTGACTGTATTAATAGAAGAAAACGATTTCTACGCTTGATCCGGCTTATCCATAATCCGAGCCATTCCCTGGAATGGGCTTACCTCAACATAGCGCATGGCGGATTTCATGTCCTTCCAGCCAACGTAACTCATCAGTGATTTTAGATCCCAGCCGCTTTGATGCGCCCATGTGGCAAAGCCACGCCGCAGTGAATGGCTGGTGTAGTTGGCGGCGGCAATCCCGGCGCGCTGCAACGCCTGGCGCAGCAGCGGAATGATGCTGTTGGCGTGCAGGCCCTCCTCGCTCAGATTGCCCCACCGATCAATGCTGCGGAACACCGCGCCGCGAACCAGCGCAGCCTCTGTAATCCAATCGATATAGGCCTGCACTGGGCACAGCTTGAGCAGCGCCGGGGCCTGGTAGGTCTGCCCGAGGTTTTCCCGGTCGCCCTTGCTGCGCGGCAGATACAAAGTGATGCCCTTGCCAGCGCTCGCCTGCACATGCTCGATCTGCAGGCGGCACAACTCGTCACTGCGAAAGCCACGCCAGAAGCCCAGCAGAATCAGCGCGCGATCCCGATAAGCCTTGAGCAAGGTCGGGCGGTCCTGATCCTGGCGGGCGGTTTGCGCCTCCTGCTCCAAGCAATCGATCACTCGTTGCAGATCCTGCAGTTGCAACGGCTCAGCCTGTTTTTCCTGCGCCGGATGCAATGCGCGAATGCCCTTGAACACCTTGCGCACCACTGGCGCCTTCGTCGGATCGGCAAAGCCCTGACTGTTGTGCCACTGCGCCAGCGCCGACAGGCGCAATTTGAGGGTGTTGATCGACAGAACCCCGGCGTGCTCCACCAGATAGCGCGCAACGCTGTCGGCAGTAGCCGGGAGAAATCCGCCCCACGTCACCTCGAAATGCTCGATAGCCATGCGATAGCTGCGGCGAGTGTTGTCCCGGGTGGCGGCTTGCAGATATCGATCGACGTCACTCATGGGCAGTTTTCTCGCTTGTGTACGGGCTCACTCATGCCGATGCGCATTTTGCCGCCTGACATTGGGTAATACCAGTATATCCCGCGTGTTTTAATTCAAATATTTACCTATATTTTCAGCATGGTACACTGCGTACTTTAGTGGCATGTACCACAGTACGTAACCGTAGGAGTTCACATGGCCCGTGGCGGCATTACCAAAGCACTGGTGCAAATCGCGCGCACAGCGATCCTGGCTCGCGGCGAACACCCAAGCATCGATGCAGTACGCATTGAAATGGGCAACACCGGCTCGAAAACCACGATCCATCGCTACCTGAAAGAACTGGATGACGGCGCACAACCAGCAGAAGCGTCAGCCGAACCGATCGATGATGAGCTGACCGCCCTCGTCTCTCGCCTCGCCCAGCGCCTGAAAGAACAGGCGCAGGAGCCCATCGAGCAAGCCCGCGAACAGTTCGAAGAGCAACGCGAAGCACTGGAAACCGAGCTGAAACAGGTTCGCCAGGCGCTGGAAAAACTCGAGCACGATCACGACATTCAAGGCGCCGCACTGCAACGCGAATCTGAAGCGCTGAGCAACACCCGCTCGATGCTGCAAACCGAACAGACGCGCAATGCCGGCCTCAACCAGGCATTGGCCGATTTTGAATTGCGCTTGCAGGACAAGGACGAACAGATCCGCTCGCTGGAAGAAAAACACCTGCACGCCCGCGATGCGCTGGAGCATTACCGTAACGCCACCAAGGAACAGCGCGAGCAGGAACAGGCCCGCCACGAAGGGCAAATCCAGCAGATCCAGGCCGAACTGCGTCAAGCCCAGCAGAGTGCATTGGTGCGTCAGGATGAGATCACACAGTTGCACCGCGACAACGAACGCCTGCTTACCGAAAACCGTGGCACCCAGCGCGAGCTGAATCTGGTGCAGGATCAGCTCAAGCAGAGCAATCAGCGTCAGGATCAATTGCTCGAGCAGGCGACGCGCATGGACAGCGAGCGCACCCTCCTCCAGGAACGTCTGCGCGTCGCGACGCTGGAAAGTCAGGCACTCAAGCAGAGCGTCGACGAGCAGACGCAACTCAATCAGTCACTGGAAAAGGAATTGCTCAAGGCTCAGGCAAGCCTTGAGGAGAGTCAGCGTCTGGCGGCTGCCGTTGCGGCAGCGCCAGACTCGACCAAAGCGAAAGACGCTTAAGCGCTGACCGGCGTACGCATGGTGACGAACTCTTCGGCGGCCGTCGGGTGCACCCCGATGGTGTCGTCGAAGTCGCGCTTGGTCGCGCCGGCTTTCAAGGCGATCGCCAGACCTTGCACAATCTCGCCAGCGTCCGGGCCGACCATGTGGCAGCCAAGCACCTTGTCGGTCTTGGCATCGACTACCAGCTTCATCAGGGTTTTCTCCTGACAGTCAGTCAGGGTCAGCTTCATCGGCCGGAAGCGACTTTCGAAAATGACCACTTCGCGGCCACAATCGCGCGCTTCTTCTTCGCTCAAACCGACTGTGCCGATGTTCGGCAGGCTGAACACGGCGGTCGGAATCATCTTGTAGTCCACCGGGCGGTATTGCTCCGGCTTGAACAGACGCCGCGCCACGGCCATGCCTTCAGCGAGCGCGACCGGTGTCAGCTGCACGCGACCAATGACGTCGCCCAGCGCCAGAATCGACGGCTCGGTGGTTTGGTACTCGTCGTTGACTTTGATGAAGCCTTTGTCGTCCAGTTGCACATCGGTGTTTTCCAGGCCCAGATTGTCCAGCATCGGACGCCGGCCGGTGGCGTAGAACACGCAGTCGGCTTCGAGTACGCGACCATCCTTGAGCGTCGCCTTCAAGCTGCCGTCAGCTTCCTTGTCGATGCGAGCGATGTCGGCATTGAATTGCAGGTCAAGGCCGCGCTTGGTCAATTCTTCTTGCAGGTGCTTGCGCACCGACCCATCGAAACCACGCAGGAACAGATCGCCGCGATACAGCAGCGTGGTGTTGGCGCCGAGACCATGGAAAATCCCAGCAAACTCGACGGCGATATAACCGCCACCCACCACCAGCACACGCTTGGGCAGCTCTTTGAGGAAGAACGCCTCGTTCGAACCGATCGCGTGCTCGTGCCCCGGAATTTCGGGAATCTGCGGCCAGCCGCCAGTCGCGATCAGGATATTCTTGGCGGTGTAGCGTTCGCCGTTGACCTCAATCTCGTGCGGCCCGACGATTTTCGCGTGCGCCTCGTGCAGGGTCACACCGCTGTTGACCAACAGATTGCGATAAATGCCGTTGAGGCGATTGATCTCGCGATCCTTGTTGGCGATCAGCGTGGCCCAGTCGAAGTTGGCCTCGCCCAGGTTCCAGCCAAAACCGGACGCCTGCTCGAAGTCCTCGGCAAAGTGCGCGCCGTAGACCAGCAGCTTTTTCGGCACGCAACCGACGTTGACACAGGTGCCACCCAGGTAACGGCTCTCGGCCACCGCCACTTTCGCCCCGAAGCCGGCGGCAAACCGCGCAGCTCGCACACCGCCGGAACCGGCACCAATCACATAAAGGTCAAAATCGTAGGCCATTTCTATCTCCTCGGCAGGCCATCAGCATACCCGCAGTCATCCATTGGGCAAGCACTGCCATCCATATAAGGGCGGAAAATGAAAAAGCCACCCGGAGGTGGCTTTCTTTTGCAGACGAGGCAAACGCTATCAGTAAGCTTTGCCAGTCTTGTAGAAGTTTTCGAAGCAGAAGTTGGTCGCGTCGATGTAGCCTTCAGCGCCACCGCAGTCGAAACGCTTGCCCTTGAACTTGTAGGCCATCACGCAGCCGTTCTGGGCCTGCTTCATCAGGGCGTCGGTGATCTGGATTTCGCCGCCCTTGCCTGGCTCGGTCTGTTCGATCAGGTCGAAGATGTCCGGGGTCAGGATGTAGCGACCGATGATCGCCAGGTTCGACGGCGCGTCTTCCGGCTTAGGCTTCTCGACCATGCTGTGTACGCGGTAGATGTCATCGCGGATCATTTCGCCAGCGATTACGCCGTACTTGTTGGTTTCCTGCGGATCGACTTCCTGGATAGCGACGATCGAGCAGCGGAACTGCTTGTACAGCTTGACCATCTGGGTCAGCACGCCGTCGCCATCGATGTTGACGCACAGGTCGTCCGCCAGGACCACGGCGAACGGTTCGTCACCGATCAGCGGGCGGCCAGTCAGGATCGCGTGGCCCAGACCTTTCATTTCGGTCTGACGGGTGTAGGAGAACGAGCACTCGTCCAACAGCTTGCGGATGCCGACCAGGTACTTTTCCTTGTCGGTGCCCTTGATTTGGTTTTCCAGCTCGTAACTGATGTCGAAGTGGTCTTCCAGAGCACGCTTGCCACGGCCGGTGACGATGGAAATCTCAGTCAGGCCCGCGTCCAGTGCTTCTTCAACGCCGTACTGGATCAGTGGCTTGTTTACCACCGGCAGCATTTCTTTAGGCATGGCTTTGGTCGCTGGGAGGAAGCGAGTGCCGTAACCGGCTGCTGGAAACAAGCATTTCTTGATCATATAAGTCCTTGAAAAGGCTGTGTGTACGAGTTTCGGGGCAGTCTAATCAGGCGGCGTGCGCCTTACAATGCCCCGCGCTGGCTAACCGATGCCAACATAGAGAAATATTCGCGCGGATAGTTCCATCCGGGTATTTCAGCGGCGGAGTCAGCGTAGCTCAAGATCCGGGCAAACAGGATCACCATACGCTTATCAGCCCCCAATGCGAGCATTTGCCGCTATCATGGCGCCTTTGAACCACCGAACGAGAATGACCAGATGGCTGCGGTAAAAATCATCAACGGGTATGTGATCGACAAGAAAGACGGCAAGTGGACGCTGACCACCACCAATGGCGAACATATCGCCGGGCCTTTCGACAGCGAGCAGATGGCGACGGATGTAGCCTCGGTGTTCACCGATACACCTGCTTCTTCCAAGCGCCGTGGCAAAGATCAGGACTGATCCTGCCAGCACTTGCGCCAAGCCCTGCCAGAACGCAGGGCTTTTTTGTGCCTTGTTGGCAAACAAGTGGCCAATCGCTATAACCTTTTCATCGCGGCGCTGTCAGAGCATGCAGTCCCCCCACTTGAAGACCACGCAACCATGAACCTGAACAAACTGCAGCCGCTTCTCGCGGTATTGGTACTGAGCGGCTGTGCCACTTCGCAGCCCACCTATCTGAACAATGGCGAACAGGGTCTGAGCATCGACTGTTCCGGCGAAGCCAACTCCTGGGCCATGTGCTACGAAAAGGCCGATGCCTCCTGCGCTGGCACCGGTTATCGCATCGTCGGCACCGATGGCACGCCGGCGCCCAAGGAAGATGACAAAACCCTGGGCGTTGACGTTGGCAATTACAAGACCCGCAACGTCGTGGTCGTCTGCAAGTAAGCCTTACATGTGGATTTCGGCGAACTTGATCCCGAGGCCACGGACGACCTCGATCAGATCATCGAGCCGATTGAAGGACTCGACTTCGTCATTGTCATCCACCAAAAAGTAGCTGCGACCTGCACTCTTCTTGAAAAACACGATCCATTCACCGGGATTCGCCGGGTTCTGGATGACATGGGTGGCAGAGATAAGGCCCTCTGCGTGGCGCTCCCGCACGTGCTCTCGCTTCATCGCGACTCCATAAATGACAATGCCGCCACAGCAGGACTGTGACGGCATCGGGTGCTGATGTTCGCTAGTCTATCAGCCGGAAATACAGGCGTTCGCGGCTTTCTGTACATCGCGAGGGCGAACCGGCACGTTGGACATGCGCTCATGCAGCTTGATGCTGCTGCCGCCGGCGCGATCTTCGATATCAAACACGGCTGCCGGGCCTGAAGAAAGCTTGCCCGGGACGATGACTCGTACTCCGTCCTTCTGCGGCTGCACCTGCAACGCGCCGCGACTGTCAGCGAGCTTGTCGGTCAGGCATTGCGCATACTCCTGGGGCTTTTTGCCGGAGATCACGCTCATGGTTGGCAGTGTTTCATTGATTTCGGAAACATTTGCACAACCGGCCATCGCCAGAATCAACGGCACACACACCACACCCCACTTCATATGAATCCTCCGTTAAAGACCGTCCGACAGCACAAATGCCGCTTTTCTCCGGGGCCTTGTGCATTTAACCCGCCTGCCATGGCGAAGTTCTGTTCAAAATTTGTCAAAGCAACGCCCGACGGCCAGATAATAACCCGTGCGGGCTGATAAACTGCGCCCATCGACAAGCTATCGTTTTGATTTAGTAGAAAAAGCCCTTCTGGAGGCGCCCATGAAATTCATTCACCAGCGCGAGCACCTCAACGAAGACGACATCGTCGTCATCCAATGCTCGCAGATGTGCAACATCCGTTTGATGAACGACGCCAACTTCCGCAGCTTCAAAAACGGCGGCCGTCACACTTACCACGGTGGCGCGTTCGACACGTTTCCGGCACGCATCACCGCACCGAGCACCGGCTTCTGGAACATCACCATCGACACCGTCAACCGCCGCGCAATCAGCGTGACTCGCAAGCCGACGCTGACCCACTCGATCAAGATCATCCGTCGCTCCAGCACTAAACTGAGCTGAGACGCACAGCCTATTCTGAAAGGGAAACATGACCGTGGCGCAAAAAACCAAATACGTGATCAAGTACAAACTGGACGGTGAACAGCGTTTCGAATTCGCTGAACTGGAAACCGGCACTGACGAGGAAGCGAAAGCGGCGCTGAAGAAAATGCACGCTGACGAAGAACTCAGTGACATCAAGGTCAGCAAAGCGCTGTAACCGAATCATGCAACCGACCACGTTTGACCTGTTCGCCGACAACGAACCCGTACAGCAAGCCCGCGCCGAGCAGATCGGCGCACAATCGTGGGTGCTGCGCGGATTCGCCTTGCCGCAGGTCGAGCAACTGCTGACCGAGCTCGAAGCCATTCTTGCCGCCGCCCCGCTACGCCACATGGTCACGCCCGGCGGTTTCAGCATGTCGGTTGGCACCAGCAGCTGCGGGCAGTTGGGCTGGATCACTGATCGCAGCGGTTACCGCTATTCCAGCGTCGATCCTCTCAGCGGCTTGCCGTGGCCATCGATGCCGGCGGTGTTTGCCGATTTGGCCCACGAGGCGGCGAAACGCGCCGGCTTCCCGGGTTTTCAGGCCGACTCCTGCCTGATCAACCAATACGTCCCCGGCGCCAAGATGTCGCTGCATCAGGACAAGGACGAAAAGGGCTATGCCGCGCCCATCGTTTCGTTGTCGCTGGGGTTGCCGGCAATGTTTCTGTTCGGCGGTTTCGAACGCAGCGATAAAACCCGGCGCATCCCGCTGCTGCATGGCGACATGGTGGTCTGGGGCGGCGTGGACCGTCTGCGCTATCACGGCGTGCTGCCAATCAAACCCGGCCATCACCCGCTCTTGGGCGAACGGCGCATCAACATCACCTTCCGCGTTGCTGGCGATCAGTAAAAGTTTGACCGCAAGGCGCGGAGTGTCGCGGGTTACGATGCTGGTTAACCTGACTCAAACAGGTCAACGGATTCCCTCTCATGGACACGCTTTCGAAGACGATCAGAACTGAAGACGATCCACGCTGGGCCGCCGTGGTGGCGCGCGATCCGCGTGCGGACGGGCAGTTTGTCTACGCAGTAAAAACCACCGGCGTTTATTGCCGACCGAGCAGCCTTGCGCGTTTGCCGAAACCGCAGAACGTCATATTTTTCGAAACAGCCGAAATGGCCGAAGCAGCGGGATACCGGGCAAGCAAACGCGCCAGCAAGGACCAGAATGACGCGCAGCACGCGGCGATCATCGCAGCGGCCTGCCGGCAGATCGAAGCGTCCGAGACATTGCCCGCGCTCGACAGCCTCGCCGCCGGCGCAGGCCTTAGCCCTTTCCATTTTCATCGAGTATTCAAAGCCGCGACCGGCCTGACGCCCAAGGCTTACGCCATGGCGCATCGTTCACGCAAGCTGCGTGCGCGCCTGGCCGACGGCGGCTCGGTGACCGACGCGCTGTATGACGCCGGATTCAATTCCAACAGCCGTTTCTACGAATCAGCCGATCAACTGCTCGGCATGACACCCACCGATTACCGCGCCGCCGGGCAGAACAACGACATCCGCTTTGCCGTTGGCCAATGCTCGCTTGGGGCGATTCTGGTGGCGCAAAGCGACCGTGGGATCTGCGCGATTCTGCTCGGCGACGATCCGCATCAACTGGTCTGCAACCTGCAGGATCAGTTTCGCAACGCCAACCTGATCGGCGCCGACCACGAATTTGAACAGTTGATCGCCAGCGTCGTCGGCTTTGTCGAAGCGCCCGCGACGGGCCTGAACTTGCCGCTGGATATACGCGGCACGGCGTTTCAGGAGCGCGTCTGGCAGGCGCTGCGGGAGATTCCCGCAGGCCGCACCGCCAGTTATGCCGAAATCGCGCAACGCATTGGCGCGCCGACTTCGATGCGTGCCGTGGCCCAGGCTTGCGGGGCCAACCGCCTGGCGGTGGCGATTCCCTGCCACCGCGTGGTACGCAGCGATGGCAACCTTTCCGGCTACCGCTGGGGCGTCGAGCGCAAACGCCAACTGCTTGAGCGCGAACTCAACGATTGACGTCGACCACCACCCTGCCCCGCAGTTGCCCGGCGAGCAGTTTGGGCGCAGCCTCAAGGGCTTCACTCAAACTGATTTCCTGACTGATCAATTGCAGTAATGAGATATCCAGATCCTTGGCCAGCCGGCCCCAGGCCTCGATACGGCGCGCCTTGGGCTGGGTCACGCTGTTGATTCCAGCCAGCGTCACGCCGCGCAGAATGAACGGCGCTACCGAGGCCGGAAAGTCCATGCCTTGCGCCAACCCGCATGCCGCAACCACGCCTTCCGAACGCGTGCTGGCGCAAGCGTTGGCCAAAGTATGGCTGCCGACCGAATCGACCACCGCCGCCCAACGCTCCTTCGCCAATGGCTTGCCCGGTTCGGACAAGGTGGCGCGATCGATGATTTCGGCAGCGCCCAATTGCTCCAGATATTCATGCTCGGACACGCGGCCGGTGGATGCCACCACGCGGTATCCCAACTTGCTGAGCAAGGCGATGGCAAAGCTGCCGACCCCGCCGTTGGCGCCAGTGACCAACACTTCACCGTGATCCGGCGTCACGCCATGGCGCTCCAGCGCCAGAATGCACAGCATCGCCGTGTAGCCGGCGGTGCCGATGGCCATGGCTTGCGCCGGGGTGAAAGCTTCGGGCAGTGGAATCAGCCAGTCACCGTTGAGCCGGGCCTTTTGCGCCAGTCCGCCCCAGTGGCTTTCACCGACGCCCCAACCGTTGAGCAGCACCCGATCGCCCGCCTTGAAATCAGCATGGGAACTGGACTCGACAGTCCCCGCCAGATCGATCCCCGGCACCATGGGAAACTTGCGTACTACCGGGCTGCTGCCGGTGATCGCCAGGCCGTCTTTGAAATTCAGGGTGCTGTACGCGACGTTCACGCTGACATTGCCTTCGGGCAGTTGCTGCTCATCGATTTGCTGAAGATTGGCGCGATAACCGCTGTCGTCTTTGTCGATCAGGATGGCGTTGAACATGACGGCCTCTCGAAAATGATTTGAAACAAGCATGCCTTGAAATAGCACATCGCAACACATTGCCACACTCGACTTTCGCCAAGCCACCCGCACCGACGCTGAAAAACTGCACGTAATGTTCAGAATTTCAGACTGGCCCCGCATCCGGTTTTGCTGTTAAAAACCGCGTGCCGTCCCTGCCCGTTTCATCGTTCGGAGAATTGCTTTATGAGCCAGTGGCCAGACACCCGCATCCTTGATCTTCTCGGGATCGAACTGCCGATCATCCAGGGCCCGATGGCCGGGGCGACCAACTCTTCGATGGTGATTGCCGTGTGCAATGCTGGCGGCCTCGGTTCAATGCCGGCAGCGATGCTGAGCAGCGAGCAACTGCGCGAAGAACTGAAGACGATTCGCCAGCACACCACCAAGCCGTTCAACGTCAATTTCTTCTGCCACCAGCCACCGGCGCCAGATGAACAGCGAGCCCGGGACTGGAAAAATCTGCTCGAACCTTACTACCGCGAACTCGGTGCCGATTTCGAGGCGCCGACGCCGGTGTCCAATCGCGCACCGTTTGACGAGGCCGCGTGTGCCGTGCTCGAAGAATTCCGTCCCGAAGTGGTGAGTTTTCATTTCGGGCTGCCGGAGAAAAATCTGCTCGATCGGGTCAAGGCGACCGGGGCGAAAATCCTTTCGTCTGCGACTACGGTCGAAGAAGCGATCTGGCTGGAGCAACACGGCTGCGATGCGATCATCGCCATGGGTTATGAGGCCGGTGGCCATCGCGGGATGTTTCTCAGCGATGATCTGAGCACCCAGGTCGGCACCTTCGCCCTGGTGCCGCAGGTGGTCGACGCGGTGAAAGTGCCGGTGATCGCGGCGGGTGCGATCAGCGATGCGCGGGGTGTTGCAGCGGCGTTGATGCTCGGCGCCTCGGCGGTGCAAGTCGGCACGGCGTACCTGTTCACGCCGGAAGCCAAAGTCAGCGCCTCACACCACAAGGCCCTGCGCACCGCCAAGGAAAGCCAGACCGCCATCACCAACATTTTTACCGGACGTCCGGCGCGGGGCATTGTCAATCGGGCGATGCGTGAACTCGGCCCGATGTCAGCGCAGGCGCCGGCCTTCCCGTTGGCTGGCGGTGCCCTGATGCCGCTGCGGGCCAAGGATGACGCCGACTTTGCCAACCTCTGGGCCGGACAGGCGCTTACGCTCGGCAAGGATATCGGCAGCGCTGAACTGACCCGGCAACTCGCCGAAGGCGCCTTGGCAAAACTCAACCGTCATTGAATTTACGCGGCGAGCGGATTTATTCCCTCGCCACTTGGCGGCGTATCGCTATATATTTCCGTATACAGCGATTGCGCCCGTGTATCGGCGTTATCCAAAGCAAAGCATTTACCGCCGATCACGGAGCCTTTACATGACACTTGCTGCCACACGCCTCGCCCCTGCCTGCTTCGCTTCACTCCTCGCAATGTTCAGCATGGGCGCCGCGCAGGCTGACGAAGTGCAAGTGGCGGTCGCCGCCAACTTCACCGCGCCAATCCAGGCGATCGCTGCCGACTTCGAAAAAGACACCGGCCACAAACTGGTCGCCGCTTACGGCGCCACTGGCCAGTTCTACACCCAGATCAAGAATGGCGCACCGTTCCAAGTGTTTCTCGCTGCTGACGACGCGACCCCGGCAAAGCTTGAGCAGGAAGGCGAAACCGTCAAAGGTTCGCGCTTCACCTACGCCATCGGCACGCTAGCGCTGTGGTCAGCGAAAGAAGGCTACGTAGATGCGCAGGGCAAAGTGTTGAAAACCAACCAATACCAACACCTTGCGATCGCCAATCCAAAAGCCGCGCCATACGGTCTCGCCGCCACCCAGGTGCTGGAAAAACTCCAGTTGAGCGAAGCCACGAAAAGCAAAATCGTCGAAGGCCAGAACATCACGCAGGCCTACCAGTTTGTCTCCACCGGCAACGCCGAACTGGGCTTCGTCGCCCTGTCGCAAATCTATAAGAACGGCAAGGTCAGCAGCGGCTCGGCATGGATTGTTCCGGCCATCCTGCATGATCCGATCAAACAGGACGCGGTGATTTTGAACAATGGTAAGGACAGCGCTGCTGCCAAGGCGCTGGTCGATTACCTCAAAGGTCCGAAAGCCGCTGCGGTGATCAAATCCTTCGGATATGAACTGTAAATGTCACTGACCAGTGCCGACTTCGCCGCGATCTGGCTGACCCTGAAACTGGCGTCACTGACCACTGCGATCCTGCTGGTGATCGGCACGCCGATCGCGCTGTGGCTATCGCGCACCTCGTCGTGGTTGCGCGGGCCGATCGGCGCCATCGTTGCCCTGCCGCTGGTGCTGCCGCCGACGGTGATCGGTTTTTATCTGCTGCTGGCACTGGGGCCGCACGGTTTTCTCGGTCAGTTCACTCAATGGCTGGGGCTGGGCACGTTGACGTTCAGTTTCACCGGGCTGGTCATCGGTTCGGTGATCTACTCCATGCCGTTCGTGGTGCAACCGCTGCAAAACGCTTTCTCGGCAATTGGCACCCGCCCGCTCGAAGTCGCGGCGACCTTGCGCGCCAATCCCTGGGACACGTTCTTCAGCGTGATCCTGCCACTGGCGCGCCCCGGCTTCATCACCGCAGCGATCCTCGGCTTCGCCCACACCGTGGGTGAATTCGGCGTGGTGCTGATGATCGGCGGCAACATCCCCGACAAGACCCGCGTGGTCTCGGTGCAGATTTACGACCATGTCGAAGCGCTGGAATATGCCCAGGCGCACTGGCTGTCTGCGGCGATGCTGGTGTTTTCGTTTCTGGTGTTGCTGGCGCTGTACTCCAGCCGCAAGACCCGCGCAGGCTGGAGCTGATCGATGATTGATGTACGCCTGAAACGCACTTATCCGGGGTTTGAACTGGATGTCGATCTGCAAGTGCCGGGCCGCGGCGTCACCGCGCTGTTTGGTGATTCCGGCTCGGGCAAAACCACCTGTCTGCGCTGCATCGCCGGGCTGGAGCGCGCCGAGGAGGGTTTTGTGCAGATCAACGACGAGATCTGGCAGGACAGTGCCAAGGGCATTTTCGTCCCGCCGCACAAGCGTGCGCTTGGCTATGTGTTTCAGGAAGCCAGCCTGTTCCCGCATCTTTCGGTGCTGGCCAATCTGGAGTTTGGTCTCAAACGCATCGCCAGGTCGCAACGCCGGGTCGATATGAACCAGGCCACAGAACTCCTCGGTATCAGCCATTTGCTCGAGCGTCATCCACAGCATCTGTCCGGCGGCGAACGACAGCGCGTCGGCATCGCCCGCGCCCTGCTGACCAGCCCGAAACTGTTGCTGATGGACGAACCGCTGGCGGCTCTCGACAGCCGGCGCAAGAGCGAAATCCTCCCATACCTGCAACGCCTGCACGACGAACTGGATATTCCGCTGTTGTACGTCAGCCATGCGCAGGATGAAGTCGCACGTCTGGCCGATCATTTGGTATTGCTCCGTGATGGCAAAGCCCTCGCCAGCGGCCCGATCGGCGAGACCCTCGCACGCCTGGATCTGCCCTTGGCAATGGGCGATGACGCCGGGGTAATCATCGAAGGCCAGGTCAGCGCCTACGACGCCACCTATCAATTGCTCAGCCTGCAACTGCCGGCCACTGCAATGAACATTCGCGTCACCCATGCGCCGATGGCCGTGGGCCAGGCCCTGCGCTGCAAAGTGCACGCGCGCGACATCAGCCTGGCGCTGAACAACGATGCAGCCAGCAGCATTCTCAATCGTCTGCCCGTTACGGTCGTCAGCGAACAGGCCGCTGACAACAGTGCCCATGTGCTGATCCGCCTCGATGCCGGGGGCACGCCGCTGCTGGCGCGGATCACCCGCTTCTCGCGTGATCAACTGGGCGTGCATCCGGGCCAGCGGCTGTGGGCGCAGATCAAGGCGGTGGCGGTGCTCGCGTAAATCATTCGGCACGACGGCCGGCGCCTGCGGTCAATCAGTTACAGACTGCCGTATGACCGAAGGAAACCGCCATGCCCGATACCGTGCTGACAGATGCTCTGCCCGCCGATCTGCATTATGTCGATGACACTCAGCCTGGTATCACCCGGAAAAAACTGCGCGGCAAGTTCGTCTATTTCGAACCATCGGGCCAGCGCATCACCGACCCGGACGAAATCAAACGCATCAACGCCCTCGCGGTACCACCGGCCTACACCGATGTGTGGATCTGCGCTGATCCGTGCGGCCATCTGCAAGCCACCGGCCGCGATGCGCGCGGGCGCAAGCAATACCGTTACCACGCGCGCTGGCGCGAAGTGCGCGACGCCGACAAATACTCGCGCCTGCGCGACTTCGGCATGGCCCTGCCCAAACTGCGGCGCAAGCTCGAGGCGCTGCTCGATGAGCCGGGCTTCAGCCGCGACAAGGTCATGGCCACGGTGATTACCTTGCTCGACGCCACGCTGATCCGCGTCGGCAATACCCAATACGCACGGGACAATCGCTCTTACGGTTTGACCACGTTGCGCAGTCGGCATGTCGAGGTCAACGGCAGCGCGATCCTGTTCCAGTTCCGTGGCAAGAGCGGCATCGAGCATCAGATCACCGTTAAGGACCGCCGCCTGGCGCGAATCATCAAGCGCTGTCTGGAAATTCCCGGGCAAAACCTGTTTCAGTATCTTGATGAAAATGGCGAACGGCACACCGTCACCTCCTCCGACGTCAATGCCTATCTGCAAAAGCTCACCGGCGCGGCGTTCACCGCCAAGGACTATCGCACCTGGGCGGGCAGCGCCCTGGCGTTGTCGGTGCTGCGCGAGTTGCAGCATGAGTCGGAAACCGAAGCCAAGCGCCATGTGGTAGAAGCGGTGAAGAACGTCGCCAAACAGCTGGGCAACACGCCGGCGGTGTGCCGCAAGTGCTACATCCACCCCGCAGTGGTCGAACATTTCATGCTCGGCGCCCTCGCCGAACTGCCCCGTCCGCGCGTGCGCAAAGGCCTGCGCGCCGAGGAAGTAGCCTTGGCGATGTTTCTCGAGCGGATGTGTGAGGTAAGCGAGGCGTCTTGATCTCCAGCGTAACGCTCGCTCCTACAAAGGTTTGCCGACGAGTTGAACTGGGTATTTTTTGCACGATCACACAGGTCTTCTATAGTTGATCTGAAGGTTCGCGCCACGCGGACTTTTTGTTGCAACTCAGCCGTTTCAGCGAACGGAGGTGTTTCATGTCCGAAAAAGAGTCCATCACCACCCTCCTCACCCTGCTCGACGCCCGCCAGGCGCGCCTCGCAGCCGCCTGCAAAGAGATTGCCGACTGGGTCGATCATCAGGGCGGGCATCCGACAGCTTTGCGCATTCGCGACCGGCTGCACGACATTGAAAAGGATGCGCCGCTGATTCGCGATACGCTCTCGACGCTCAAACCGATCGACCGGCCGTTGCCACGGTTCAGATAGGCCTCCGCGTAGCAGTCCTCTCTGCATCGGCGCAGAGAGGACGCCGATTGGTACTTTTCCGACCGACTCAGTCGCCCTTGCCGGTACGGCCGCCTCCATGGCTGTGCTGCCCGCCGACGCGTGCCTTCTCGGCCCGATCAACTTTCACGTTGACTGGACTCTCGCCTTTCTTGCCGGCTTCCTTGATTTTCTGTGGGTCTTCAGCGAACGGTTGATCCTTGTGATGATTGGTCATCTCAATGTCCTCAGAATAGTTATATACATACACTTAACAGACTCTAGTTTCAGCCGATTACAGTTCAACTTCGCACCGACAAATGGTCAGAATTCCGAAGCGAAGCGGTAACAAACTCCAACCTCTTTTGCACATCAACCAGCAACTCGAAAAGTTATACGAAGCGACGCAGAAAACAGCAGGCTGTATAAGTTTCATCACAAAGTTACCGTTCATCGGCCTGAGGAAAAATTTTCAAAACATTTTTCGCCGGCTCGTAATCGGAGTAGATGTCCGGTGCGACAACGGACATAACTAGCGAAACGTTAATTGATATCGGAGAGCTATCATGACCACAGGAAATAAAAATCCAGGTAACTTCGCAAACGATCGTGAAAAGGCATCTGAGGCCGGCAAGAAAGGCGGTCAGTCGTCGGGCGGCAACTTTGCCAATGATCGTGAAAAAGCATCCGAGGCTGGCCGCAAAGGCGGGCAGAACAGCCACGGCGGCGGTCGCAAGTCCTGAGCAAGCGGTACAAGGGCAGCCTCGCTGCCCTTTGAAATCAGCTGATGGAGCGTAATCATGAGAACGGTACCGGCTTTTGCACGAGGCGAAGTGCAACGAAACAAGGGAGCGGAAGTGTATCCCGAAGCAGCGCGCAGTTCGCACGTGACCAGGTCGGACAGTCCGTCGGTGTCACCTTGTGTCGAACGACAGCAAATCAGTCCAAGGCACCGGGAAAGTGTTCAGCAGGAATGTTATGAACGCCGGGAACTTGCAGTAAATTCTGAAAACTCCCGGACACCGGATACAACGCCGACTTATGAGCGCTCCTCTTAGCACAAAGGTCTAACTTGTAATCACAAGACAAGCCAGACCAACTAAAGCAAACGACATCAGTAAACTTTATGAGCATTTCGCGAACAACGACGGCACGTAGTTTGTGCATCCTTGATTCGCCGAGTGCCTATATAGAGAAAATGAGGAAGTTTGAAATGGCACAAGATAAACAACAAGGCAGCATGTCGGTTAACGAAGCAGGCAAGAAAGGTGGTGATGCCACTTCGGCTTCGCACGATAAAGAGTTCTATCAGGAAATCGGCAGTAAAGGCGGCCAGAACAGTGGCGGCAACTTCAAGAATGATCCTGAGCGCGCCTCCGAAGCCGGGAGCAAAGGTGGCCAGAACAGCGGTGGCAATTTTGCTAACGATCGGGAAAAAGCCTCTGAAGCTGGCAGCAAGGGCGGCCAGAGCAGCGGCGGCAACTTTGCCAACGATCGGGAAAAAGCCTCTGAAGCTGGCAGCAAGGGCGGCCAGAGCAGCGGCGGCAACTTTGCCAACGATCGGGAAAAAGCCTCTGAAGCTGGACAGAAAGGTGGTCAAAACAGCCATGGTGGCGGGCGCAACAGTTGATGCGTCGGGTGCAGGGGAGCGCGGCTCCCCTGCCCACTTTCATTCAAGCGAAATTACAGCTATTGCTTAGGAGTCCTGACCAGCCGAGGGAATCGCCATGCCTGTTCATGTCATCAACTTCACCGGCCCGATCAATGCCTCGACGTGCGGCCAATTGATCGATAAAGCCTCGCTCGCCGTAAAGGAAGATGCACCGCGACTGATCGTCAACATCGCCACCATGGGCGGCGAATGCAGTTACGGTTTCACGATGTACAACTTCCTGTTGGCCCTGCCTATTCCGGTACACACCCACAATTTGGGAACGGTCGAATCGATGGGCAACATTGTCTTTCTGGCCGGCCAGCGCCGCACCGCCTGTACCCACAGCAAGTTTCTGTTTCACCCATTTCATTGGCACCTGCAAGGTTCGGTCGATCACTCGCGCATGTCGGAATACGCCATGAGCCTGGATTACGACTTGCACCTCTACGCCCAGATTGTCGCCGAGCGTACGAGCAACGGAAAAAATGCGCTGGAGACAGAGAAATATCTGACAGCAGCGCCGCGCATCATCAATCCTGAAGAAGCCATGCATTCAGGCCTTATTACGGCGATTGAAGACACCGAGGTTCACGCGGACTTTGTCTGCTCGTGCATCTACTCCTGAATCGTCCCACTTGATAACGCGTCGTAGCGGGCGCGTTCCTGTCTTAACAGGCGTCAATTCAGCCAAAAATTCCAGACGAACTTGTACAGAATCGATCTGCCGTACAGGCCTGCAAAGCGCCCAACCAGCCGGTCATCACGCCCGTTTCAATTTCTCTGAATTATTCATTTCGCCAGATATCCCTCTTCTTAACAGCCGGAGGAAATGTATGAGCGGAGAGGATTTGTACGTGATTGATTACCTGCTTCACGGGAAGCCCAGGTCATTCGTCATTCGCACAAAAACCATGAACAATGCCGAAGCGTGGCAGTGGGCAAGTTGTGACGCGGGTATCGCGCCCATCCCCCGCCCCGGCCGACCTCCGTTGAAACGTTTTTCCAAGCCGATGGCGGAACGCTTTGGCGTGACCGAGGTGCAATGGCGAGAATCAGTACCTTTGGTCTGGGAGGAGGATCACGTGAAATGACAGAACGCACATTGAAATTCGGTTTCGGCCGCTCGTGGGATGACGAGATGGCGGAAAATACCGCGATGTTCCGCGAGGCCGATCTGCTCGAAGAAGCGGCTTACAGGATCATCGAGAACGACACGGACAATCCTGAAGCCTGGGCCCGTTTCAGCGAAGCCAAGGCTATGGCCGACGCCAAACGAACGGCGGCCTATCAGGACTGGATGCGCATCAAGCGCGCGATGAGCAAGCCGCGCTCGAAATAGCGGACTGGCGCCTCATGGCTTGAGGATCAGTAGCGGTTCGCCTTTCGGGACGACGTAAGTGGCCAGTTCGACGCCTTTCTCGTTGCCAACGTTTTTGGCCACATGCGCAACGCCCGCCGGAATGAACAACGAATCGCCGGCCTTGAGTATCACCGGCGCCCGCCCTTCGAGCTGATACTCGAACGTGCCGCTGATGACATAGGCGACTTCCACGCCGGGATGAGCATGCCGAGGTGAAGTGACGCCAGCGTCGAAATCGATACGCGCCTGAATCACTTCGCGATTGTCAGCGCCGAGATCCTGACGAACCAGATCGGTGCGGCTCAGACCTTTCTGCCAGCTGGTTGCTGGCGCATCCGCCGCATGGGCGAAGCCGGTCAGGGAGGCGAAGACAACGGCAGAAGCCAGAAACAGTGAACGGTACATGGTGATGCCCTCTTGAGCGTAGTGTTGGTGTGAGGGCTACTTTGGGCTCGGCATGTAGGGCGGATGTGTCTCGAAGGCGCAGTTTGGTGTTGCCGTGTGTATCGGCTGGGGGTTGATACATGCTTATACAAACGTGTCGCTGGCCACCGCCACAAGCCATTCTCTGAAAGCGCTGATCTTTGGCGATTCAGCGGTTTCATGGGGTGTAACCAAATAGAAACCGAGATCATCCTGCAGGCGCAGGTCGAACGGTGCGACCAATCGGCCCGCACGCAGATCGTCGTTTACATAAGTCGAACGACCGATGCACACGCCCTGCCCGTCAATTGCCGCCTGCACCGCCATCATCGCCAGATCGAAGGTCAGCTTCCCGCCGTCGGCCAACTGCGCAGGCTGGTCGGCGGCGCTGAGCCAGGCCTGCCAGTCGCTGGCGGTGAGGCCGCTAACTTGTACAAGGGTGTGACTGGCCAGATTTTCCGGAGTGTGCAATGTCGTCGCCACTGCTGGACTGCACACGGGAAATACCTCATCGGCCATGAGAAAGTCCGCGCGCAAGCCTTTCCAGTCGCCCCGTCCGTAGCGAATCGCGGCGTCTATGCCTCCTCGGCGAAAATCCACCAGATCGGTGGTCGCACTGATGCGCACATCGATGTCCGGGAACGCCTGCTGAAATGCCGGAAGACGCGGCAAAAGCCATTTCGAAGCAACCGAGACCAGCGTGCTGATGGTCAATACGCTGGACCCGCGCGACTCGAGTAATTGTTGCGTCGAATGGCGCAACGCTTGAAATGCAGAACGCACCCCCGGCAGGTAGGCCTGCCCGTCTTCGCTAAGCGCCAGGCCATCCTTGAGGCGCAGGAACAATGCCAAGCCCAACTCGGCTTCGAGGCGCCTGATCTGGTGACTGATTGCTGTCTGCGTGACGTTCAACTCGGTCGCAGCGGTGGTAAAGCTCATATGTCGAGCCGCCGCTTCGAACGCGCGCAGGCCGTTGAGGGAGGGAAGTCTGGCAGTCATAAGGCTAAGGAGCGCATGAGAATTTGTCATACGCTAGCACTGCAAATGACCTTTGCGGAAGTTTTGCCCGCAGTGGATCGTGGCGCCTCCACTTTCAAGGGACATGCCATGAAACTTTACTTTGCACCGATGACCTGTTCGCTCGCCCCGCATATCGTCCTGCGCGAACTCGGCTTGCCGTTCGAAATGATCCGCGTCAACAACCAGACCAAGCGCACGGCTGACGGCCGTGACTTCCGCGAGATCAATCCGAAAGGCTACGTGGCCGCGCTGCAACTGGATAACGGCGAAGTGCTCACTGAAGGCCCGGCGATCCTGCAGTTTCTCGCCGATCAAGTCCCCGGGAGCGACTTGGCACCTGCCGCAGGTACGTGGCAGCGCGCACGTTTGCAGGAACACCTGAACTTCATCAGCTCTGAGATTCATGCCGCCAGCGCGCCATTGTTCAGCGCGGAAATCCCCGAACCGGTCAAAGCGATTTTTCGGCAAAAACTGTTCAAACGGCTGGATTACCTTGAGGGCACCCTGACGGATCGGGACTATCTGATGGGCGGCTTCGGCGTTGCCGATGCCTACCTGTTCACGGTCCTGAACTGGCTACCGACGTTCAGCATCGACATCAGCGAATGGCCAGCTCTGGCGTCGTACACGCAACGCATCGGCGCGCGGCCCAGTGTGCTTGCGGCAATTGCCGCAGAAGAAGCGACTTTGCCTGTCTGAACGCGCGCGGGCCATGGCCGGAGGGAATCTGTAAACTGCCGCAATCTTCATTCACTCAAACAAGAGATGCCCATGGCCAATCAAGACATCATCTTCACGCCGGATCCCGACACCGATTCGATTTCTTCCGACGTTGCCACCTTCGGCGGCATCATGATTTCCACGCAGATTCCAACCCGCGCCGATGGCAGCCTGGAACTCGGCGGCATCACCGAGCAGAGCGAGTGCACCCTGCAAGCGCTGAAAGTCGCCTTGGAACGTGCTGGCAGTTCGATGGACCGGGTGCTGCACCTGACGATTTACCTGACCGACATGGGCGATCGCGGGGCTTTCAATGAAGTGTACAAACGCTATTTCGCCAAGCCTTGGCCGGTGCGGGCGGCGGTAGGCGTGGCCTCGCTGGCGGTTGAAGGGATGCGTGTGGAAGTGACGGCGATGGCGGCGAAAGGCTGATTTGCGGAAATACTGCGTAGGCTACCTCCACGATTCCGAGGTGCGACATACGCAGTGAAAATACTCAAGGGCGCGCGCCAAACACAGCAGCCACCAGGACGGGGCCGTTTGGCAAGCGCTGGCTCGCCCGTTGAGCGAATTAGCGTCAACGGTCTATTCACAAAACTCAAAGTGGACCGCTAGCTACAACAAACAGTTTACCTTCTGATACCCGGTATGTTTGCCCGCGGTGCTCGACTTCAAAATTGAATGTTGCCGTAATCGAATCGGTACCTTCTTCGTGTTTGCGCGCAAACTCTATCGTTCCTGTTTTCGCATATAAAATTTCATGCGACATAGTCATCACTCCCGCCACGGAACTTCCGAACCCGCCAACTTCATGCGTACCGTCCGTAAGGGAGCGATCTATCACAAATGAAATAATCTCACCCACCTCGTCCGTAAAATATTGACCAATAACGCTGAACGTTTCCTTTGTGCCGAAATAAAGATGCCGAGTAGCGGAGAATATTGGCTTGCCAATGCCCGGATGATTGGGTGAAACGACCGCTTTGTAATACACCTCGGCCTTCTTCTGCGGACGCGATTTAAACGAGGCGAAATCCGAGATACCAATCGTCGCGAAGGCGTTGTTACCGTTCATGATATTAATCTCCAATGTCTTGCGTGATATAGGCCAGAGCGACTTTCCCGCTCCCACCTGATGTTCACGCTTTGGACGCGGACGGACAACTGACAGACTTTACAGTTATGCATTGCCTCGTATTGTGCTAGGTCCTTCGTACCTGATACCGGCACGCTGGTGCCGCCTGGGTGTTTCACAGGTACAATGCGCCCCTTGCCCGTGACCGCCTGACTAAAAAAACTATGTCCTTGCCCAAGCATCACCTGGAATTGCTCAGCCCTGCCCGCGATGTCGCCATTGCCCGCGAGGCCATCCTGCATGGCGCTGACGCCGTGTACATCGGCGGCCCGAGCTTCGGCGCACGCCACAACGCCTGCAACGAAGTCAGCGAAATCGCCGAATTGGTCGAGTTCGCCCGCCGTTACCACGCGCGTATTTTCACCACCATCAATACCATCCTGCACGACAACGAACTGGAGCCGGCGCGCAAGCTGATCCATCAGTTGTATGACGCTGGCGTCGATGCGCTGATCGTCCAGGATCTGGGCGTGATGGCGCTGGACATTCCGCCGATCGAGCTGCACGCCTCGACCCAGACCGACATCCGCACCCTCGAGCGAGCGAAGTTCCTCGATCAGGCCGGTTTCTCCCAGTTGGTGTTGGCCCGCGAGCTGAACCTGAAAGAAATCCGCGCCATCGCCGATGAAACCGATGCCGCCATCGAGTTCTTCATCCACGGCGCGCTGTGCGTGGCCTTCTCCGGCCAGTGCAACATCTCTCACGCGCAAACCGGCCGCAGCGCCAACCGTGGCGACTGCTCCCAGGCCTGCCGCTTGCCCTACACCCTCAAGGATGAAAAGGGTGGCGTGATCGCCTACGAAAAACACCTGCTGTCGATGAAAGACAACAACCAGAGCGCCAACATCCGCGCACTGGTCGAGGCCGGCGTGCGTTCGTTCAAGATCGAAGGTCGCTACAAGGACATGGGCTATGTGAAAAACATCACTGCCTATTACCGCCAGCGCCTCGACGACGTGCTTGAAGACCGCCCGGACCTGGCACGCGCTTCCAGCGGCCGTACTGTGCATTTTTTCCTGCCCGATCCGGAAAAGACCTTCCACCGTGGCAGCACCGATTATTTCGTCACTGATCGCAAGATCGACATCGGCGCCTTCGATTCGCCAACCTTCACCGGCCTGCCGGTGGGTACGGTGGAAAAAGTCGGCAAGCGTGACATGCAGGTCGTCACCCATGAGCCGCTGTCCAACGGTGACGGTCTGAACGTACTGGTCAAACGCGAAGTGGTCGGTTTCCGCGCCAACATCGCCGAGGCCAAAGGCGAGTTCGAAGAAGACGGCGAGAAGCGCTACCGCTACCGCGTCGAGCCGAACGAAATGCCTGAAGGCCTGTTCAAGCTGCGTCCGAGCCACCCGTTGAATCGCAACCTCGATCACAACTGGCAGCAGGCGTTGCAGAAGACCTCTTCGGAACGTCGTGTGGCCCTGAGCTGGTTCGCTCGTCTGCGCGAAGAACAGCTGGAAGTGACCGCGACCAGCGAAGAAGGCATCAGCGCCAGCGTCACCCTCAACGGGCCGTTCGGCGTCGCCAACAAGCCTGAGCAAGCGCTGGAGCAATTGCGCGACCTCCTCGGTCAGCTCGGCACCACGCAGTACCACGCCACCGACATCAAGCTGGATGCGCCGCAAGCGTTCTTCATTCCCAACTCGCAGCTCAAGTCCCTGCGTCGTGAAGTGATCGAAGCGCTGACGGCGGCCCGCGTCGCCGCGCATCCGCGTGGCAGCCGCAAGGCCGAAACCACGCCGCCGCCGGTGTACCCGGATTCGCACCTGACCTTCCTCGCCAACGTCTACAACCAGAAGGCGCGCGACTTCTACCACCGTCACGGCGTCAAGCTGATCGACGCGGCGTACGAAGCTCACGAAGAGCCGGGCGAAGTGCCAGTGATGATCACCAAGCACTGCCTGCGGTTCTCCTTCAACCTGTGCCCGAAACAGGCCAAAGGCGTCACCGGTGTGCGTACCAAGGTCGCGCCGATGCAGTTGATCCACGGCGATGAGGTGCTGACGCTGAAGTTCGATTGCAAGCCGTGCGAGATGCACATCATCGGCAAGATGAAAGGCCACATCCTCAATCTGCCGCAGCCGGGCAGCGTGGTCGGCCACATCAGCCCTGAAGACCTGATGAAAACCATCCCGCGCGCACCGCACTGAGTGACCGGCGTGCGCGGTGCTTCGGCAACGCGCACGCCTGCTTGGCTCAAGCGCGGTAAATCGCAGGCATAAAAAAACGCCAACTTCTTGCGAAGTTGGCGTTTTTTCGTAGATGGCAGGGGCGGCTGGATTCGAACCAACGCATGGCAGGATCAAAACCTGCTGCCTTACCGCTTGGCGACGCCCCTGTAGCTCTGGTCAGCGGCTCCGTTAGGATCGCTGTGAGAACGGGGCGCAATTTAACAACATTCATTTCGTTTGGGAAGCCCGAGATGAAATATTTTTTGTTTTAAAACAGCGACTTATTATTTTCGCGCGAAAACAATGGGTTTCGCCTCCGTGTAACACACTGTGTACGCGCCCCGCCGCCATACACGCCCTTGCAAAACTGCCGTCCGGGGACACAGATCGGATACCTCGCTACGCTTCAATGCACCCAGGGTTTCAAGGTTCATCCAGCCCCTTGGCCACAGGCTCGCAAAGGAGACGTCAGCATGAAACAGGCTCTGCATACCTCTAAAATCACCGCCGCGCTCGGCTTGTCAGTCCTGGCGCTGTCACTGCTCGGCACCGTCGGCAGCGCTCAGGCGCAAACCACTGAACCGGCCGCCGTCAGCTATTCAGCGCCCTCTCCTTTCGGCCCGCTGAAGCACATCAAGGCAGGCTTGCTCGATGTGGCCTACGCCGAAACCGGTCCTGCCGATGGCCCGGTGGTGATCCTGCTGCACGGCTGGCCCTACGACATTCACAGCTATGACGAAGTCGCACCACTGCTCGCGGCCAAGGGTTACCGCGTGCTGATGCCATATGCACGGGGTTATGGCGACACGCAATTCCTGTCCAAAGCCACTCTGCGCAACGGCCAACCGGCGGCATTGGCCAGCGACATCATCGACTTCATGGACGCGCTGAAAATCAAACAAGCAGTGCTTGGCGGCTACGACTGGGGCGCGCGTTCAGCGGGCATCGTCGCGGCCTTGTGGCCAGAGCGCGTGAAAGCGCTGGTGGCGGTCAGCGGCTATCTGATCGGCAACCAGGCCGCCGGGCAGAATCCACTGCCGCCGAAAGCCGAATTGCAGTGGTGGTACCAGTTCTACTTCGCCACCGAACGCGGCCGCGTTGGCTATGAAAAGAACACCCACGACTTCGCCAAACTGATCTGGCAACTGGCTTCACCGCAATGGAAATTCGACGACGCAACCTTCGACCGCAGTGCCAAAGCGTTGCAGAACCCCGATCACGTCGAGATCACCGTGTTCAACTACCGCTGGCGCCTGGGCCTGGTGCAGGGCGAGGCGAAATATGCCGCGCTGGAAGAGAGGCTTGCGACTGCCCCGTCGATCAGCGTGCCGACGATTACCATGGAAGGCGATGCCAATGGAGCGCCACATCCCAAGCCTGAGGACTATGCCAAGCGTTTTACCGGGAAATATCAATTCAGATTGATTGAGGGTGGGGTTGGGCACAATTTGCCCCAGGAAAGCCCGGCGGCGTTTGCGCAAGCTGTAATCGATGCTGATCGTCTCTGACAGACCCGCCCTCAATACCCCTCACCCTAGCCCTCTCCCGGAGGGAGAGGGAACTGATTGGGGGATATTCGAGATTTACGCCGACCTGAAAGCGCTGTATTGAATCCAAAGTCGACGTCCATCTTTCAGGTCGATGTACAGCGCAAGATACCTCGGTCGGCTCCCTCTCCCTCTGGGAGAGGGCTGGGGTGAGGGTTTTTGGGGATTGCACCGGTCGATCTATTTAACCAGCCGTTTTTCCTTCGAAGGCCGATAACCGAAGTACGAGCTGTAGCACTTGCTGAAATGGCTCGGTGAGACAAAACCGCAAGCCACCAATACTTCCACCTGCGACAGCTCGGTATGTTGCAGCAGGCGGCGGGCTTCGGTGATGCGCAGCTCCAGATAGTAGCGCTGCGGCGTGGTGCCCAGTTGTTCCTTGAACAAGCGCTCGAGCTGGCGCCGTGAGCGGCCGGCGTAGACCGCCAGTTGTTCCAGCTCAAGCGGCTCTTCGAGGTTGGCATCCATCAGCTTGATCACTTCCCGCAACGGCGCGCTGACGCAGATGTTTTCATCCGGTTTGATCCGCCTGTAGCGCGATTCCTCGAACGCCAGAATGTCCTCGACACCCTCGACCAGCGCCTTGCCGTGCAGGCTTTTGATCCAGTCCAGCGCCATGTGGAAAGCCCCCGACGGGCTCGACGCGGTGAGCCGGTCGCGGTCGATCACAAAGGGTTCGCTACTGACGTGGGTGCTCTTGGCGATTTCGGTCAGTGCCGGGCGATGTTCCGGGTGAATCGCGCAACGGTAGCCGTCGAGCAACCCGGCGCGGCCGAGAAACCAAGAACCGTTCCACAACCCGGCCAGACTGACGCCCCGCTCCGCCGCCAGTTTGAGCAAATGCACAAACCCATCGCTCGCTCGCAACTCGGTGCGATAACCGCCGCAGACCACCAGCAGATCCAATTCCTCGAGCGCTGCTGAGTCCAAGCGCGCATCGGGGCGGATCACCAACCCCAGGTCGCTGATGACCTCGCCCTCACCCAGACCGAAGGTGCGCGAGGTAAACAGCCCCGGGCGCAACAGATTAGTGGTCACCACGGCGTCCAGCGTCTGCGTAAAGGCCGGTAGCGAAAAGTGTTCGAGCAGCAGAAAACCGGTGCGCGTCAACTGCGCGTTATCGCTTTGCTCATTCAGATAGCGGAGGTTTTTCCCCTTCATGCCTCCGCTGAATTGGCGTCGTTCGGTCAAGTTTCAATCCATCGGTCACATTGTTGTGCGCCGATAGTTGGCCGGAACCGGTAAAGAGTCAATCACGTCATCGGGCCACACCACCAAACAACCCATGGCCGTCGCCCCGGATCTGTCAAACGACCGTGTTCAACCCCGCCCCGAGCCGCCCTTCGAGGCGCCCAAACAGGACGTAGTGTTGATAGCCACTGGAGAAGGCGCCTGTGGCGATTGCCGTCTTTACGTCGGCGTTGAGTCGCAGATATTGAGCCTCATCGAAATGCTCGGCGCTGACTTCACCTGTACGGCCCAGAAGTTCGCTATCAATCGGCTGTTCGAGAATCGTGCGTCGTTGAAAGTCGATGATGCGATTGACCGCGTGACTTTCCAGCGGCCCCTTGTTGGGCGATGCGGAGTAGATGTGCAGACCGTTCTTCGCGCAGCGGTTGCACAAGTCCACGCAGTTCTTTTGCGTGGATTTGCGACTCATCAATTCCTGCACCGGCATGTCCAGATACTTGCCGACGCTGTATTCAGACTGATTGAAAATCGTGCAGCACAGCACGGTATTGCCATTGCAATCGAGTACCAGCCAATCATCTTTCAGAGTGCACGCCTGTTTGGGGTATTGCTTGACCAGATTGACCAGGTCTGCATACGGTGGCAACGCCAGGCGCTTGAGGGTTTCCCGGTCCGTGTCGGTGACCGAGGCATCGTCTTCGACGATGGCGAAGGTTTTTTCCAGCGGCATCATCACCGAGTAGCCGGTGGAGAAATTGAAACCCAGGCGCTCGCTGAACTCGCGCATCAGCCCCTCTTCTTCGAGGTTATCCAGATAGCGGTGGTAATAGACCTCGATAAGGGTATTCAGGCCGTGACGCTGCTTGAGGTCATGCAGCTTGATCATGTTCTGCTTGACCACTTCGATGTCGCCGCCGACATGGCCTTGGCGGTAGGTGTCCTGGTGGAACCCGGACAGGGAGACACGGAAGAACCAGGGATTGGCGAGCATCGCGCTTTCAATGTTCTTGGCCAGGTTCAAGTTGGAGCTGATGCCGCTTTGCAGACCTGCAGCGTTAATGATTTCGACGAACTCACCGATGCGCGGGTGAATCAACGGCTCGGTCCAGTTGTACAAAAAGATCGCCTTGACCCCTTCACGCCGTGCCTTATCGACAATCTGCGTGAACATCTCGAGCTGCATGGCTTTCTTGAAATTGGCATTTTCCGAATTACCCATCGGGCATGACGGGCAGCTCAGATTGCAGGCGCCGACGATATCGATGTACATATTCATTACGCGCATAGCTCCTTGGGTCGAACGTGCACCTCTCATCACGAGCACGTTCGGGTCGCCGGGTTGGTTGTTTTTCTGACGACCCGCCTTCACGTAAAGCAATAAGCGCACCAGAGCACTACGCCATTAACGCCACAATCCAGTCGATAAACACCCGCAATTTCAAGCTGACATGCCGGTTCGGCGGATACGCGACGTAAAGCGGCATGCTTTCCAGGCGCCAGCCCTCAAACAACGGCACGAGCTCTCCGCGCGCGACATGCGCATCGGCCATATACGTCGGCAACCACAGCACCCCCATGCCCGCCAGCCCCGCCGCCAGATAAGCATTGCCGTCATCCACCGCAAGCACATGCCGGCCCTTGATCTGCAGGCGCTCGGTGCCATTGTGCAACGTGTACGGAAGAGGTTTACCAGTGCGAGCCCAGAGGAAAGCGACGACGCGGTGATGGGAGTCTTGCAGTTCCAGTGGGTGCTCAGGCGTCCCTTCGCGATCCAGATAAGCCGGCGCGGCGAAAACACCCAAGGGCAGATCTGCTAGCTTGCGCGCCATCAACGATTGATCGAGCAGCTCGCCGCCGCGCACCACGCAATCGACGTTCTCATCGATGATGTCGACGATGCGGTCGCTGACGCCCATGTCGATCTGGATGTCCGGGTAGCGCGCGTGAAAATCCGGCAAGGCTGGCACCAGAATATGCCGCGCGAAGGGGCTCGGCACGTCGATGCGCAAGCGCCCGCGTGGCCGTGCGGCGGCACCGGGCAGGCTGGTTTCGGCGTCGTCCATGTCGGCCAACAGCTTGATCACCCGCTCGTAATACGCCGCACCGTCGGCGGTAACGTTGACTTTGCGTGTGGTGCGGTTGAGCAACTTGACCCGCAACCGCGCCTCCAATTGCTGCACCAGTTGCGTCACCGTGGTCTTGCTCATGTGCAGGGTTTCGGCAGCCTTGGTGAAACTGCCCGCCTCGACCACCCGGGCAAAGGCCTGCATCGCATCGAACCGGTCCATCCGCGCCCCTCGATTGTTTGGGATTTGCAAACAGTGAACGCCAAGCTTGCGCGTTTATCCGCGCACTGCAAATACCTAAAGTCGTTCCCATCAACCCCCTGATGGAGTCAGCCCCATGTCCAAGCGCGATGTAGTTTTCCCACCCGCCCGTCACGCCCTGTATGAGCGTCACCGCTACTCGCCGGCGATTCGCTCAAACGGTTTCCTGTTTGTCTCGGGACAAGTCGGCAGCCGTGAGGATGGCTCGCCCGAGGCGGATCTGCGCGATCAGGTGCGCACCGCCTTCCACAACCTCAACGCGATCCTCGCTGCGGCCGGTTGCAGCTTCGATGATGCGGTGGATGTCACCGTGTTCATGGTCGATCCGCACTCGACGTTCGAAACGATCTGGACTGTGGTACCGGAGTTCTGGGGCGAAGCGCCGTTTCCGACCATCACCGCTGTCGGCGTGACCTGGCTGGCGGGTTTCGATTTTGAAATCAAGGTGATTGCCAGACTGCCCGAAGCGGCTTGACCGGAACGGCACACAAACAGACACAACGCGCCGGCACGGAGGCTGGCCAATCTCCTCGCGAATGCGTATAACCTCGCCGTTTCGTCTACCCTGACGTGGCGCGCCGTTGACTACCGGTGGCCCTTCGAATGTTGACGCTTACGAAACGGAGAATTCTATGTTCAAGCGTACCCTCGCCCTCACTGCCGGTCTGGCGCTGTCCTTTTCTGCCCTGATGACGCAAGCCGCTGATGTGTTGCGCGTCAGCGCGATTCCCGACGAAGCCCCGACCGAGCTGCTGCGCAAGTTCGAACCGCTGGGTGCCTATCTTGAGCAGCAGTTGGGCATGAAGGTGCAGTTTGTCCCCGTCGCCGACTACCCGGCCGTGGTTGAAGCGCTGGCCACCGATCGCCTCGACATGGCCTGGCTCGGCGGTTTCACTTTTGTGCAGGCACGTTTGAAGACCGACGCCACCACCCCAGTGATCCCGCTGGTGCAGCGCGAGCAGGACGCGCAGTTCACCAGCAAATTCATCACCGCCGACCCGAACGTGAAAAGCCTCGCCGACCTCAAGGGCAAGACTTTCGCCTTCGGTTCGGTGTCGTCTACTTCGGGCAGCCTGATGCCGCGTTACTTCATGCTGAAAAACGACGGCATCAAGCCTGAAGGCTATTTCAGCCGCGTCGCCTACTCCGGCGCGCATGACGCCACCGTTGCCTGGGTGCAGGCCGGCAAGGTCGACGCTGGTGTATTGAACGCCAGCGTCTGGCAGAAGCTGGTCGACGCCGGCAAGGTCGACACCAACAAGGTCAAGGTCTTTGCCACCACGCCGACCTACTTCGATTACAACTGGACCGTGCGCGGCACCCTTGATCCGAAGCTGGCCGCGAAAATCAAGAAAGCCTTCCTCGACCTCGACCCGACCAATCCTGAGCAGAAAAAGATCCTCGATCTGCAGGCCGCCAGCCGTTTCATCGAGACCAAGCCCGAGAACTACAAGGGCATCGAGGAAGCCGCCCGCGCTGCCGAACTGCTGAAATGACCCTACGCCTCACCCAAGGCAGCCTGCGCCATGCCAATGGCGTCGATGCCCTTCGTAACATCGACGTGCAGATTGGCGCTGGCGAACAGGTAGCGATCATCGGTCCGTCCGGCGCGGGCAAGTCGAGCCTGCTCAATCTGCTGGCCACCGCGCTCAAGCCCAGCAATGGCGAGATCGAAGTGCTCGGCGAACGCGCCTGGCACTTGTCGGCGCACCAGCGGCAGCGCCTGCGTGCGCGCATCGGCCTGGTGCATCAGGCGCCGCCGATTCCGCCGCGTCAGCGGGTGATTACGGCGGTGCTGGCCGGCAAGCTCGGTCAGTGGAGTCTGGGCAAAAGTCTGCTGAACCTGCTGCATCCACTGGATGTGGCGGGCGCTCGCGCGGCGTTGGCGCGACTGGATCTGGGCGACAAACTGTTCGCCCATTGCCAGCAGTTGTCCGGCGGGCAATTGCAGCGCGTCGGCATTGCGCGGGTGCTGTATCAGGCGCCGGAAATATTGCTTGCCGACGAACCTGTATCGGCCATGGATCCGGTGCTTGCCGGCCATACGCTGTCGATCCTTTCGCGTCACGCCCGCGAGCACAACGTCACACTGGTGGCGAGCCTGCACGCGGTAGATCTGGCCTTGGCGCACTTCCCACGGATCATTGGCTTGCGCGACGGGCAGATTCTTTTTGATTGCCCATCCGATCAAGTCAGCCGCGACAAGCTCGATGCGCTGTACGCCAATGAACAACTGCAATCGCCAGCGCCAGCGGTCGCACCTTTGATTGTGCAGATTCCGCGATGCTGAAGGCCGATTCACGGGACCCGGCGGCGTGGCCGCGATTGTTGCTGACATTGCTGGCGCTGGCCCTGCTGTGGCCGGGCATTCAGCTCAGCGAACTGGACCTGGGCGTGTTGTTTCAGGCCGACAGCCAGAACGAAATGGGCCGTTTCGTTTCGGCATTCTGGCCACCGGCGCACGATCAGGCGTTTCTGCAACTGCTGCTCAAAGCCACCCTGCAAACCCTGGCGATTGCCACAGCGGGCATGGCCCTGGCGCTGCTGCTGGCGGTACCGGCAAGTCTGATCGCCAGTCGCGCGTTGTCGCTCTCAGCGGCGTCCCGAGGCGGCGTGCCGAGCCTGCCCGGGCGCTTGCTGCGCTGGCCGGTACGCGGATTGCTGATCTTTTTGCGCAGCGTGCCAGAGATCGTCTGGGCGCTGTTGTTTGTGCGCGCGGTCGGCCTCGGGCCGGCGGCGGGCGTGCTGGCCATCGCCATCACCTACAGCGGCATGCTCGGCAAGGTCTACGCAGAAATTTTCGAATCCACCGACCAACGCCCGGCGCACGCACTGTTGCAGGCCGGCAGCGGTCGACTGGCGGCGTTTGCCTACGGCACGCTGCCGAATGTCGCCGCCGAATTGCTCTCCTACACGGTGTATCGCTGGGAGTGCGCGATTCGTGCCTCGGTGGTGATGGGCTTTGTCGGAGCCGGTGGCCTGGGGCAACAGATCGACCTGTCGATCCGCATGTTCGCCGGCGGTGAAGTCGCCAGCATGTTGCTGACGTTCCTGCTGCTGGTGCTGTGCGCCGATCAACTCAGCCGCTTGCTGCGCTGGAGGCTGACATGAGGCGCCTGATCAACCTGCTGCTGCTCGCCGCCATTGCGGTCGCGGTGGTCGCCTCTTTTGCCTATCTGGAACTGGATCTTGCCGAACTCGGCAGCGCCAATAGCCTCAAGCAGATGGGCAGTTATGTGCAGCGTTTTCTCAGTCCCGATTTGAGCGCCGGGTATCTGAAAGCCATCGCCCACGGTTCGCTGGAAACTCTCGCTATGTCGGCCCTCGGCACCCTGCTTGCGGCACTGTTCGGCATCGTTCTCGCGCTGCCCGCTGCCGGGCGTTTCGGCTGGCCGCTGCAAAGTGCGGCGCGTCTGCTGCTCAACGGCTTGCGGGCGATTCCGGAGCTGGTCTGGGCGGCGCTGATGGTGCTCGCCGCCGGACTCGGACCGAACGCCGGCACCCTCGCCCTCGCTCTGCACACCACCGGGGTACTCGGTCGGCTGTTCGCCGAAGCGCTGGAAAACACCCCGGCGCAACCCGCCGAAGCGATTCGCTTGCAGGGCGGCAATCCGCTTCTCGCGTTCTGCTACGGCACCCTGCCGAACCTCGCCCCGCAACTGCTCGCCTACTGCCTGTATCGCTGGGAAAACAACATCCGCATGGCCAGCGTGCTCGGTTTCGTCGGCGCCGGCGGCCTGGGCCAGATGCTGTATGTCAGCCTGAGCCTGTTCCAGGAAGCCCAGGCCAGTACGGTGATTCTGGCGATGCTGTTGCTGGTGTTTCTGGTCGATTGGTTGAGCGCCTGGAGCCGGCAGCGTTGGGTCAAAGCGTAGGCCGAGTGGATATCTGGCAAAAGCTGATTATGCTTCAGGAAACCTTGCAGCCCTGCGAGGCGGTCAGACTGTGCAAGCTTCACGCGACAGCGATGGCGACAGATGCCAACGGGCCAGAGTGCGACAGGCAGTAACGGGGGACTCCGGCCTACAACAATAAGCACGACGGAGAACACCCATGGCCACAATCGACACAGCATCCACCGGCACGCCACCGCGCAGCGGCGGCATCACCAAGGAGGAGCGCAAGGTCATCTTCGCCTCCTCGCTGGGCACGGTTTTCGAGTGGTACGACTTTTACCTCTACGGCTCACTGGCGGCGATCATCGCCAAGCACTTCTTCGCCGGCGTCAACGAAACCACCGCGTTCATCTTTGCCCTGCTGGCGTTTGCCGCCGGGTTTGCGGTGCGGCCGTTCGGCGCCATCGTCTTCGGGCGTCTGGGTGACATGATCGGGCGCAAACACACGTTTCTGATCACCATCGTGATCATGGGCGTGTCCACGGCAATCGTCGGTTTGCTGCCCGGCTACGCGACCATCGGCGTCGCCGCCCCGGTGATTCTGATCACCCTGCGTCTGCTCCAAGGTCTGGCTCTGGGTGGTGAATACGGCGGCGCGGCAACCTACGTCGCCGAGCACGCGCCACGCAACCGGCGTGGCTTTTTCACTTCGTGGATTCAAACCACCGCCACCCTCGGTCTGTTCATGTCGTTGCTGGTGATTCTCGCCTGTCGCACGGCGCTGGGTAACGAGGCGTTCGAAGCGTGGGGCTGGCGGATTCCGTTTCTGCTGTCGATCATTCTGCTGGCCGTGTCGGTGTACATTCGCCTGCAACTGAGCGAGTCGCCGGTATTTCAGAAAATGAAGGACGAAGGCAAGGCCTCGAAAGCGCCGCTGACTGAATCCTTTGCGCGCTGGGACAATCTCAAAGTGGTGATCATGTCGCTGCTCGGCGGCACCGCCGGGCAAGCAGTGGTCTGGTACACCGGGCAGTTTTATGCGCTGTTCTTCCTCTTGCAAACGTTGAAGATCGACGCGCAGACCGCCAATCTGCTGATCGCCGGATCGCTGCTGATCGGCACACCGTTCTTCGTGATTTTCGGCAGCCTGTCCGATCGCATCGGGCGCAAGCCGATCATCATGGCCGGCTGCATCCTCGCCGCGCTGACCTACTTCCCGATCTTTACTGCGCTAACCCAGTACGGCAATCCGGACGTGTTCGTCGCGCAGGAAAAAAATCCGGTCAAGGTGATCGCCAACCCTGATCAGTGCTCGTTCCAGTTCGATCCGGTGGGCAAGGCCAGATTCACCAGTTCCTGTGACTTGGCGAAAACCCTGCTGGCGAAACGCGCGATCCCGTACGAGAACGTCGCCGCAGAACCGAACACGGTGGCGCAGGTGCGCATCGGTGACCGCGTTGTCGAGAGCTTCGAAGGCAGCGCCCTCACCGCCGCCGACTTCAAGGCCCGCAACGACGCCTTCACCGCCAACCTCGGCGCGGCGTTGAAAGACGCCGGTTATCCGGAAAAAGCCGATCCGGCGAAAATCAATTACCCGATGATGCTGCTCCTGCTCACCGTGCTGGTGATCTACGTGACCATGGTTTATGGCCCGATCGCCGCGTGGCTGGTCGAACTGTTCCCGACGCGCATCCGCTACACCTCGATGTCGCTGCCCTACCACATCGGCAACGGCTGGTTCGGCGGCTTCCTGCCGACCGTGGCGTTCGCCATGGTCGCCGCCACCGGTGACATCTACTACGGGCTCTGGTACCCGATTGTCATTGCTGTGGCGACGGCGATACTCGGCACGTTCTTCCTGCCGGAAACCAAGGATCGCGACATTCTGAAAGACTGAAAAAGCCGCAGCGCCCTCTCCTGCGGGAGAGGGCACAGCCGCTGAAAAATTTCGAACGTCTGCCGCCGCGCTGTCTCCAATGTGTACACCCACAGGAGGCCAGCGCCATGAACCCCAACGACGACAAAACCCCCAACGCCCCACCCACCGATGCCAGCGGCAAACCGGTGAACGTGGTCGAGCGCGATCTGCAGGACCGCGACGGCAAAACCGAAGGCGTGGACAAAATCATCACGCCGTCTTCCACTCGGGTCAAAGAGCAGGAAGCTGAAGAGCTACAGCGCAAAGTCGATGAGGTCGAGCGTAAGGTTGCAGACGGTAACTGAGTGCAGCGTGGCTGTGGCCGCGGCTTTGAGCGGCGGCTGTCAGCCCGATGACCAAAAGCTGATTTCCTACAGAATTGAACTACACAGCTGATCGACTGCACGTGCATCACAAGCGAAGCGTCTGACAGATTTGCATCGTCTGTTTGCGGATGATGTCTCCCTCGTCCCGCCAGTGACGACAACGAGCCACATCCCCCTTAGACTGCTTCACATTGATCATGGAGGTCATGATGAGCGCTGAACTTTCACTTATCGTTTCAGACTTCGAAACCGAAGAAGAGGCTGCGGAATACGACCTTTGGTTTCGTGCGCAGGTTCAGGAAGCACTTGATGATCCG
The DNA here is from genome assembly GCF_054871425.1 of Pseudomonas glycinis. Lineage (NCBI taxonomy): Bacteria > Pseudomonadati > Pseudomonadota > Gammaproteobacteria > Pseudomonadales > Pseudomonadaceae > Pseudomonas > Pseudomonas glycinis. The sequence goes on along the minus strand of NZ_JBTYHF010000005.1, from coordinate 335,899 downwards.
CACCCTGGCATTCCCCATGCCGAAGCAATGGTGTTGCTCGATCAGATGAATGAAGAAAACCGCAGGAAGCGCCGCGCTGCGGGTTAAATGGAGCTACAAGGCTATTCGTCAACTGGCTGACATCATTGATTACATCGATCAGCACAACTCCGTTGCTTCGGTTTCCTTTCAACGTAAAGCCGTTGCCGCAGCGCAGAAACTTTCTTCTATACCCCATGGCTACCGATCCGGTCGGGTGTCTGGCACTCGCGAAATGGTGATTCATCCGAACTATCTGCTGGTTTATCGGGTGAATGGGGAGATCGACATACTCAGGGTGCTTCACGCTCGACAAAAATATCCCCTAACCCCTTCACTCTAAACAAAGGCGGCCAACCGGCCGCCCAAACGTACTGCACGAGAGTCCTTTACAACGTCAGCTGCCCACGCTCCTCCTCGGTCAGCTGCTGCTTCGCCTGTTCATCCAATGCCCCGGCGCCGAGCACCTGCACCGGGCTGTCCGGGTTGTAACCGGTCGCCGGCGTGCGACTGGCACCATCGCGCGACGGTGCCAGTTGCTCATTGCCGAAACTGAGCACCTGCACGGTGAACACCGAGGCCTGGTTCTGCCGCGCCGCTGCCTGTTGCTGCCGGGCGACGTCTTCCGCCGCTTGCGTAGCGGAGGATGCCGCCGAACTGGCCGAGGTGATCGCGCCGGTATTCACCGCTGACACCACCGGCACGCCGGTTGCCTTGCCCTGCACCGAAATGTTCGCGGCGTTGACCACCGTCAGCGCGGCGATGTTGACGTTGCCTGACACGCGAATCCCCGCCTCGCCGGCATCGATGGTGCCCAGTGGCGCGATCAGGTCGATGTTGCCCGGTGCCACTTCGGCGATCGGGTTGAGCGTGGCGATACCGGCGCCGGTACTCGGCACCGACGGCGACAGCGTGACGTTGCCCCAAGTGTCGTAGACACGTTTTGGCGGCGTGTAGACCACGGTGGTTTTCGAGCCGCGACCGGCGTTGATATCGCCCTCGGCGGACCAGCCGAGAATCGAGCCGCCGAAGGTGGTCATGATCCGGCTCTGGCCGAGCAGAATGCTGCCTTGCGAATACAGCTGAATGTCGCCCGAACCCTGAGTGATGATCCCCGCCGTCGACGGCGGCGCCGCGCCTTCGATGCCGAACACCTGGCCACCGCCCGGTGTGAGCATCTGGATATCGCCGCCAAACAGCGTCTTGACCCCGGCGCCACCGTACATCGTGATATCGCCGTCGTAACGGATCGGATTGCCGGCGACATCAGTGGTCGGGAACAGTGCCGCAATGGCGTTGCGACCGCGCAGGTAACTGCCAGTGCGCGGGCCGTCGGCATCGGTGTATTCCAGGCCACCGGCACGCAATTCGGCGAAGTACACCTGGCGGGCGAAGATCGCCTGTTCGGTACTCGGCAGTGCGGCGAAGAACGCTTGCGCCTGTTCGTCGCTACCCTTGAAGCCATAACCCAGGCTCAGCCAGCTCTGCAGTTCTTCGACGTAGGTCTTGACCACTTTGCCCGGCTGCGCGCTGAGGGCCACCGCTGAATCCGCTACGTTTTGCGGGTTCAGATAACGCGTAATGAACCGTGAGTAATCCGGCCCCTGCGCGCCCGCACCCGCTTGCATCACGATGCTCGCACCGGGGCGCTGATCACCTGCCACGACAGGGCCGAGGCTGGTGATGCTGGCGCGATCTTCCATCAGGATATTGCGCCCGGCATTGACGTCCAGAACACCCGGGCCGGCAATGTCGAAGCTGCTGTAGAGAATGTCTCGCCCGGCCGAAATCCGCGAAATGTCGCGCGCATCGTTATGCACGAACAGATTGCCGGTAGACGCGATCTGTTCGTTATTGCGACTCATGCCCCCAACGGGCGCAAACGTGGGTTGCCCCAAATTGGTACCGGACGCCACGATGTCACGCCCCGCCACCATCCACACCGGGCCTGCCGATTCATACCAGGTGCGCTTCGTGGTCGCGAACGCCAGCGTTTCGCCCGTGCGAATTCCTACCAGGTCACCGGTCAGTGCATAGAAGCGCGCCGGCCCCTGAACATTGCTCAACCCCGAGTAGCTATCGGGACCAAAGGCAAACAGTGGATAGCGCGAATTGGTTTGCGCCAGCACACCATCGCTGCCGGCGTTGGTCGTGATCGGCCGAGCGGACTGGTTGTTGCCGTAGCCATTGAACGCGGGTGCAAACGGTGTGGCGAGCGCCGCCGGGCTGGCCCCTGACTGGTTGATGGCGTAGCCGCCGGCATAGATCGAATCCCCAGCGATCAGTTCAAGCTGCCCCGCGCTGGAAGGTGCCAACAGCAATGACCAGGCCAGAGCCGGCGCCGGGTTGCCTATGCCGTAGGCCGCTGATGGTCCCGCATAAATCGAGCCCTGCCCGGCCACGGCACGCAATATCGAAGGAAAGACGAAGCGGTCATCGGTCGGTGACCCGTTAAGCCCGGCGACGGGGTCCTGCCCGGTGGTTTCCATCAACTGGGTGCTGGGCGTCAGGTTGCCGCCGGCCGAGAACAAATCGATGGCCGTGTGATCGGTCCACAGCGAGAAACCACTCAAACCGCCACCGGCATGGTAAATGCCATCCGCCGTGGTAAACGGTGTGGAGTTCTGCAACCTCACGCGGCCCGGATCGGCGGCGCCACCCAACACCAGATCGCCGCGGGTGTTGAGGCGCATGCCGGAGTCACCGGGAATCAGCACCAGCCCACCACTGGCATTACTGGCCGTCGAGTTGAACGGGTCGAAGGCGCGCGTTTCCCGTGGGTCATGAAACAGCGCCGAGGCGCCGTACTGCAGATTGATACCGCCCAACGCGGCGCCCGTCAGTTGCGCCGCACCGCGCAGGTTGATGAGCGCGCCCTGCAAGTCGTGTGTCGGCGTGCCGGTACCGGCCAGGCCGGCACGTGCCTGCAGAGACGGATTAAGGACACCGCTCAGACGAATATCCAGGTCTCCGCCACCGGTCAGTTGCAGGTTCCCGTCACTGTCCACGCGGCCCGTACTGCCGACAGCCACGATCAACCCCTGACTGCGAGGGTACGACGCATACCTGTCGTCGCCCATGGCCTTGAGCATGCCAGCATCCCCGCCGGCGCTCAGACTGATGTTGCCGCCGCCCAGCGTACCGAACCCGGTAAAGCCCACCAGATAAGGTCTGGTTTCCTCGCCCAGCGCTGGCAATGGCTGCGCAGCGTAGCTGCCGAAATTGATCCACCAGGCAGTCGGTACATCGTTGTTGCCGGTGCCCTGGCGCCAGAGCCAATTGCCCACCGCCACACTCGGCACCTGCTCCCGCGTACCGTCGCCCGTAGCGACCGAGCGACGGCCAAGCACGTCACCCGACACAGACCCGCCGGCATTGATCGTCAGGTTACCGCCCATCTGCGGATACCAGGCCTGATAGAGGCTGGCACTGCCGCCATCGACCCATTTTTCGTAATCGCTGCCAGCGCTGCCCAATACCGAGCCATCAGCCGACAGCCTTCCGCGGGGCTGGTTATAACGCGCATCGACGTCTGCCGATTGGGTGCCGGCGGTGTAGACGCCGAAAGGTGAGGCCATGCTGAGGTTACCGGCCGCCATCAAATCCAGGTCGCCGGTGCCAGTACGCAAAACGCTGAACATCTGCGTGTGGGCCTGGGCGCTCTTGCTCGGATTGTTTTCAATACACAGTGCCGGGTCGATGGAGCACCAAAACAATTCGTCATCGTTCATCGGTGTGTAATCCGGCATGCCCATCCAGTTGCCAGGCGCCCACACACTGCGCGCCATGGGTGCGCAAGAACCGGGAGCGATATCACAGAGCACAAGGTATTCCTCGGGAACCGGTTCGTACGGTGTAAAGCCATACTCGTTATCCACCGCCCAGACCAGTTTGCCGGCGACCTCGATCATGCTCACACCATAGTGAGTGTCGGCCATCTGCAAGTTGCCAACGCTGGCCTGAGGTTTCACGCTACGGCTGTCGGCCGCGGTCAGATCGGCCCCTGCCACTATGCGCATCGACCACGACGCACTGCCCGCCGGCAGCATGCTGGCGATCGCCCAGTTTCGACCTTGCTGGTTTCCATTGGCAGGACGCAGGTCGAGCAATACCGTGCCATCGGCGAGCTTCACGTTGGTCATGGAGGGGATCAGCGAACCCCGCAACAGCGCCAACGTTCCGTTCAACACAACACCCACCGTTTTATTGTCGGCATCAACCGCACCCGGCAGCGGCACGCCTTTGGGCCAGAGCAGGGCCTGCAGTGCGGTGGCGTTGTTCAAGCGAATACCCGCACCCAAACGACTGCCGGTCGGCAGGGTCACAGCGTTGTCGAGCAACGTACCGGCGGCATACATCAGGTTACCCGCCGCATCATGCACATCGCCGGCCAGCACTGTTCCACCCTGTAACACGTAAGGTGCGGCCAAAGTGCTCTGAACCGGCAACACCGTGCCCGCAGCCAGTGTGGCGGCTTGAATCGGCAGGTCGTAATTCAAGGTGGCGCCAACCGGAAAGAGCGTCCCTTCGGCAAGGCTGACACCACTGCCCGGTACGATCAGGTCACCGCCGAAAGGCTGTATCCCCGGCAACAGTTTCCAGCCAGCGTCGTCCACGGTTTCCGGCGGCGGTGCGAAACCGTCGTTGATGCTGCCGTAGATATCGAGGTTGCCACCGGCACGGATCAACAGGCTGCCCGCTTCCCCGCTGCCATACACCGAGGTCCGTCGAGTGTGCGGGTTGAGGCTGGCGTAACGGTAGCCGGACAAGTCGAGATCGCCCTGCACCACCAGATCGCCGTCAGCGGTTTTGCTGACGATTTCCACCCCCGGGCGCAGATGAAACGCATCGGCATAGGTCGCATTGTTGAGGCCGGCCAGTTTGCGTTGTAGCAGATCACTGTTACCCAGCGCCGCATCGATAAAGCCGCTGCTGTCTGAGTGAATGCGATCCAGGTAGGCTTGATCGATCACTTGATACGGGCGACCGCTGGCCGCCGGATCGGTGCCATCGGCAGCATCACTGTAACTTCGCACGGCATTCAGCCCGATGGAGCGGGCACCTTGAATACTCAACGTACCGCTGGCATCCACCGCAATGTCACCGCCGCCCAGGCGCGGTGCATTCAGCTCCAGCGTCCCACGCAACACGTCATCGCGTTGCCCCGCCTGGTTTCCAGGCACTGCATCGGTGCCGTGACGCAGGTCAATCCGTGCACCAGCGGCCAGCGTCAGCACGCCGTCACCTGAATTGAGTTCAACCATGGCGCGGTTCGGTGCGTCGATGATTTTGCCGTAGCTGTCGACGCGCAGTACGCGGCCATGGGCATCGAGCAGCGCGTTGCCCGTCAGGTTCAAACCGTTTTTGCCGGCAAGGCGAATGCTGCCGACCCGTTCACCACTGGCATCGATCACCCCGTCCACGGTCAGGTTGCCGTTGTCCACCGAGACATTGACTTGGCCCGCTTTGAGTTCGTTACCGATACGCAGACTGCCTTGCTTGAACTGGAAGCTTCGACTGCCCACTACCCCGCCGGCATTCAAGCGCAGGTTAAGGCTGGCAAAGGCCTCGCTCAAATCACCCGCCAGGCGCTGGGCGCGAATGTCCACGCCACCGGCCTTGTACGGCACCCACGTACCGCCCGCGTCGTAATAGCCACTGCTGCTGCCGACAATCTGCCCTTGCAGATCAACCTGTCCAGCGTCAGTGGCCAGGGCCACAACGTTCAATTGCCCGGCCTGATTGTTGACGGCGGACAGATCGATTCGCGAGCCCGCCAACTGACGAATATTGCCGTTGTTGCTCTGCAACGACACGTCGCCGCCCCAGCTGTATTTCTGCACGTCATTGAACGGCAGAACCCGGCCCGCCATGTCCACCTGCGCGCCGCTGCCAAGCAGCAGATCATCCTCGGCATTGACCAGCAGCTTGCCGCTGGCGAGGACGATGCGACTGTCGAGCACAACACTGCGTGCCGTCAGGCTCAGTTGCGCACCGAGGGCATCCGCGGCAGCCGTTGTGGCGCTACCACTCAGAGTCAGGTTGTTGCCCGCCTTGAGTTCACTGACCGAGGCGGCCTCGCCGGTCAGCAATGGCGTGCGCAGATTGAGATTGCCGCCGCTGTAGCTGAACCCCTTGACCGCGTCATAAGCTCCTTGGGATTCGTACACCGCCAGACTGCCCTTGTGGTTGGCGGTGATGCGCTCGCTGGCGTTGAAGTTGACGTTGGCAAACCCCAGGGCCAGTCGGTTATTGCGATCCAGGCCATTGGGCTGCGGGTTCGGGCCATAACCCAATTCGATCCGCTGCGCCTGAATATCCAGCGTGCCGTGCCCGTTGCCGGCGCCGTCCTTGACCACCGTACCCGGGGCCTGAGTCGCCCCGTTCCAGATCAGATTGCGGGTGCGGATCGTCGCGACATCGGTGGCAGCGCCCGAGCCGTAGATGGCCGGGCTACCCAACACCAGATTCTGCAAACGGCTCTCGCCGGTCTGCGGATCAATGGTGTCGAGGGTCACGCTGCCGAAAAAGTTGAACGCATCGCGGGCCACCAGACTCAGGGTTTGCAGGGCGGGGGCGCCAGATTGCGTGTCGCCCTGCAACAGGCGATCCAGCACGTTCTGGTTAAGCGTCAGGCCCGCGGGTGTGCGGCCGCTGGCTGCGGCCAGTGCTTGCGGACTGCCGGCATTGACCACACCGACCGAAAGCCCGAGTTGGCGAGTGCCAAAGCGCACGCTTTCGCCCAGTTCGAAGTCTTTGTCAGTGGCGGCGATGATGCTGCCGTTGGAGTACAGCAACGCCGCAGCGGTGCAATCGGCCGTCGGACAGTTGCCGATACGAATGCTCCCGCCCCCGCCATCGGTGGGCGCAAGCACCGGCGTCCAGCCGTTGGACACCACCAGCAGGCTGGAGCGCCCCGGTTCGTAGACGAAACCGGCTGCGGCATCATACGGAACGTTACCTCGCCCCAAGGTATTGACGCCCGCTCCCGCATCGATGGTGATGCCGCCATTGGCGCTGTTACTGCTCAGCACAACCTCTGGCGCCGAGAGGATCGCGCCCTCGCGCAGACGAATCGCCGAGGTATTGCCGATCACCTTGATCGAGCCGCCCTCCGAACCGTAATACACGGTTGGGGTGCCACCGATGGTCAAACGTCCGGCATTCAAGCTGTTGAGGGTGTCGGCGTACAGCGATACACCGCCGAACCCTGGCGTTCGCGTATGCCCGGCACCGAGAATTTCAAACTCTGCGCCGGTATAACCGCCCTGAACGACCGCCGTACCAATGACCCCGCCGCTGGCAGGTTTGAACAGCACCTGCCCGTTGAAATCCAGGGCTGAGTCGTGCTCGCCGCCACTGACCATGCGCAGGTGCAGCGTGTTGCCGTCCAGCGGTGTGCGGGCGCGCGGCAGACCGCGGCGGGCAGCATCATTGAGCACAAATTGGCTGAACCCGGTTTCGTTGTACTGTGAATAGCGCCGCAGCACATCGGCAGACGTCACGATGACCTGGCTGGGCAAACTGTCGCGGATATCGGTGTTGGCAATCGACAGCTGTCCGGCCGTGGTCCACGAGCCATTGCGCAACTTCAACGCACTGTCCATCGGCCCCGCAATCGCTTGACCATTGATTTCGACCCGGAAGGCGCCCGGTAACAAGGCAAAGGTCGATGGCAACAAGGTGTAGGTGCCGGGTGCCAGTCCGGCAACGCCGATCCCGAGGGTGATCTGCTGGCCGATACGCGGGTCGACCGCGCCGGCCTCAGCCAGCATCGGCGCATAGCGGCTCTGGTCACCGGCCACGATTGCATACACGGGGTTGCTGGCCAGCCCCGGCAAACTGAAGGTGCCATCGGTGGCATTGCGTACCAGCGGATTGAAACGCGCGTCGGTGGAGCCACCTCGTCCGGAGACAAAACCGGCACCGCGCAAATCGCCGCCGCCCGAAAGGTCGATCACCGCCCCGGCCTGCACATTGGTGTATTGCGCATCAAGGATGACCCCGGAGGTCGCTCCGGCAATGCCATTCAACATCACCGACTTACCGTTGTACCGATAGTCGATACCGTCGGTGGTTCCTCCATAGGGCATGACCAGTCCGGCGGCGCTGACTGAAGTCACGCTACCCGGCAGAAGGTGAAGTTCACGGGTTTTGACAATGACGTCATCACCCAGGGATATCAGCCCCAAAGGCGCACGAATGACGCCGCCCTGCTCGATCTGTCCCGCACTGAGTGTCAGGCTGCCGAACACCGAGTAAGGCAAAGCGGTCGGCGCCGCCCCGTGATTGCCGATACGCAACGTATGCTCCGGCACCGATCCGGCCATACTTTGATAGCCCACTCGCACCTCAGCCGAGACGCCGCTGGCCGGGTAGATCTGCGCAGCCCGCATGTGCATGTCACCCGCAGTCCACAGACGGCTGCGCTGCTGTTCATCGGTTGGCGCGAGGAAGCGCAAGTCGCCCTGGCTGTCGAGCGTGACCAGACCAAAGCCACGGCGGCTGACCGCCAGCGCCGGTGCGGCCGATTGCACGAGAGTCCCTTCGGTGCCGAATGAAAGCGAGTTGCCCACGTCCAGCAGGTTCGCGCTGGCGGTGAATTGCGCGCCGGACAACTGCGCTGTCGGATTGCTCATCACCCGCGGACGCACTTTGACTTCCGAGCTGAAATAGGTGCCCAGCCCTGACAGGCGCAGGTAAGGTGCGCTGAGGTTGACCCTGGCGCTGTCACTCGCCGACTCGGCCAATGAAAGGGAACCGGCGAACAGGCTCAGGCCCTGTCCCATGTGCAGGTCGACATCGCCGTCGAACGTCATCAGACCGTTGCTCAGCAGACTCACGCTGTCGAAGCCACCGCTCATAAGCTGATCGGCACTGAAGCGTGTACGCCCGTAGCGTAAAAGTGGCGAAGCCTCTCCCGCTCGCAGCGGCTGCGGCAGTGCCGGCGCAGGCCCTTGGGCAATGATCAGTTCACGTGGCACGCGCACCGCATTGCTCAAGTTCGCGGAACCGTACGCCGGTGTATCCAGAGCGATCTCCAGACGCCCGCCCGCCGCACCCGCACCGCCAGCATTGGCCTGCAGACTGCCCTCGATGAACAGACCATTGTAGGAACTCAGGGTGATCCGTCCGCCATCGGTGGCCACACGAGCGGGGCCTTGCCCACCGCTATCGAGCACGGCTTGCGCACCGGACGCTTCCAGTCGCGCACCGTTGCGGATGATGACGAAAGCATCGGCAGCGGTCGCCGTGACTTTCTTCACATCAATCTCGCCACCGACAATGATCGAGCCACCCTTGCCAACCTGGCCGTAGACGCGGCCCAGCGCATCGACAGCGGTCGCTGCCCGACCGGCGACATCGATCAAGGCATGTTCACCGATCCAGATCGAACGGTTGTGCGGGGTCGGATCGGCCTCTTGCAAGGACGTCGCCACATCAATCGCGCCGAACTGCTGTTGACGGATATCGACAATACCGCCCCAGGCGTTGAGTTCACCATCAAGCGTGATCTGGCCTGCCCCGCGCAAACCGATGCGCTGGCCGGGATCGACACTGATCCGTGAGCCTTCGCCAATCGACAACGGACTGCTGGCGGGATCAATCAAGCCAGCAAGCGTCGCGCCGGCCTGCAATGCGACAGAAGCGCCGGCCCTTTGCGTCAAGACGCCCTTGAGCGGGTCTTCCTGGAATAACGCGGGCGTCCATAGCTCCAGCGCAGCGCGCGGCGACATACCGGACGCAATGGTCGAGGCGGATTCGCCAAATCGATAGACCGGCATCTGCACATCGATCGCGCTTTGCGCGGCGACCTCCAGCCCCTTCAGACCGATGATGTTGTAGGCGCTGAACCCCGTGCGGAACAGCTCCGGCGTCAGGCGCAAGGTCTGTTCTTCGGCCACTTCGCCGGAAGCGCCGATCCGCACCTTGCTGGCCTGCACGGTCAAGGTGCCGCCGCCGTTCACGCCATAGCCCTGCACCTCGCCATCGAGCACCATGCGCGACAGGCCTGGCGCACTGTTGGCGCTGGATTCAAGCGTCACGTCGCCACCCTTGCCGCCACGCGTCTTGCCGTTGGCCAATACCGCACCGCCCGACGAAACATCGACCAGACTGCCACTGGCCAGCAGAATGTCGCCGGTATTGCGGATCGACACTGTCCCGCCATTGAGGTACGCAAGGCCGCCCGCGTCGTCCGGGTTACTCGACAGGTTGCGCCACAGACCGCGCGTCTGCAGCTGCACACCCTGCGCAACCGTCACTCGCGCTTGCTTGCCTGCTGAAACCTGGAGACTGGTGTCATCACGCCGATCGGTGGCGAGCTGGTTCAAAACGTTGCCCAATTGCAGGCTGCCGCCTTGCGCAATCAGATCGGCATTGACCTGCACGTCAGGGCTGAACAGGGTGATGTTGCCACCGTGATCCACCGTCACGCCTTCATTGACTTCAATCGTGTTTTTCGCCGCAATCTTCAGCGCGCCCAGCGCGAAACCATTGAGCAGCCCGGCATCGAGAAACAGTTTGCCTGCGCGTTCTGCCGCGACCGCATCGGTCAGCCCTGCGTTCGCTACGCTGGCATGCGCGCCCCCCACTTGCACCTGATCGAGCAACGGGGCGAGTTGATAGAGCAGGCCGGCACTGGCAGCGACATAAGCAGCATCGTAACTGCCAACCACCAACTGCCCTCGCCGCGCCCGGGCGGTCTGAGTCTGGGCATAGCCGTCCAGACCTGCCCGCGGTGCCTGGATTTGCCGTTCGCCCTGAAACACCTCACCCAACAGCTGGCCTTCCAGCACGGCGTTGCCCGTGGCGATCACCAACTGGCCGGCATCCCGACCAACGGTGTAACCCGCTTCCTGACGACGCGTCGGCGCGATCAGCGGGCTATAGAAATAATCCGTCTGGCCCCAGCGCTCGCTGTGACTTTCGTAACCGTTGTAAAGACCGTTGTAGAGAATATCGCCCGGCGCACGCGACACTTCGTATAACCGCCCGTCCGCACCGCGCAGCCAGCTCTGGCGAATCTCGCCGCCCTGCACATCAAGCGTGCCGCCGGACACATTGATCAGCGAACCTTTTTCGCTGATCACGTCCTTGCCGGAAAACCGCACCTCACCGCCCTGCGCCATCCATTCACCAACGCCATGGCCCTGAGTGCCGAGGTATCCGCCGACCTCCAACAACCCACCGGCGGTGTACCAGCGGTCGGTGGCGTAACCGTTGGTGCCCGCCGGCACGAATACCAGCTCACGGACATCGACCCAGATGTCGTTACTGCTGAGCGCGCCGTTCTCGCGATTGACCGGCGCATCACGCTGCTCGTTGCCCTGGACGTTGATCTTGATGTTGTTGTTTGCCATCGCCACTTTGACGCCGAGGGCGCCGGACACGTCGATCACCGCCCCCTCGCGCAACAGACTGCGTCGCCCGGCGGCAACCGCCACCTGCCCACCGGTGGCAAGGGTGATCGAGCCGCTTTTGAATTCGACGGTGCCGCCGCTGCCGATGTCGATGCGTGACTGATCGCTGCGGATCCGGTTGTTGGCATCGACGCCGGTCAGCGCGGCCTCGCGCTGGCTGTCCAGGGCCGTGAGATCACTGCTGTCGAGCAGAATCGCACTGACGCCATTTTCGCCCAGGGTCACACGGCCTTGGGCATCGCTGGCCGGATTGAGCAGATGCACGGTGCCGCGCGTCGCCACCGAAGTGCTCGCCAGCAGCACACCGTTTTGCACAACGTCGCGGCCGGTCAGGGTGATGTCGCCGGTGGATGCCTGGATCAGGCCGGTGTTGCTGACTTTGCCCGAGCTGTCAGCCTTGAAACCGGGAATGACCTCACTGCCGAAAGTGGTTGAATAACCATTGCCGTCGGTGCCCGAGCCCTTGCGGATATAGAAACGGTCCCCCGCACCCAGCACCGTCTGACCTTTGGCCGTACTGATCGAGCCGTCGTTCTGCACGTCCTGGCCAAGCAGCAAGGTATAGCCGCCGGCGTCGGTGGAGAGCGCAGGTTGGTGCGTTTGTATGGCTGCGCCACGCTCCACCAGGACTTTGCCAGCAGCATCGGTAAAGGTTGGCTGACTGCCGGTGCCGTCGAAATACAAACCCCGATCGCGAAATTGTGCATCGGTCATGTTCGCGGCTGCCGCTACCAGATTTCGCACATTGACCTGGCTGCCACCGCTGAAGACGATGCCGTTGCGGTTGATCAGCATCACCGTGCCGTCCGCGTTGATCTGCCCCTGAATCTGGCTGGCCCGTGCGCTCGGATCGTTGACGCGATTGAGCACCGCCCAGTTGGCCTGCTGGGCAAATTCCACTGTGGTATTGCGGCCGACGTTGAACGTTTCCCAATTGAGAATCGCCTTGTCGGCGGTCTGCTCGATCTTCACCGTGGTCTTGCCGTCGGCCTGGGTCTGTTGCGGGCCTTTGGCGTTCATCCAGCCCTGGCTCAGGCTGTTATCGACCTTCAGGCCGCCCTCGCCCAATCCGTCCGGAACCACTTGCACACTGCCCAATGCGGCGGCACGTCCAGCGGCTTGTGCGGCCTGCTGAGCGGCAATCGCTGCCACGGTGTTATTGAGTGTCTGCAAAGAGCGCTGCAACTGCTGGCTGGCCCGTTGCTGCTGTGCCAGCGGTGGGGTCATCCCCGGCAGACCGCTCCCACCCGGACGCGACGCCGAAGCCTGCTGCGCTGCGCCCTTCGCGGCAAACCAGGTGGAACTGAACGCTGTCGCCGCCTCGGCACTGCCCGCCACCAGACACAAGGCGACGGCTTGCGCCAATGGCTTGAGCAGCCACTGTGCGGGATCGCCCGCGCCACGTTTGATCGGCCGGATACGGTTACTGTGACGGGAGGTGCGAGCAAGCATCACTACAGGTCCTTTTGGGTGGCAGGTCGGATCAGCCCTGCTGTTACGACATAGGCAGTTGGCGAGCCTCACGACCGAACGGATGTCACACAAACTTCATGTTCGAGGAGTAAATCGGCAAAAAAAGACAGCAGCCCGAAGGCTGCTGCCGTTTCATTGCAGTTGAGACAAGGCTTACAAAGGACGACCAATGCCGTTGCAGGCGTTGGCGTTGTTGATGTCCAGGTTATTGCCCGAGGTGTTGGTGATGAAGTTGGCGGTCACAGCGGTTTTCCAGTTGTTGGGAACCGGCGTGAAGCTGTGGGCGACGGTGGCGACGTTGTTGCCCGGGTTGCTGTAGTGGGTGGTCAGGAAGTTGCGCACGGCGGTGGCCACGGCTGCATCTTTGTAGCACTGGCCGAAGATGAAGTTGGTGTAAGCCACAATCGGGTAACCGCTTGCCGGGTTAGGCACGACCGGGGCCCAGCCGGCCGGGTTGGCAGGTGCGCTTGGCACCGGTGCAGTGCTCAGCGCCAGCGTCACGTTAGCGTTGGTTGGCTGGACGCCATTGACGCGGGCAACCACAGCGTTGCTGGTGGCGTTCACGCCGTCCGGACCCACATAGCCGATCGAACCGTCCACGGCGTTCACCGCAGTGGCCACATCAGCGGTGTTGGCTACGCCGACCCAAGTCGATGGCAGCGCGGAACCGGCCGGCAGACGAGCGTTGGTGAAGGTGGAGTTGACGGCGAATTTGGTCGGGCAGATCGAGTTCAGGTGACGGCTGAGGATTTCGGTAGTGCCGCTCGAAGTGCTGCGATAAACCACGCGGATTGCGGTGGTGTCGGCGGTACCCAACAGCGCGCCCCAGGTAGTCTTGGTGCCCGACAACGCGTCGCACAACTGAGCGCTGGTCAGGTTAAGCGCGGTCTGACCGGATTTTTTGTACGGAATGGCAACCGAAGTGGCCACCGATGGCAGCTGGATCAGCGGGCCGTACGAAGCACCGAAGTTGGTGGTGTAGGTGCTGAGTTCCGAAGCGCTGAGGATCGAGTCGCTAGCGGCGAAGTGCACGGTGCCGGTGGTGCTGAATTGGGCAGCGTTGTTGGTCAGGAAAGCGCTTTTGCCAATGCCGCTACCGGTCACGGCGTAGCTGAAGTTGGCGGGCAGGATGCTGTTGGCAGAACCTTTGTACAGCGCGGCAGGCAGCGAGGCGCCACCACCGGTTACGGCCATGGCCTGGGCGGAAGCCAGAGCGGCGACGGTCAGTGAGGCGGCGATCAGAGTGCGCTTGAACATGAAGAATCTCCTTTTCAACTTGGTTTGGAACACAGGTTTCGGAAGGCTTGCATGACACCGGGAGGGTCCACCGCAGTGGAGCCGCAGGGAGAAATTCGCAGCTTCCGGTGACAGATAAAGGAAAAAACCTCGGGAGCTGCGCGGGGATTTTTGCGCGGATTTCTCGGGTGTTTGCGGTGGGTTGCGGCGCGTCTGGATCGGGGGTTTGGCTGAATCGGGCTGGAGCCGTTGGCGGGTGGTTGCAGATGACAGAATGGAGAACCCGAGGATGATGGGATCAGGACTCGGGTGAGGGTCAGGCCCGTGCAAAATATTTGAGTTTTGTGTTGTCGGGACTGGCGCTTCGCGAGCAGGCTCGCTCCCACAGTTGAAATGCGTTCCTCTGTGGGAGCGAGCCTGCTCGCGAAGAGGCCAGCCCGGCCAACATCAAAAGCGGCTACTGCACCAACTGGTTGATCTCAATAATCGGCAACAACACCGCCATCACAATCACCAGCACCACCCCGCCCATCACCACAATCATCAGCGGCTCGAGCAAGGCGGTCATGCCCATCGCCCGTCGTTCAATGTCCCGGGAAAGCGTCTGTGCCGCACGCTCGAGCATCGGCGGCAGCGAGCCGGTTTTCTCGCCGCTGGCGATCAGGTGAATCAGCACCGGCGGGAACACATTCTCCACGCGCAGCGCGGCGGCGAGGTTGACGCCTTCGCGCACCTTCGCCGTGGCCTCGCTGACGCTCAGGCTCAAGCGGTCGTTGGACAGAGTCTGCCGCGCCGCTTCCAATGCACGCAACAACGGCACGCCGGCACCGCCGAGGATCGCCAGCGTGGACGCGAAGCGCGCGGTGTTCAGGCCGAGAATGAAACGCCCGAACAGCGGCAACTTCAGCATCCGGTGATGCCAGCTCAACCGCGCCGCCGGATTGCGCAAATACAGACGCCAACTCCAGAACGCCCCGGCCATCACAGCCGCACACAACCAACCCCACGTGCGAATGAAATCACTGGCGGTGAGCATCGCCAGGGTCAACCCCGGCAAATCCTGCCGCGCTTGAGAGAACGCGCTGACCACCTGCGGCACCACGTAGCTGAGCAGGAAAATCACAATGCCGATCGACACCAACCCGACCACGCCCGGATAGATGAACGCGGTAAGAATTTTGCCGCGCAGGTTGTTGCGTTCCTCGATGTAATCGGCCAACCGTTCCATCACCTGGGCGAGATCGCCGGACTCTTCGCCAGCGGCAATCAGCGCGCGGTAAATCTCGGGAAAATCCCGTGGCCGCGACGCCAGCGATTCCGCCAGACGCATGCCGCTGCGCACATCGGCGCGCACGGCGCTGAGGGTCTGGGCGATGTGCTTTTTCTCGGCCTGCTCGACCGTCGCGCTCAACGCGGCTTCCAATGGCAGGCTGGCACCGAGCAGGCTCGCCAGTTGCCGCGTGGCCCAGGCGAGGTCGTTGTCGGAGAGTCTGGCGCTGAACAAACCGCCGCCACCGTGTCGGGCGACGTTGCTTTCCTCGTGCACCGACAGCGCCGTCAATCCACGTCCGCGCAAGGCACTGAACGCCGCGCTCTGGCTGTCCGCCTCAAGGTGCCCGGACTCGATTTTCCCGGTGACATCCGCCGCTTCAAAGCGATAGCGATTCATCAGGCGTCCCGTGTCACGCGAAGGATTTCTTCCGGCGCGGTGGCACCGCTGCGAATCCAGCGCTCACCGTCCTCACGCAGGCTGAACATCCCCGCTTTCGACGCCGCCGCGCGCAAGGCCTGCTCCCCTGCCCCTTGGTGGATCAGCGTGCGGATGTCGTCGTCGATGCAGAACAATTCGTGAATGCCGGTGCGGCCGCTGTAACCGGTGTGATTGCATGCTGCGCAGCCGACCGGACGCCAGGTGCCGGGCGTGGCCGGATCTTCCTGTTTGCACTGATTGCACAGGCGCCGCACCAGACGTTGCGCGAGGACGCCGAGCATGGATGACGCGAGCAAGAACGGCTCAACGCCCATGTCGATCAGGCGATTGACCGCCGACACCGCGTCGTTGGTGTGCAGCGTCGCCAGCACCAAGTGCCCGGTGAGCGAGGCCTGCACAGCGATTTGTGCGGTCTCGAGATCGCGGATCTCGCCGATCATGATGATGTCCGGGTCCTGCCGCAGAATCGCCCGCAGCGCGAGGGCAAAGGTCATGTCGATCTTGGCGTTGACCTGAATCTGGCTGATCCCCGGCAGGTCGTATTCCACCGGATCTTCCACGGTAAGGATGTTGCTGGTGCTGGCATCCAGCCGCGCCAGCGCCGCGTAGAGGCTGGTGGTTTTGCCGCTGCCGGTCGGCCCGGTGACCAGGACGATGCCGTGGGGCTGGCGAATCAAATGGTCGAGTTTGGCCAACACCTGCGCATCCATGCCCAAGGTTTCCAGATGCAAGCGCCCGGCCTGTTTGTCGAGCAGGCGCATCACCACGCGTTCGCCATGGCCGGTGGGCACCGTTGAAACGCGAATATCGATCGGCCGCCCCGCTACGCGCAAAGCGATGCGACCGTCCTGCGGCAAGCGTTTTTCAGCGATGTCGAGCTGGGCCATGATCTTGATCCGCGACACCAGCGCACCGTGCAACGCCTTGCGCGGCGAGACCACATCCCGCAGGGTGCCGTCGACGCGGTAGCGCACCACCGAATGGGTTTCGAACGGCTCGATGTGAATGTCGCTGGCCTCATCGCGCGCGGCCTGGGTGAGCAAAGCGTTGATCATGCGAATCACCGGCGCGCCGTCCTGGGTGTCGAGCAGGTCGGTGATCTCCGGCATGTCCTGCATCAGCCGATCGAGATCGACCTCGTTTTCCGCAGCCCCCACCACCGCCGCCGCACTGCCGGTGTCGGCGTAAGCGCTGGCGAGCAAACCGTCGAGCTCGTCATCACGCACCCGCTCGATCCGCGTCGCACCGAACTGCCGACGCACTTCGCTGATCGACCAGCCGGGCGTTGACGGGCACACCGTCAGCACGCCATCGCGCAAAAGAATGCGCTGCGCCTTGGCCCAGGCGTAAGGCAATGCACTCATCGCCCATCCTCCCCGCAATCGACCGTGGCAATGAGATCCTCTGTGGCAATGCGATCCCCTGTGGCAATGGGAACCTCAGTGGCGAGGGGATTTATCCCCGTTGGGCTGCGCAGCAGACCCAAACCTTGAGAATCGATTTCTCCAGGCAGATCGCGTGTACCGGTTTTACGACTGCTGCGCAGCCGAACGGGGATAAATCCCCTAACCACAGTCATCATCTCAGTCAAAACCGGGTGCTCCGTTCAATCGGTACCGTGGCAATGAGATTCCCTGTGGCAATGGGAACCTCTGTGGCGAGGGGATTTATCCCCGTTGGGCTGCGCAGCAGACCCAAACCTTAAGAACCGGTTTCTACAGGCAAATCCCGTGTACCGGTTTTACGACTGCTGCGCAGCCGAGCGGGGATAAATCCCCTCGCCACAGTCATCATCTCAGTCAAAACCGAGTGCTCCCTTCAATCGGTACCGTGGCAATGGGATTCCCTGTGGTAATGGGATCTTCTGTGGCAATGCGATCCTCTGTGGCGAGGGGATTTATCCCCGTTGGGCTGCGCAGCAGACCCAAACCTTGAGAACCAGTTTCTCCAGGCAAATCGCGTGTACCGGTTTTACGACTGCTGCGCAGCCGAGCGGGGATAAATCCCCTCGCCACAGTCATCATCTCAGTCAAAACCGGGTGCTCCCTTCAATCGGTACCGTTGCAATGGGATCTTCTGTGGCAATGCGATCCCCTGTGGCGAGGGGATTTATCCCCGTTGGGCTGCGCAGCAGACCCAAACCTTGAGAACCAGTTTCTCCAGGCAAATCGCGTGTATCGGTTTTACGACTGCTGCGCAGCCGAGCGGGGATAAATCCCCTCGCCACAGTCATCATCTCAGTCAAAACCGGGTGCTCCCTTCAATCGGTACCGTTGCAATGGGATCTTCTGTGGTAATGCGATCCCCTGTGGCGAGGGGATTTATCCCCGTTGGGCTGCGAAGCAGACCCAAAACCTGAGAACCGGTTTCTACAGGCAAATCGCGTGTGCCGGCTTTGCGACTGCTGCGCAGCCGAGCGGGGATGAATCCCCTCACCACAGTCATCATCTCAGTCAAAACCGGGTGCTCCCTTTAATCGATGCCGTGGCAATGGGATCCTCTGTGGCAATGCGATCCCCCGTGGCGAGGGGATTTATCCCCGTTGGGCTGCGAAGCAGACCCAAAACTTGAGAACCGGTTTCTCCAGGAAAATCGCATGTGCCCGGTTTTCGACTGCTGCGCAGCCGAGCGGGGATAAATCCCCTCACCACAGTCATCATTCCAGTCAAAACCGGGTGCTCCCTTCAATAGGTACGGCTTTGATCGTGGCGCGTGGGCCTGATGTCGGCCCCGGCCCCGGCGCTGGCACGCCTTGCGCGGCGCTTGGCAATTGCGGCGCCTGCATGTCCGGCATCGCCCAGCTGCGTTCCGGCTGCAAGCCGCCCTGGGCGCGGCGCATGAAGTCGTAGCGGTTGAGGGTGATGCTGCGCCCTGCTTCGCTGTCGCGGATGATGTACGGGCGCAGGAACACCATCAGGTTGGTCTTTGTGATCGCCCGGCGTTCGTTGCGAAACAGCGCGCCGATGCCCGGTAGGCTGCCCAGCCACGGCACGGCATCATTGCTCTGGCTGTAACCATCCTGAAGCAATCCGCCGAGGACCATGATCTGCCCATCGTCGAGCAGAATGCTGGTATCAATCGCGCGCTTGTTGGTGACGATGCCGGCGGCGGTCACGCTGTTGGACGCGCGTTCATCGATGCTGCTGACTTCCTGATAGATATCCAGCTTCACCGTGCCGCCCTCGGAAATCTGCGGACGCACGTTGAGCTTGAGGCCGACCTCTTCGCGGGTGACGGTCTGGAACGGGTTGTTGCTGGTGCCCCCGCCGCCAGTGACGTAGCTACCACTGACAAACGGGATGGTCTGGCCGACAAAAATGCTCGCCGCTTCGTTGTCCAGGGTCAGCAGGTTTGGCGTCGACAGCACGTTGGTGCCGCCCTTGCTCTTCAGCGCCCGGGCCAGCACTTTCAGGTCGAGAATCTTGCCGATGCCGGGGATATCGACCGTGCCGTTGACGTAGCCAAGGTTCAAACCCTGCGGCAGCACGTCGATGCTGTTCTTGGCCCCCGTGTTGAGACCCGCACCACCTAGATTAGCGCCACCGATCACGCCTTTGCCGCCGAGATCACCGGTCTGCCACTGCACACCGAATTCACTGGCATCGTCCTCGCCGACCTCGACAATCAGGCTCTCGATCACCACTTGCGCACGGCGCTGGTCGAGCAAATCGATGACCTCACGCAGATTGCGATAAAGCGGCTCCGGCGCGGAAATCAGCAGCGTGTTGGTGGTGGCGTCAGCCTGAATCGTCACCCCGCCGGCGCTGAACGCAACGTTCTGTTCGCTGCTCTGCGTACCGCCACTGCTGCTGCCGCCACCACCACCCTGCGCATAACTGCCGCCGCTTGCGCCGCTGCCAGTCGTCGTTGAAGTGCCAGTGCTCGGCGTGCTGCTCTGGCCGTTCTGCCCGGCATTGCCGCCGGTGCTGCTGCCCATCGCGCTGAGTACCGACCGCGCCGCGTCGCTGCTGCCGCTGTCACTCTCGCCGGTGAGCAAACCGCGCAAGGCTTGCGCCAGTTTCGCCGCCTGAGCGTTGCGCAGATAAACCACATGCAGATTGCTCGGATTGCTCTGCGCGTTGTCGAGTTTGTAGATCAGGTTGCGCGCCAGCTCGGTGCGCTCGGGGCTGCCGGCGCGGATGATGATGGTGTTCGAGCGCGGGTCGCCAATCACCGCGATTTTCTGCGTCGGATCATTGCCCGGCGCGTCGAGCAAGTCGGCCACCATCGGCGCGATATCGGCAGCGATGCCGTTCTGGATCTGCACCACATCGGTGTCGATCGCGCTTGGCGTGTCGATGCTCTCGATCAACTGCGCAACACGGGTGAGGTTCTCGGCGTAATCGGTGATCACCACGGTGTTGTTGCCGGGATAAGCGTTGATCGGATTGTTCGGCGAGACGATCGGGCGCAGCACCGGGATCAGGTTCACCGCGTTCTCGTATTGCAGACGAAACGTGCGCGTGAGCATGCCGTTGCCGGCCGGTTTATCCGCGCTGTAGATCGGCCCGCCGAGCAGTTTCGCGTCGGCCTCGGGAACCACCTGCGCCACGCCGCCGACATCGACCACGCTGAAGCCTTGCATGCGCAACGCCGCGAGCAGCATGTCGTAGGCCTGACGGGCCGGCACCTGACCTTCCGAGACCAAGGTCAGATTGCCCTTGACCCGTGGATCGACGAGAAACTGCTGCCCGGTGGCCCGCGACAGCGCACGCACCACCGCCTGAATGTCCGCCTCGACGAAATTCAGCGTCACCGGTTGCTCGCCCAACGGATTACGCGCAACCGCATTGCTCGGCGCAACACCAGCACTGCGCCCACGCTGACTGATGTTGTGCAACTGCTTGGGCACCGGCCGCGCCTGAGCCTGCGCCCGTTCGCGATCGGCCACCGCGTCGCCGCTGCGCTGGGTGTTGGCCAGCGGCCGCCCGAGCTCGCTGTCGACCAACAGCGGCGGCTGATTCTGCGGCGTCGTGGTGCTGTTGCACGCGCTCAATGCCATCAGCAACAACGGCAGCGCCAGACGTGCCGGTTTGCAGCGTGACTCCTTCATGAAGCTTCCTTAGCGCCCTGCGCCTGATCCATGCGAACGGTGCCTGACAATGTGCCGGCAGTGACTTCGGTCGAGGCTGCGCTTGCGCGCTGCAACTGCGCCTCGACCACCTGCAGAGAAAGTTGTGACGGCTGGCTGAGCAGCCAGTCGAGCAGCGCATCGGCCGGCGCGGCGTCGACATTGAGCTGCCACGCGCCACCCTCCGCCGCTTGTAATTGGTAGTGCCCAGCCAGCCCCGCCGCTTGCAGACTTTGCTCCAGCGACTGGCCAACGCTTTGCCCCTGCGGCCGCACATTGACGCTGCGCAACAGCACTTCCAGCGCCTCGGTTTGCGTGCGCAACTTGGGCGTCTCGCTCTGCCAAAAAGTGATCGTGGCCAGCGGCGGCTTGACCAGCGTCAGCCAGATCAGCAGACCGACAAGCACCAGCGCCATGCCGGCGACCATGCGTTTCTCGCGCAGCGCCAACGACTGCCAACGCGCCTGCAACTGGCTGCTGAAGCGCTGCCAGCGCGCACGGTAAATCGCCAGCGTCGCCCTACTCATCGTCTGCTCCGCTGTCGTCGTCTTCGTTGGTGTTTGCGCTGGATTCATCGCTCGGGCGCAAAGTCCAGCCTGCGTCATCGGCAGTGACGCTGATGCCGGCCTGGGCCAAGGTGCTTTGCCAGTCCTTGTCGTTGCCGCCACGGTTTGCATCGCTGAGCAGCGCCAGCTGCAAGACGCC
Organism: Pseudomonas glycinis; assembly: GCF_054871425.1. Lineage (NCBI taxonomy): Bacteria > Pseudomonadati > Pseudomonadota > Gammaproteobacteria > Pseudomonadales > Pseudomonadaceae > Pseudomonas > Pseudomonas glycinis. The sequence goes on along the minus strand of NZ_JBTYHF010000005.1, from coordinate 314,262 downwards.
GTCGCGATAGGTCAGACGCTCGACACTGCCAGCCATGAACGGCATGCCGGTGCCGGCCTGCAACACCAGCCGTTTGAAGTTCTGCGCCGGGTCATCGACCGCGCCTTTTTGCCGTTGCTCCAGTTGCTGACGCGCCTGTTGCAGCGGGTTGAGAATCACCGGCAGTTCAGGAAACGCCTGCTTCACCCGCTGACTCATCTGCGCCTTGAGCTGCTGGCCCTGCCGCGCTTCGCGAGCGGCGTAGAGATTCAGGCCGACCACCCAGACCGCCACCGCCAAAGCCACACACCCGACAGCGCGACCCCAGCCTCGTTGCTCGCCGCCGCTTTGCTGCAGACCACCGTGCACCCCCCAACCGGGCAATGGACCGATCCAGCGTTGTGTCGCGTCAGCTGCGAACGATGCCTCATCAACTTCGTCACCGAGCAACGGCTCAACCTGCGCACTGTTCAAACTCTCGCGCCGGAGCAAATGCCCGTCCGCCACACAAGCGACAACCCCCGGCAGCACTGGCAGGCTGTACGGCGCCGGATACAAACCGCGCAGCGTCAACCCCGCCTGCTTGAGTACCGCAGCTAGACGCTGCAAGTGCTGCCGCGCCACCCAGGCGATTTGCACCTGCCCACTCGCATCACGAGGACTGTGGCCGATATGCATTTGGCTGCTGTCGCCGAGCATCAACGCCTGCGCCGCACACTGAACAGCGGCCGCCGCTTTGTTCGCGGGCAGCGGCGGCAGATCAATGCTGGCGAGCAAGCTGTCAGCCGGATGCAGAAAACACAGCAGCGGTGGTTGCTTCGGCCGTTGCCCCAACTGACTAAGGGTGAGCCGCTCCTCACGACTGACCTGCCCCTGACGATCCAGCCAGGCGCAGCTCACTTCGCTGTGCAACTCCAGCTCCGCCAGCGGCGGCAACGCAACGCGCAACTGGCTCATGCGCCCACCCGCGACCAGATCACTTGCGGCAGCCGATCCTCGCTGCGGTGCAGCAAAGCGTCGAGGCTGACCCGACGCTGATCACGCCGCGCTTCACCGCGCAAACGAAACCAGTCACTGGTGATGCCGACCTTGACGCTGCTCACTTCCAACTGCGGCATGCGCAAGCGGTTCACAAAATCGCCGCGATTGATAAACCAGCGCCCCGCGTCACGCTCGGCAATCAACGCCGTCGCCCGCTCCAGCGAAAGTCCCGGCACATAGGCCGCCAGCACCTGCGCCGTGGCGGTGTTGCCGTTAATCCACGTGGTCGCCGGAATCACCGTCACGTACGGCGCCAGTTGGCCGATCAGCGCATCGGTCACGCCTTCAACACTGCGCAAATCATCCAGCGTGCGCAGCATCGGTACCTTAGGCGGTGGCGGTTTGTGATCGGCATCCGGCGACGTCGCGCGGCCGCTGTTGAAACCTGCTTTGCCCGTCGCGCCAATCTGCGCATTCAGCAGATGCGGATACCCGGCAATCACCCGCTGACGAATGCTCTGCCCGACAACGGCGCTCACACCAATCAGCTCGCACAAACGCTCAAACGCCTGCACCTGCGCCTCATCGATGCGCTCATTGGCGACCAGATTGCGCAGGTTGAACTTGCCCTGCTCATCCTCCAGCCGCCCGGCGAAACCCGCCGCCAACAACGGCTGCGCCCAAGGCTGATCACGCCGGGTCAATGGATCACGCAGGCGCGCATCCCACAGCAACTGCCGGCTGATCTCCAGACCACCCTGCGCGACCCAACGCCCCTGCACCCGCTGCTGATCGGCCTCCAGCGCCCGGGTCGCCACGCTCTGACGCGCCAACATCCCCGCCGCAATCACCGCCACCACCGCGGCAATCAACAACGCGCTGATAATCGCCATGCCCCGTTGCTTCGCCCCGTTGAGCGAACCTGTGTTCACGGCCGGCCTTACAACTGCCAGGAACCGATATCGGCATTCACGCCATCGCCGTCAGGCTGGCCATCGGCGCCGAGGGAAAAGATATCGACCTCGCCATTCGCGCCCGGGTTGAGGTACTGATAAGGCCGGCCCCACGGGTCATTCGGCAAACGCTCCAGGTACGAACGCCAGTTGCTGTTCTTCGCATCCGCCGGCCGCTCGACCAACACCTTCAGCCCCTGATTCATGCTCGGATACGTGCCGTGATCGAGGCGATACAACTTCAACGCCTGCATCAACCCACCAATATCCTGCTTCGCCGCCGTCGCCCGCGCCTGATCCGGCCGGTCGAGCACCTTGGGCACCACCATCGCCGCCAGAATCCCCAGAATCACCACCACCACCATGATCTCGATCAAGGTAAAACCCTGCTGCCCACGCGGCATGCGCGGCGGCTGACTGAGCGTTTTCAAAGGTGCGATATCCATCTCGACATTCCCTGGCTTGATCCGAATTCGACGCGCAGTGTTGCAAGAAGATATGTCAGGGATGTTGAAAATCCTCGGGTGTTTCCGTCGTCAAGCCGTCAAGGACGGGGGTTAGCGTCGAGGGCTGGGTTTTGGTTTTGGGCCATGTATGCGCGCGCGAACGCGAGAGGAAGGATTCACCCTGATTGAAGTGCTGGTGGCACTGGCAATCATCGCCGTCGCCATGTCCGCCGCCGTGCGTGTGGCGGGGTTGATGACGCAGAGTAATGGGCTGCTGCGGGATCGATCGATCGCGCTGATTGCCGCGCAGAGCCGGATGGCTGAGCTGCGGTTGGAGGGGCGATTGCCGAATGGGATGAAGGCTGTTGAATGTGATCAAGGAAGATTGTTGTTGCGCTGCGAACAGGTGATCGCCAGCGCAGAGAATGGCCGACTGCTCAAGGTTGGAATCCAAGTATTTGACCGCAACCAGGATGCCCCGCCGTTGGCCAGACTGGAGACCCTGTTGTCACGGCCAGGAAGCCCCTCACCCTAGCCCTCTCCCGAGGGAGAGGGAACCGATTCGGGGATGTTCGAGAAATACGCCGACCTGAACGCATCGCTCTGAATCCATAATCAATGCGGTCGCTCAGGTCGATGTAAAACGCAAGACACCTTGGTCGGCTCCCTCTCCCTCCGGGAGAGGGCTGGGGTGAGGGGCTCTTTTACTCGAGTGTCTACAGGTCTCAGGCATACGCAGCTATGCAGCAATGGAAACTCCGGCAATACACCAGAATCACACCGACCAGAACGCAGCATCACAAATGCATAATCAACGCGCACGCTCAGGTCGATGTACATCGCAAGATACCTCGGTCGGCCCCCTCTCCCTCCGGGAGAGGGCTGGGGTGAGGGGCTTTTCTGGCGCACCTAAAATCCCAAGGCCCAGCGCCGGACCAAGGCCAACAACATCACCCCGCCACCTCCAAATTATCCATCACCCGATTCACCGCCAGCTCCCCCAGCATGATCAGTTGAGCAACCCCCAACAACGCCCGCCGCTGCGGCGCTGGCAACAAACTGGAAATGTCCTGAGCAATCGTCTTCGCCGAAGCAAGCGTCTCACTCGCATCAGCCAGCAATTCTTCATTCTTGGTATCCGCCGTCACCGCATACATCCCACGCGCTTTACGCGGCGGAGGCAGGAGATTGTTTGGAGACAGGTAATGATCGAGTGCGCGGTCAGCGGCTTCGTGGAGCTTGTTGGAATCGAGGGATTCGTAGGGAGACGTGGGATCGGTTTCGGGTGGGTTGGGTGTTGGTTTGATCATGGTGAAGCTCCATTTTTATACCTGGTGGAACCACCAAAACCTGTCGCTAAACAAGTAAGGGTGGCAGCTGTGCGCGGGTTAGCGAACCGAGAGGTATAAGACCCGGCAGACCCGAAGGTCTCCCACGCACAGCCACCATAACGTCATCGCAAACGTCTGCGACAAACTGGAGCGTCGTTGAACTTATACCTGGTCGGGTCGCTAAACCCGGTCGCTGGATTGCAGCGACCCATAGACGATATAGACCAGGAACATAGCTCACAAGCCGGCGGATTCTGGCGTAGCTGTAGGCAAAGGCGCAAGGGTGTGTAGCCTGGGAGAGTGTTTGGAGATGTCTTTTTAAACATTGGCGTTTATCGTGAGCTTCACTGCGTCTCGGATCCCACGAAAGATTTGTACCTTGCCCCAACAGACGGAAGAAAATGACCGAGATTGCCGGTCGTAACTGACACCTCGGCCATATAAATCACGTTATTTCTTCCGGCACATATCGACGTCATCCTGAGTGCTCAGGTCTGTAGCGATGCCCAACCGGTACCAGCAGTAATCAATAATCCACCCCCGCTCCTCCGCTGTCAGGAGCTCTACCTTCCTGATATCTCCATCATTGGCGTGGATGTTGTAGAACTTCATCTGAAACGTGGGGTGTTTTTTGATGAATACAATCGTCTCGATGTCGCCATCCTCAACGGCGTTGTAGTAGCCGACGTAGAGCATGGTCGCCACAACGAGGTTTGCCGCGATTAAAAGCTTTTTCATTTTTTCGGTGCCGGAGGGTGGAAGCAGATTTTTTTGGCTTTGATGACTCAGTGTTCAGCAGCGCTAAACAAAACCTGACTTAACAGCGGTCCCAAAGCTGATCATGACCAACAACAGAGAAATGACGCTCCATTGCAGCACCACTAGCTTACGTTTAAGGGAGTCTGGGTAACTGGCCAAATCTTCAGAGCTCAGCTCACCCCGTTTCAAATAAAAATTAGGGAACGTCGCAACCCCCGAAGTGCCGCCTACAAGCAGAAGCTTTCCCCAAGGCCCGCCATGCCGAAGCGGAGCGCGAGCCGTGACGGCTGAGCAATTCTTCAGGTGCTCCAACATCAAATCCATGTTTGTATAGGCCAGGTGCAAACAGACGGCTATCCAAAGAATTAGCCCTGCAAGATCCACGATGGCAATGGACAGAAGTACCTTATCAACGACGTTCAAACTCATTTACTTACCCCATAGATCTCCTTACCGGCACATTCTAATATCGACATAAACATGATAATTCTTTGAGTACCGCCACAAATACTAATTACAAGTCGCGGTTGTAGCCCCCTCCAAAGTACACTTCGATTCAGCCAGAACCGGACCGACTCGCATTCCGTCTGCTGCGTATCGTCGCAGGTAGCACTGAGCACTGACCACTCGCAGGCGAAAAAAAGGGGACGATTTAGTTTTAAACAAGTAGCTCCATCCCCTGATCCAATCAAAAAACCACAATAACTATCTAACAGAGTTTTTTGGACATACTCCCCAAGATGCAACCATTCGACTCAGCCACATAAAGGAGGCGTCACGTTCATTAACCATTTCTGCCAATTTGTGAGTGGTAATTTCCCGCATAAAATCTATACAACGATCTAGAAAGCGAGACCCCATGGGTTGGCATACCCATGAGCTAGGATCTAATCCCTCGGACAGGCGAGAAGCCCAGAAATCTATACCATGCAAGGAATCTACAGCAAGTGCATCAGAAACCATCAGGCCATTCTTGTGATCGGCATAGCGACGCATTTCATCAGTAAGACCTAAAAATGCCTCACAGTTGTAACCGGCCTGCTCTGACAATATCTTATCTGCCACTTTCCACGGCACTAAATTCTCAGCTTCGGTGCACTCTAAAATATGAAGCCAATAAATAACACCCCACCCTAAAGGATACGCAGAAAATCGTGCAGCAGTGTCTTTTAGGCCTGCACTAGGATGAGTTCGATCACTGTCTAAGATGCACAACACCATTCCGTTCTGAGACAAACTATACTCGAAAGAATTTACAGTGGTATTCCCACCACCGCCAACACTCCTAAATCTAACGTCATGCGAAGAAAGCAACTTCTTATTTCGAAGATAAACCTTCCCACCCAACAAGTAAAAATTTATGTCCGATAAGTTTTCAGCGACAAACAACGGCAACTGAACTGAGGCGCTGTCCATAAAATTGGAGTAGCTAACAACCAAGCGATTTGGAGCAACAAATCCTAATGTATTTTCCGTAGAAAAATCCACTTCCACATAAAACTCGAAGCACTCAAGTATTGATTTTGTTAGACGCGATCGATCCTTAAGCTCATAAAGAACCTGCAAGTTATATCCCGCAACAACGCCTGACTCGATTACCTCCGATATTTTTCTGGACGGCATCCATAGTTCGTGTTTGGCTTCTCCAAAAGCCATTACAAGATTATTGAATGCTTTCACTTTGTCGCGATCGCCAACCAACCCTGGCAGGTCATTAATCACAATGATCATGGTGATAAAAATCCTGCCGGCCAGTCAGTTAAGTACCCATCGTCATCGAACCGCGACAAATGAGTTCTCGTATATCCGGAATCATCTTTTTCAAAAAGAGTAACACTAACATCCTCATTGCTTAACTGATCTTCCTCGATACACTCGCCAATCGCATCAATAATATGCTTGCTATGAGTCTCTAAAATGAAGCAAAAATTAGATTCATTTTGCAGGTTAGCAATCTTAGCAATTGCCCGACCAAACATATGTTGTAGATGAGGATGTAAATGCAGTTCTGGCTGCTCGATAGCCAACACCAACTTCTTCTTAGACTGCAAGTGTCGCTCGAAAAAATCCAGCCTACTTTTCGAGTTGTTTTCTAACCATATTGAAACGATGATCGGCAGCAGTTGAGAATACCCAAAACCCATATCGCTGACATTGTGAAACTTCGAATCCTCCGATTCCCGTATGGATAAAGCATAGTGAGAACCAGTATTTGTTAGCTTCAGCTCAAAACCAAAACTTTCTTGGATCCAAACATTAAGGCTATTTCTATCGCTTGGCGTCAGCGAATTCAATACCATGGGCAAGTTCGAACCAGTGTGATCAACTTCTGCCACTTGGAGATCTTGATATCTATAAAATCTTTCGGCAGACGCTCTCACAGGACCTAGATAACGAACACCGGAGTAAAAATCACTTAAAACCTTGTCAATGGAGTCTAGAATTTTATGTAGATTTGCACCTACCATATAACCAAACGTAACGGATACAATATTCTCCTTAGAGTTTTTAAGCTGCTCGTTAAAATGCTTATCATCCGAAAACTGAGTTCGCAAGCTATCAAAAACCTTTCTCTTTGGCAAAAAAGGCATTTCCCACAGCGCCGAGAATACATTTTCACGTCTTTTATTTGCATGGTGCTTTGAAAGTATAAAATCTGCCAACCCCTCCCTGAAGGCCGTTCTTAATCGATCATTACCCCAGTACTTACTATCAGACTTATCTGCATTTTTTCGATTCGAGAAATCAGTTGGTATCAACTTCCCCTTGCTCGTCACCTTGCAATCTGAAAACCCCTCATCTATTACAACCCCACCCGTCCGAATCGAAATATTTACGACGGATGATTCTTTATATACAATTTCAACGTCAACACCTTCAATTTTAACTAATAATCTACTAACTACACTTTCATAGTCTTCCTGACCAACCGCCAACGTAAACTGAACCGAAAAAATATTTTCCTTATCAGATCCACTAGGAAAGCCACCAATGAAACGATCTAAAGTATCAGCTCCCTCACCCACAGATACATCGATATCAAAATCAAACATAACCTCAGCAGCATTTGAATTGATTGCCGTCCTCAAGTCTCCAAAATCAACGAAGCTGCCATACCAGAGAATCGGGTTTTTGGTATCTGCTTGAACAGACTGCCTCAACAATGGAAAAGTTCTAAGAAAAGTACTCTTCCCACAACTATTTTTACCAACAAATATATTAAGTTTTTTAAGGGGAATAGACTTGTTATCCATTCCAAAGCTTCTCAAGTTTCTAACGCGTACTGACTTCAGTCCTTTCATAGTGCGCCCTGTATTCAAGCTTTCAACATTGCAAAAGATTGCTGAGAGGATACACCTTTCGTACTCACTGTCGAAGGCCGTATTTGAAGATTGTTATGGAGCCACATTGCTGTGTCGTGAGGTATCGACGCAGGCTGAATATCGCTCTTGCGTTCAATCGAGGAACATCTAGGCTTAGTCAAGTCTGCCCTAAGTCGCGCCTACCTTAAAACCGAAGCGACCACGACTGCAGCGAACCTTCGCTTGTCCGCTCACTACTTACACCTTCTGACCAGATAGTCGTAGAGAGACTGCTCGAACTAAGACGCCAAACATCGACTGCAGTCCCTTAAATCAGGGTCTCGTAAGGCTAGGCAACACCACCCCCTCCCCCAACCTCTGCACCCCCAACCTCACCCTTTCCCCACCCCGCTCAATCACCACCCCATCCCCCTCAACCCCCACCAACTTCACCCCAACCCCAACCTTCTCCCCCACCAAAAAACTCCTCGGCGCGCCATCATTCAAACTCAATATCGCCACCGTCCCACTCCCGCCCGCGATCACCCCACTCACCTTGATATCCACCGGCGCAGTCTCATTGGAAAACCAACGCAACGCCGGGCTATCGCTCCTCGCCGCGAGCACTTGCGGGGTGGCTGCGGGGGTGTGGGATTCCGCCGAGGTCAGCAGCAGCGACGACCACGTCGCGACGCCCACCAGGGCGGCGAGCAGTGCCAGGGCCTGGACGGTTTGCGCCGGGGTAATCCGTGAGGTGATTTTCATGGGTTGTCGCTCCTTGTTGTCCCTGTTGCCAGCCTACGCGGCAATTCTCTCCGTTTTATTTCACATGCCTTACATGTTCGCCGGGCACGATGGGGTGGGACGCCAAGGAGCGCGTGGGTGATGAGCAGGCAGCAGGGTTTTACGTTGATCGAGTTGATGGTGGTGCTGGTGATCATCGGCATTGCCAGTGCGGCGATCAGTTTGAGTATCAGGCCTGATCCGTTGCAGTTGTTGCGCAAGGATGCCGAGCGGGTTGCGCAGTTGTTGCAGGTGGCGCAGGCCGAGGCGCGCGCGGATGGGCGGCCGATTGTGTGGGTCGCGGATGCCAAGGGGTTTCGGTTTGGGCGGCGTGAGGATGATGGCGTGGGGTTTGAGTCGTTCAAGGAGGATGCGCAGTTGCGCCCGCGTGCGTGGCAGAGCCCGAAGGTGGAGGTACGTGTGGAGCCCCGGCAGACGGTGGTGCTGAATGCCGAGTGGATCAATCCGCCGTTGCGGCTGATTTTGTCGGATGGGGCCAATCGGCTGAGTGTGCTGCGCGATGGCAGTGGGCGGATCAGTATCCAATGAAGACTCAGCATGGGTTCACTCTGATTGAGGTGATGGTCGCGATTCTGCTGATGGCGGTGGTGAGTCTGATTGCCTGGCGCGGGCTGGACAGTGTGACGCGGGCGGACAGTCATTTGCAGGCGAGCAGTGAGCAGAGCGATGGGTTGTTGCGGGTGTTGAATCAGTTGCAGCGGGATGTGGACATGCGCGCGGGGGTGGAGTTGAGCGAGCCGCGCAAGCTCGGGGCTGAGGATGAGGCGCCGACCGCGCCGCCGGCGGTGACGGTGCGCAGTAGTGATAGCAAGGGGTTTCGGCTGGACATCATTCGTAGCGCGGCGGATCAGCCGTGGGCGTTGCAGCGGGTTCGCTGGTGGGTCAAGGGGGATACGTTGTATCGGGCGGTGGCTGAGGCGCGCAGTCGCTATCCGTTGCCTGCGCCTGGGAATGGGGTGGCGGTGTTGAGTGAGGTGAGTGATGTGCAGGTGCGGGTTTGGGAGGTGGATAAGGGGTGGCGGCAGTTGAGCGGGAATCGGCGGGAGGATCCGTTGGGGTTGGAGATTAGTTTGAGTCGGCAGACGGCGCAGGGGGTTGAGCGGTATCGGCAGGTGATTGGGTTGTTGCAATAGCTGGGGTCACCGCAGTTTTTTGTAGGAGTGAGCCTGCTCGCGATTGCGGTGGGTCAGTCAATGTTGTTGTTACTGGTAGACCGCTTTCGCGAGCAAGCTCGCTCCCACAATTGGGTTGGGGGCAGTCAGTTGCAGGTTGGTTGGCTGTTAGGCCGTCATCGCTGGCAAGCCAGCTCCCACAGAGATCGAGTGCGACCGGAAGATATTGGTCAGCTGGGCAACCGCTTTCGCGAGCAGGCTCGCTCCCACAATTGGGTTGGGGGCGGTCAGTTGCAGGTTGGGTGGCTGTTAGGCCGTCATCGCTGGCAAGCCAGCTCCCACAGGGATCGAGTGCGACCGGAAAATATTGGTCAGCTGGGCAACCGCTTTCGCGAGCAGGCTCGCTCCCACAATTGAATCGGGGGCGGTCAGTTGCAGGTTGGGTGGCTGTTAGGCCGTTATCGCTGGCAAGCCAGCTCCCACAGGGATCGAGTGCGACCGGAAGATATTGGTCAGCTGGTAGACCGCTTTCGCGAGCAGGCTCGCTCCCACAATTGAATCGGGGGCGGTCAGTTGCAGGTTGGTTGGCTGTTAGGCCGTCATCGCTGGCAAGCCAGCTCCCACAGGGATCGAGTGCGACCGGAAGATATTGGTCGGCTGGGAAACCGCTTTCGCGAGCAGGCTCGCTCCCACAGGGGATCTGTGTGTGGCAGGCAGTTAGCTGAGGACGACGACGCCGCCGGGCAGTTCGGTGCATTTGATGCCGTAGGCATCGCGGATCAGCAGGGCGACGCCGGCGAGTTGGTCGAGGTTGAAGCGGGCCTGGACGCGGCGTTGGCCGAGTTCGCGGTTGAGCAGCAGGAGCATGCCGGGGCGGTAGCGGTTGATTTCGTCGATCATCTGGCTGAGGGTCGCGCCGTTGAACACCAGCACTTGTTGGCGCCAGTTCATCACGGCGGCGGTGTCGACGGTTTGTACGTTGCCGATTTGCCGTGCGTCGTAGGTGACTTGCTGGCCGGCTTCGAGGCGCAGGTTGCGGCCGTCGATGGCCACGTCGACCGCGCCGTCGAGGCAGGTCACGCAGACTTGCTGGTCGGTGTTGCGCAGGTTGAAGCGGGCCTGACTGGCGCGCAACCACCCTGCTCCGGCCTGCATCGCCAGTGGCAGGCGTGCGGTTTGCACTTCGACTTCGCCGCTGACCAGTTCAAAGCCCTGCACGCCGTTCTCGACGCTGCGCTGGTTGATGCGGGTCTGGGTGTTGAGTTCGAGGCTGACGCCTTGTGCCGGTTCGACCCGGCGTTGCTGGCCGACTTCGGTGATGTAGTCGGCGCCCAGTCCTTCGAAGCCACCGGGAATGGTGCCGCGCACCAGCAGGAATGCAGCGGATGCGGCAATCGCACCGCCGAGAAATGCCCGTCGACCGAAGCTGCGTCGGCCCTGCACGGCTTCGGCGGCCGGTTGCAGGTGATGCCACAGCCGCTTGGCTTCTTCGAACGCCTGGGCATGTTCGCCGCTTTGCGCGCACCATTCGCGCAGGGCGCGGGCGTCGGCGACGGTGGCGCGGCCCGAGGTCAGCAGGATCAGCCAATCTTGGGCTTCGCTGTGCAGAGACTCGGTGGCCGAAGGCTCGGCGGGTTTCAGTCGAAAGATGTTCAAACGCGCAAATTCTCAACGGATTAATCGGGTCACTATTCGCTAGACGGTTTTCCGGCACCGCGACCGAACCGCTGAAACACTTTTCTTTCCAGTTTCGCTGCGCAGAAGCCCAACGCGGCTTTGATTTCCTTTTCAACCATGCGCGTGGAAATGCCGAAACGCTGGGAGATTTCCAGGTGTGGCGCCTCTTCCAGCCGCGCGGCGATGAAGATTCGCCGACGTCGTGCGGGCAGTTCGTACAAGGCGCTGAGCAGCGCCTGCATCTCCTTTTGCCCACCGACCACCCGCGCCGGGTCGAGGGCTTCGTCGCCCAGTTGCAGCAGTTCCTCGACTTCGGTGCCGGTGAGCAGGCGCGCATCGGCCTGTCGACGGTCGGCGGCGATGTTGAGGGCCATGCGATACAGGTAGGCGTTGGGCTTGAGCAGGTTCGGCGGGGTTTCCATGCGATCGACCCGCAGCCAGGTTTCGTGCAGCACGTCGTTGGCCAGGTCTTCGGAACCGAGGCGGCGGCGCAGGCGCACGCGAAAATCCTCGTAGGAGCTGAGGAACAGCTGGCCCATCGTGCTTTGTCCGGCGTCTTTCATCCCCCGGAAACTCCTTCCCATCTCGTGCATTCCATGCGTTTCCCTGACGACTCCGGTAACAACAGCAACGTGACCGGCTGGCGCAAGGCGCTGGGCGTCGGCCGATCGATTGTGAGGTTGCGAAAACTCTCCACCAGCGCGTTATCGCGCCGTACATCGCCGGTCGAAGTGACCAACCGGTTGTGCTGCACCACGCCGTCGCGCCCGACCCACACCTGCAACACCGCGCGATAACTGCCCGGTCGGGTCAGCGGCGAACGACACAGCTTGCGCTCGATCGCCGCTTGCACCGCCGTCGCGTAACTGCGGTTGACCGCGACAGCGGCCGGCGTGGGTTTGTCCGTCGGCACTGGCAGGTCTTCCACCTGCGCCGCTTGCAAGGTGAACGCGTCGGCGCGGGCGTAGCGCGCCATCAACCCGGTGCCGCCGAGCAGATGGCGCAAGGCGTCGGCGGCGGTGAATTCGCCATCCACGGCGAGGGAGCGACGGCCCCGGCTCAGCTGACTGTCGACCAACACCGCGACGCCCGTGGCGCGGCTGTATTGATCCAACGCCCGAGCCAGTTCCTGCGCGGGGATGTGCAAGGTCATGCGCATATCCGCCGCTGCCGGATCAGCATTTGCCGCGCAGGCCAGCAGACCGAGCAGCCAGCCCAGACCCGCGCGGCGCACAAGCGTCGCCGAGCGCTGAAGACTGATCCGCGAACTGCCTCGCTGCACGACTGGCGCACCCCTGAAAATCGCTATCCTGCGGGGCATTTATGACTCTGGTATGACGGGCAGTGCAAAAAAACCATCACGGGTTTTGCGCCGCGCTTGCACTAGACTCAAACCCAGAGCGGCCCAATCGGGCGGGCCAGGAGGCGGACATGAAAACACGGTGGATGTGGGTCTTGCTGATGACGGTGGGCGCGGCGCAGGCGGAGGAGCCGCTGGGTTGTGTCGAGGTCACGGTCGGCGGTTACAAGGCGCCGAATTACGATTGCCTGAGCCAGCAGATGGGCAACAACCCCGACGGCGCGGCGGCGGCGCAGAAGAACATGGAAGCGTTGAATGTGCCGGTGCACAAGCGCGCGCCGAATCAGGTCGGACTGGCGACCCCGGCCGCGACCAGTACGCGGATGGGGAATACGTTTGGCACATCAGTGAAACCGCAGCGACCGCCGCAGTGAAGGACTGATCGTTCCCACGCTCCTGCGTGGGAATGCAGCCCGGGACGCTCTGCGTCCCATTGGAACGCGGAGCGTCCCTTGAGGCATTCCCACGCGGAGCGTGGGAACGATCGGCGTGTACCTCTTCTTTCTCTCGTTTTGTTTTTACGACGCAACTCAATCACTCGGGGTCTGGCGGAAGCTGACGGCCAGGCGGTTCCAGCTGTTGATGGTGCTGACCGCAACCGTCAGGTCCACCAGTTCACCTTCATCAAATTGCTCGCGCGACTGTTGGTAAACGTCATCCGGCACGTGGCTTTCGGCCAACAGCGTCACCGCCTCGGCCCAGGCCAGCGCCGCGCGTTCGCGGGGGTTGAAGAAGTTGCTGTCGCGCCACACCGCGACCGCATACAGGCGCCGATCACTCTCCCCGGCTCGCCGCGCGTCCACCGAATGCATGTCGGTGCAGAATGCGCAGCCGTTGAGCTGCGAGGCGCGGATTCTGATCAGTTGCAGCAGCGGCGCTTCGATGCTCAGGTTGGCGGTCAGCGCCTCCATAGCAAGCATCGCTTTCATCGCCTTGGGCGACGCGCTGTAGTAATCCAGACGCAGGGACATGGCGCGGCTCTCGGCAGGCGGAATGATGAGTTCACGGTACGGGCTGTGCAGGCTGTGTTACAGCCCCAATTCCACGAATTTCGGCTACACCACTGCCCCCTACCTTTACGCGCTGATCGTTCCCACGCTCCGCGTGGTAACGCCTCCCGTGACGCTCTGCGTCACAGTGGACGCGGAGCGTCCATGGCTGCATTCCCACGCGGAGCGTGGGAACGATCAGGTAACGATCAGGTAACTGACCCGCCGCTTTCGCGAGCGGCTCGCTCCCACAGGGACTTGCGCCAATTTGCGGTTTTTACTCCACGCAACTACTGCCAAAAGCCCAACAACGCTAATCTGACCGACACTTCACTCGACACCCGGGAGCCTCGTCGGTATGGAACTTCATGTCGTGATCAACGGCCGCAAGGATCTTGCCGGTCAGTTGTATCAGCAGTTGCGCGCGGCGATTGAATCCGGGCGGTTGGCGGCGGGTACGCAGTTGCCGCCGAGTCGCTTGCTGGCCGAGCAATTGGGCATCTCGCGCAAGACCATTTCCGACACCTATGCGCAGCTGACCTACGAAAATTTCCTCACCGGCGTGATCGGCAAAGGCACCTACGTCAACGCCCGCCCGGCACAGGTGCAGCGCAAGCAGAGCCACACCGAGCTGGCCAGTGCCGAGGTGATCGAGAGCTGGCGCAATCTGCCGGTGTTCCTCCGTCACCCGACGCTGGAAGGTTCGCTGCGCTACGACTTCATCGGCGGCGCCACCAGCAAAGGCCAGTTCCCCCACGACGACTGGCGCCGCTGCGTCGCCCATGCGATGCGGCAGATGGCGCAGTCGAAAGGCTTATACAGCGTCGCCGAAGGCTTGCCGGCGCTGCGCAATGCGATCGCCCGGCACATCGCCTTTTCCCGTGGCATCAATTGTCAGGACGAGGACATCGTGGTGTGCAACGGCGCGCAGCAGGCGCTGGACCTGATTGCTCGCGTACTGACCCGCCCCGGCAGTCTGGTGGCGATGGAAGATCCGGGCTATCCACCCGCGCGCTTGCTGTTCGGCACCCACGGCGCCGAAGTGGTCGGCGTGCCGGTGGATGCCGAGGGTATTCAGGTCGAGCACATTCCCGATGGTACGCGGCTGATTTATGTGACGCCGTCGCACCAGTTCCCGCTGGGCATGGCGATGAGTCAGGCGCGCCGCGAGGCCCTGCTTGCCCGTGCCTATGAGCTCGGCGCGATCATCATCGAAGACGATTACGACAGTGAATTCCGCTACGAGGGCCGGCCTACAGATTCGCTGTACAACCTCGATCAGCGCGGTATCGTCGCCTACGTCGGCACCTTCTCGAAAACCTTGCTGCCGGAGTTGCGCCTGGGCTACGCGATCCTGCCGCCGTCGATCATCGAAGCGGTGATTCGCGCCAAGCAGTTGACCGATCTGCACGCCTCAACCTTGCCGCAATGGGCGCTGGCCAAGTTCATCGCCGAGGGTTGTCTGCTCAAGCACATCCGCCGCTGCCACACGATCTACGCGCAACGTCGCGAACGCATCCTGGAGCGCATGGCGACGGATCTGGCGCCATGGCTGCAAGCCGTGCCGGCCAGTGCCGGGTTTCACATGGCGGTGTTCTGCAAGGTGCCGATCGATTTGCAGTTGGTCATCGAGTTGGCAAAAAAGGTCGAGGTCGGCCTGTATGCGATCAGTGGTTTCTACTACCAGCAGCCGGCGAAAGAAGGCCTGTATTTCGGCTTCGGCGCCATCGAAACCCTGGACATCGACATCGCCCTCGATCGCCTGCGCGACATCCTCGAACAGCTGTCATGAGCCGTTGGTATAAGGCTTTTACCGCCGATTGGTTATTGGTGATTCAGAGCGGCAGGCCTATTCTGCACAGGCGTTATCCCTCAGTGAGCAGGATTCGTCCGGCCTGATTCAGGAGTGTGAGCAATGTCCAACGAAGTGATCAACACGGTTGAGGTCAAGGCGGTTGCGGGCCGCTCGGAAGAGCTTGGCAAGCAATTGCAGAAGATCGTCGACACCCTGCGCGAAACCCCGGGCTGCGATTCCTACCTGGTCGACCGCTGCCCCGAGGACAGCCACCGCTGGACGGTCAGCGCGCGCTGGCAGTCGGAAGCGGCGATGCAGGCGCATTTCAACCGGCCCGAGGCACAGGGGTTTATCGACCTGATCGATAGCCGCCTGGCCAATAGCGTCGATTTCAACAGCTTTCCCATCGTCTGAACCGGCCTCTTCGCGAGCAAGCTCGCTCCCACAGGGTTATTTGTTGTTCACAAGATGGGTGAGCAACCGCAGAACCTGTGGGAGCGAGCTTGCTCGCGAAGGCGATTTGCGCCACACCGAAATCCTTGCGAGACCAATTGGTCACCTGATCTTCGCGAATATTGGCCGTTTGAACCGGCCACATTGCGGCCTACTGTGAGCACACCCCAACCATCACAGGTAACCCGCCATGAAAGCCCTGCCCCTCTTCGCCGCCGCCCTCGCCTTCAGCCTGTCTGCTTCGGCAATGGCCCACGATCCGTCCGAAAAAATTACCGTTCTGCAGGAACAACTGCTGAAAAACGCTCCCGGCAAGAAAGCCATGATGATCGAAGTCGACTACCAGCCCGGGCAATCCTCAATCGCCCATAAGCACGAAGGCACGGCGATGGCTTACGTGCTCGACGGCGAGGTGATTTCACAGGTCAAGGGCGAAAAAGCGATCACTTACAAGAAAGGCCAGTTCTGGTACGAGCCGGCCGGTTCCGAGCATCTGGTGTCGAAAAACGCCAGTTCGACCAAGCCGGCCAAGTTGCTGGTGTTCATGGTGCTGGCCCCGGATGAGCAGGTGCTGATTCCGCTGGAAAACTGATGGCTGAACGGCCAGCCATAAACGAAAGGCGCGAATCGAGCATTTGCGCCTTTTTTATTGCCTTGGAGCATTACCTGCAAACGCTTAAAGCCAATAAAACTAACCGCGCAAAGGTTATTCAGCCAACGGTCAGGCCGGCAGGTTTAACCTGAATATCCGCCGAACCATCGGCCCGTGCACACTCATCGACAGACCTTGTTTCACGGGAGAAACACCATGAAACCTGCGCTTCCCGCCCTGCTGGCGATCTCCGTTTTGCTGCTCTCTGCCTGCTCTGTTCCCACTGCCCCGCAAGCGGTGTCATCCCTCGACACGCTCCTGCCGCACCCGACCGGTCGCAGCAGTGCTACTCAGGTCAACAGCGGTCCCGGCGTCTCGCTGGGGGTGATTTACAGCCCCGGCACCCAGGCCAATCGCCAATACTTGCGCGAGTATCAGGCCAAGGCCGGCACCGGTTTTGGTCAGAGCCTGCTGGTGCAACCGATCCACGACGCCTACGTCGCCAGCTCCAGCCCGGATCGCGCGGTGCAGTGGGTCAACGCTTCGCTGCAACGCCAGTTCGGCTCGGTGACGGTGTACCCGGACATGCAAAGCCTGCGCGCGGCCAGGCCGGATGTGGTGGCGATCATCGATACCCACAGCCAGTTGATCACCTCGCGCAGCTCGGATATCCGCGCGGATGTCAGTGCCGATTTTTACGATGCGCAATTGAACTACATCGGCACGGCGAAGGGCTCGCAGGCTAGGGAGCTGACGCCGGTGTGGGCGGACTTCAAGCGCTCGGAAGAGATCGTCGCGGATATCAATCAGCAGGAGGAATTGCAGCTGGCGGCGTTGCGCGAGTTTGACCGTTCGCTGAGTAATCTGGTTGTGCGGCCGGGGGAGAAAGTGTCGATGCTCGAGGGTAAACCAGCTCAAAAGTTGTATTGAATGAAAATACCTCTTCGCGAGCAGGCTCGCTCCCACATTTGGAATGCGAATCCCTGTGGGAGCGAGCCTGCTCGCGAAGGCGCCAGACCAGACACCACAAAAACCCTCAGACATTAAATCCCCGCCAAGACTGGCCATCCCTTCCAAATCCACAATCATCCCCCGCTGTCCACTGTCAGGTCTGACAGTGGACAGCGCGACCGAAAGCTTCCCAAATACCAGCACTGCGTTGATTTGCCGGCCTCTATCGACTGATCGCTTTACGCAAAAACAGCGTATTCGAGGAGCTGACCATGACTGAAGTCAAAGACACCGCCGTGCTTAACCTGGACCCCACTTTCGGCCCCAATAAAAATGGCCTCACCTGGTTTGAATATCCCGATCAGGAAAACGGCTTCGCCAACGCAGTTACCGTCGCGGCGGACGGCAAGCTGCTGATCGCCGCCAGCGCGGGCAACAAGTTCGCCATTGTGCGGTTGAAGCCTGATGGCACACAGGACGCTTCGTTTGCCCGGGATGGCGTGGCGACCGGGGTTTTCGCGCAGGGCTATAAATCCACGGGTGGCAGCATCAGCATCCTCGAAAACAACAATCTGTTGCTTCAGGGTGCCTTTGTCCTACACGAATACGCACGACCACAGCGCTGCTTGGCAATGTTTCGCAATGACGGAACGCCCGAGAGCGGATTTGGCGACAACGGCGTGGTCATCGTTAGCCAGATTCCGTTGCCCGCCCTCGCGTCGTCCGAGGTAGCACCGGAGCAAAAACGCACTACGGCATCCGATTACAGTGGCCATGCCATTGAACTGGCCGGCGGAAAACTGATGGTCCTGAGCAATCATCAATATTCCCCCAATGGCCAATACGGTCTTTTGATCAGGCTGCATAGCGACGGGGCTCTGGACACTTCCTTTGGCCAAGGACAGGGTTACATCACGATCCGATACCTGGACAATTCCACGTGGGCTGGCTCACTGATCCGGCTGCAGGACGGCAAATTCGCCATCGCAGGTTACGTTTCAAGTAAAGACCGCTACCGCGCAATGATCGCCCTCTTCGACGCCGCAGGTAAGCCTGTCAGCAGCTTTGGTGATAACGGTTTTGCCCTGTTCGAGCGCCTGGACAAGCTCAGTCAGATCAACCAACTGGTGGAAATGCCTGATGGCAACATCCTCGGCATCGGTAGCGCCACCTCGGAGGATCTTGTTCACAGGGGCGTCCTGGTTTGTGTCGACAGAAATGGCAAATACGCCAGCGACTTCAATGAAGGGAGGCCAGTCCTGACGTCTTATTCCGATGCGCCTTTCGGCATCCAATGGACTGCTGGCACGCTGCGAGAAGGCGTACACATCGTGTTGCTTTCCAGCACCCACGGCGAAGAAGACTCCGAAATCGTCATTGCCCAGTTCAAATCGGACGGCGCTCCGGATCGCGATTTTGCCGACGACGGTGTGCTGGTGATCAATCTGACCGACGTGCTCGACATGGCGGGAGGCCTTGCTATTCAGAACAATCAGATTGTCGTAACCGGAACATCCCTGCCCCGTGCCGACGGCGTTGGTAGCTTCGCCTTCCGCTGCGCCGAGACGCTCTGAATGACAGACAAGAAAAAGCCCCGCCTCTTTCGAGAGCGGGGCTTCTTCATTCAGCCACTACTTACGCCAGTTCAAGCTCGGCATTCGCAGTGATCGCAGGCACGATCGCTTGCCCGCTCAACGCCAGATCCAGCAGTTCACGGTTGGCCACCGCGTACATGGCGTAGTCCGTACCGCTCGCAGCACGGATTTCCACCAGCATGGCGCGCCAGCGTTCGATCATGCTTTCGTGCTGGGCCATCCACAGCGCCAGGCGTGCTTCCACGTCCTGGGAGCCGTCGCCCTGTTGCAGGACGGAGATGGTGATCGCCCGTTGCTGCCAGTCGACGTCATCACGGAACGCTTCACGGGCCAGAGCCTGCCAGTTGTTTTCCACCGGCAAGGCGCTGATCTGTTGCAGGTACCAGGTGATGTCCAGCGCAGAGCCCACGGCGAAGTAAGCCTTGGCCACTTCGGCCGGGTCCTGCCCGGTGACGTCGGCGGCTTCGATGATCGGCAGCAGCGTGTACAGGTGCGAGGTGCCCGCAACCATACGCGCCAGCAATTCCGGCACACCGGCTTCGACATACGCCTGATAGCGCGACTGCCAGTTCTCGCGGATTTCGCCGCTGAGCAGCTCGTCGAGTTTCAGGCCCAGCTCTTTCAGGTGCGGACCGAAGTGCGCGACGTCACGCGCAGCATTCTGCTCGTTGCGGCGGGCACGCAGGAACCAGCGCGTGGCGCGACGGCCCAGACGCATCAGCTCGTCCATCAGCTCCAGCTGCACGTCAGCGGAAACCTGATAGTCCAGCGCTTCGATCTGACGGAACCAGTGCGGGAGGTGGAAGATGTCGCGCACGATCACGTAAGCGCCAGCCACGTTCGCCGGGCTCATGCCGGTCGACTCTTTGAGTCGCTGCACGAAGGTGATGCCCATGTGGTTGACCAGATCGTTGGCGATCTGGGTGCTGACGATCTCGCGCTTCAGACGGTGACGACGCATGGCTTCGGAGAACTTGCTGACCAGGGTCGGCGGGAACGCCGTTTCCATGTCGCGGGTCAGGTAATCGTCGTCCGGCACCAGCGAGCCCAGCAACTGCTCTTTCAGGTCGATCTTGCTGTAGGAAATCAGCACCGACAGCTCAGGACGGGTCAGGCCGTGGCCCTCAGCGACGCGCTCGGTCAGTTGCTCTTCAGTCGGCAGGAACTCGATGGCACGGTCCAGCTTGCCACGGCCTTCCAGATCGCTCATCAGACGCTTGTACTCAGCGATGCGCGCGTAGGCACGGCGCGCCGCCAGGGACAGGGCCTGAGTCTGCTTGTAGTTGTTGCCCAGCACCAGATTGCCGACTTCGTCGGTCATGCTCGCCAGCAACTGGTTGCGTTGCTTGTCGGTCATGTCACCGGCCTGAACCACTTCGTTCAGCAGGATCTTGATGTTCACTTCGTGGTCGGAGCAGTCCACGCCGCCGGCGTTGTCGATGAAGTCGGTGTTGGAGCCGCCGCCATTCAAGCCGAATTCCACACGACCCAGTTGGGTCATGCCGAGGTTACCGCCCTCGCCCACGACTTTGCAGCGCAGCTCGTTACCGTTGACGCGCAGTGCATCGTTGGCCTTGTCGCCGACATCGGCGTGGCTTTCGGTGCTGGCCTTGACGTAGGTGCCGATACCGCCGTTCCACAACAGATCCACCGGCGCCTTGAGCAAGGCGTTGAGCAGTTCGGTCGGGGTCAGCTTGTCAGCCTGGATGTCGAAGCGTTCTTTCATCTGCGGCGAGATCGCGATGCTCTTCGCGCTGCGCGAGAAGATACCGCCACCTTCGGACATGATGCTGGTGTCGTAGTCGGTCCAGGCCGAACGCGGCAGGTCGAACAGACGCTGACGCTCGACGAAACTGGTCGCCGGGTTCGGGTTCGGGTCGATGAAGATGTGCATGTGGTTGAACGCAGCGACCAGTTGCAGCTTGTCGGACATCAACAGGCCGTTACCGAACACGTCGCCGGCCATGTCGCCGACGCCAACCACGGTGATGCTGTCTTCCTGAACATTGATGCCGCGCTCGCGGAAGTGGCGCTGTACGCCGACCCACGCGCCCTTGGCGGTGATGCCCATTTTCTTGTGGTCGTAACCGGCCGAACCACCGGAGGCAAACGCGTCACCCAGCCAGAAGCCATAGTCGATGGCGATGCCGTTGGCGATGTCGGAGAAGGTCGCAGTGCCCTTGTCCGCCGCGACCACCAGATACGGGTCATCGTCGTCATGACGCACGACGTTGACCGGCGGTACCAATGCGCCGTCCTTCAGATTGTCGGTGATGTCCAACAGGCCGGAAATGAAGATGCGGTAGCAGGCGATGCCCTCCGCCGCGATCTCGTCACGGCTGCCGCCCAGTGGCAGGCGACGCGGCAGGAAGCCGCCCTTCGCACCCACCGGCACGATGACCGAGTTTTTCACTTGCTGGGCTTTTACCAGGCCGAGCACTTCGGTACGGAAGTCTTCTTCACGGTCGGACCAGCGCAGACCACCACGGGCAACGTTGCCGAAGCGCAGGTGCACGCCTTCGACGCGTGGCGAGTAGACGAAGATTTCGAACTTCGGCACTGGCTTCGGCAGCTCAGGGATCGCATGCGGGTTGAACTTGAAGCTGAAGTACGACTTGTTCTGGCCGTTGGCGTCAGTCTGATAGAAGTTGGTGCGCAGGGTGGCTTTGATCAGGTCGAGGTAACGACGCAGGATGCGGTCTTCGTTGAGCACCTGAACATCGTCCAGTGCGGTCAGAATCGCTTGTTCCAGACGCAGTTGCTTGTCTTCCAGATCGTCGCTGCCGAGCTTGCGCGCCAGGTAGAAACGGGTCTTGAACAACCGGGTCAGCTCGCGAGCGATGTCGGTGTGGTTGTTCAGCGTGCTGGCGATGTAACCCAAGTCGAAGCCCAGACGAATCTGCTTCAGGTAACGGGCGTAGGCACGCAGAAGTGCCACGTCGCGCCATGGCAGACCGGCGGTCAGCACCAGACGGTTGAACGCATCGTTCTCGGCGTCGCCGCGCACGATGTGCACGAACGCGTCCTGCAGGGTGTCGTTGAGCTGCTGGATGTCGAGGTCCAGACCTTCAGCGGCGGTGAAGGCGAAATCGTGAATCCAGAATTCGCGGCCGTTGGTGTGGCGCAGGCGATACGGGAATTCGCCCAGTACGCGCAGGCCGAGGTTTTCCAGAATCGGCAGGACGTCGGACAGCGCCAGCGGCGTGTCGGCGTGATACAGCTTGCAATGCAGCTCGCGCTGGCCGGAGACCTGACCGAGCGGCTGATAGAAGCTCATCACCAGCGGATTTTTTTCGTTGAGGCTCAGCAGGTGCTGCATGTCGACCACGGCCGAATGCGCAGCGAAACGCTCGCGGTAGCCGGCCGGGAAGCCTTTCGGGAAGTCGGCCAGCACGTTGGTGCCGTGGGCTTCGCCGAAGCTTTCGACGGTCAGTGCGGCGTAGTCGTCCTGCCAGCTGCGGCAGGCCTGGACCACTTCTTTTTCCAGCAGTACCGGGTCGATGTCGAGGCGGTTCTTCGGATCGACGCGCAGAATCAGCTGCACGCGGGCCAGCACGGATTCCGAGAAGAAAGTCCAGAATTCGCAGTCGGACGCCTTCAGGCGCTCCATCAGCACTTGCTGGATCTTCTGGCGGACTTCGGTGGAGTAGATGTCGCGCGGCACATAGGCCAGGCAGTAGCAGAAACGCCCGTACGGGTCTTTGCGCAGGAACACGCGGATCTTGTTGCGTTCCTGGATCTGCACAATCGACATCACGGTGGTAAACAGTTCGTCGACCGGGGTCTGGAACAGGTCGTCACGCGGCAGCACTTCGAGGACCTGCGCCAGTTCCTTGCCCAGGTGAGCCTTGGACTGGAAGCCGGAGCGGCGCTCGATTTCTTCGACCTTGCGGCGGATGAACGGGATGACCCGCACGCTCTCGCCGTACACCGAGGAGGTGTACAGGCCCATGAAACGGTGTTCCTTGATGACTTTGCCGTCGGCGTCGATTTCACGGATCGACACGTAGTCCGGGTAAGCCGGACGGTGCACGCGGCTCGGGTGCGCAGCCTTGGCGAACGACAGCAGGGTCGGTTCGCGCAGGTAGGACACGGCGTAGTCTTCGATGCGCAGGTCTTCGTAGGTCAGGCCGGTGCGCAGCAGTTTGGTCAGGCCGAGGAAGGAATTCTGGTCGTACTCGATGTGACCGCCATCGGCCTGGTCGGTGACCACGAACTCTTCGTAGCCGAGGAAGGTGAAGTGGTTGCCCACCAGCCATTCCAGGAAGCTCTTGATTTCGTTCTTTTCGTCGGCATCGACCGGGTAGGCGCTGTTGTCGAGCTGGGTGAGGATGTCCTGCACCTTGGCTTTCATCGGCTCGAAGTCAGCGACGGCGACGCGCACTTCACCGAGCACCTGCTCAAGCTCTTTGCTCAGCACATTCAGCTCGGCCGCGTTGGCGCAACGGTCGATTTCCAGGTACATCAGCGATTCGTGCAGCACGCCTTCGCCGGTGCTGCCCTTTGGCAGGACTTCCAGCAATTCGCCCTTGCTGCCACGACGCACGCTGAGCACGGTGGTCTGCAGGGTGTGAATGCTGTAGCCGCGACGGTTCAGCTCGGTACGCACCGAGTCGACCAGAAATGGCAGGTCGTGGTGCAGCACTTCGACCGCGGTATGGGTCGACTGCCAGCCGTGGCGTTCGTAATCGGGGTTGTAGACACGCACTTGCGGTTGCGCGTGATCGAAGCGCTCAAGCAGGCGCCACGCAGAGAGAGTACAGCCAGCGAGGTCGGAGAGACGACGTTGAGTCAGCTCGTCCAGGGAAATGATGCCGAAGAATTGTTCAGCGAACAGCGCCACTTGTGGCAGTGCCTGTTCACTGATGTGCTGCGCCAGTGCCGCTTGCAGTTGGTGCTGGAAGTCGGCTTTGCTGGCTGCGGTGAAGAACGCCATCTGTGGTACTCCGCTTAAGCTTGTTATTGATGGAAAGCGTCGCGTGCAACACCCCTTTCGGGGCTGGTGTCGCCCTGTTCCTGATTCTCGGGCAGAGGAAACAGGGAGACAGGTGGGTGAAGCTGGACGGGACACTCAGGTCACATTCACCTTCCATGAATGAGCATCTGCAAAAGCGACTGCCAGCGCTGCCAGCAATGCCTTTACGGGTGCTCATTCGTTGCGCAGCTTAATGGGTGCGACAATGTGTCTGCTTGCGGTGCTGCGACATATTCGGTCATTGGCACGTAAATGCAGGGTTTGGCCTGCATCAACACTAGCAGGCGTGCGCCGAAATGCAGCTTCGAAACCCGGTTTCACGGGACTTTCGTGCCAGGTCGGTCGCCGAGAACGTTACATATCCGGAAACGAAAACGCCCAAGGCCCTGTTATCGACCCTGAGCGTGGCATCCGGTTCAGCGCCAGCGGTTGACGCGGATCAGTCCGGCAGTTCCTCAAAGGCTCTGAATTTGCTCACCGTGGCGCAGTCGTAGCACATCGTCTGCAGGATCTGCTTGTCCATGCTGGCGTCGATGTTGCTCGAATCGCATTCGCGGCAGAACAGGCGCAGATGGCTGAGCAAGTCGCTGTCGAACGCCACGGCGGAAAAGAATTGCGGGACCAGTTCGTCACGCCAGTACATGCCCGGCGATTTGGAAAATCCGGCGCCGCTGTCCTTGAGCACCACGTCGTAGAGCAAGCGCTGCAAGGCTGTTTGCGGTACTCGCGCATCGCGATGGGCGTTCTTGCGCCAGTTGCGCGCGAGCGCGTCCTGCGCCGTGCCCAGCATGTTGCGCGGAATGGTGTTGGAGGCGTGACTGCGCCCTTTGGAATTGCCGGTGGCGTAGAAGTGCGCGGCGTTCCTCACCGCCAGTCGGGCGAAGTAATACAACTGACTGACCGAGAAGTCCTGCAGCAACTGCCCGACCACCTCCTCGGCACGGGCCTCGGCCGTGAAGGCAAAATCCACTTCAGCGGCCAGCACACGGATGTATTGAATGGACGCTTCGCGAGCGAGACTGAAGACCAGCGAATAGATTTCGCTCTTCCAGGCGGCTTTTACGCTGCCAGACAACTCCTGATACAGCACCCGGTACAAATTCTCGCGGGCACAGCGCGTTACGCCGTCGAGCGTGACGCTGGGCAGCCAGCGCACCGCGCTGTACTCGCGGATATTGCAGCCCTCGCTGCGATCGAAGGCGTTGATGTCGGAATCGGTGGAGACTGCCAGCACCCCGGCTTCGTGCAGGCTTTTGAGCAACTCTTCACGGGCCTCGAACGTCAGGGCGAGCAGTTCTTCTCTGGATGGCGCATTCAACGGCGCAATCCATTCAACGGTCGCGCCGTAACCATCATCCAGCAAAGCGAGCAACGTCAGCTTCTGCACAAACCCCAGATTGGCGTAAGGCACTGCGGGGCATCGCGCGCCATATCGAGCTTCCAATTCCAGGCGATCACGCGTGGCCCGGGCGGCAAGCTGCTGCTGGCGCACCTTGAAACATTCTGTGCAGCTGCAAGTCGTGTGGCGGGTATTGGTGCCGGGTAGGCTTTGCTGGTGCTCACAGCGTACGCATTTGAAGGTACTGCGCAGCGAAAGCGGAGTACCTCTGGCGTGTCGGCGCACCCACATCGGCAGTTTGCAGTAAGGACAGCTGAGGTCGGCACTGATAACCGGGGGCAGAACCTTGAGCAGACTGCGCACCGTTGCAGGGATCTGAAATTCCGCCATCAGCGCGGCAGTTTTCTCGCCTTCGAGATAGCGCTTGTAGATTTCCTCGATCTGTTCATCGGACAGGTGGCGGATTTCTTCGGCGCGGTCGAAATATTGGGTCATGGCAAAGTTCCCTTTTTGGGGTTGTCGTAACGCACTCCATTGCGCAAGAGCGGCGAAACTAACGGTAAAAAGGCGGCGATCACAAGCGAAAAATCGCAATTTCGGGTGGATTTTGCGCATTCGGTAATTGCCTTACGCTGGCGTCGGATTTTCCCTTCTCGCTACTCGGAACCGGGCGACAGAAATGTCCTGCTTTGCCACTTTTTACCGATGCAGGCAGCGCAAACCGGTTGAGACTGGCAAAATCGCGCATTCGAACAGACTCACCGCCGCCACCGCCCAGGATTTCCCCCAATGCAAATGACCACCGCCCTACTGATCGTCAACCCGTGCGACGACGAAGAAGACAACATGGCCATGCTCTGCTGCCACAGCGACAAGGGCGAGATGTTCCTGATGAGCCGTTATCCGGATGAGGATGAGCTGGAGATCACCCTGGATGGCGAGCCTTCGACGCTGGAGGGGGTGAAGGTCACGCTGACTTCGAACCTGCTTAAGATCGAGATTGCTGCGGCGGATGTCGATGCGTTGAATGGCGATGATGTGCTGGAGATCAGTTTTAATCCGGATATGGTGGATATGGATGAGGTTGTTGAGACTTTGAAGAATATTCTCGATGGGACCGGGACCTTTATCAGCGAGGTTTGATGTTGACCGGGCTGGCCCTTTCGCGAGCAGGCTCGCTCCCACATTGGAATGCGTACATCAGACCCTGTGGGAGCGAGCCTGCTCGCGAAGAGGCCGGAACCAGCGCCCAATCTTTTGCTCTTTTGCACAAAATGCCGTTAGTCGCCGCCCCCCACGATGGATTAAAGTAACGCCCCCAGCCCCGGCGTTATCCGAACGCCCCGGCCACCCCCTTTCCAGGAACAGTCACCGATGGAACATCGTGAAGCGCTGCTGGCGCTGCGAACCTTTCTTTCAACGCAGATTCTCGGCCAGGAAAAACTCATCGAGCGCTTGCTCATCGCCCTGCTCGCCGACGGCCATATGCTGGTCGAGGGCGCTCCCGGTCTGGCCAAGACCAAAGCGATCAAAGAACTCGCCGAGGGCATCGAAGCCCAGTTCCATCGTATTCAGTTCACCCCCGACCTGCTGCCCGCCGACATCACCGGCACCGAAATCTACCGTCCGGAAACCGGCAGTTTCGTCTTCCAGCAAGGGCCTATCTTCCACAACCTGGTGCTGGCGGACGAAATCAACCGCGCGCCGGCCAAGGTGCAATCGGCCTTGCTCGAAGCGATGGCCGAGCGTCAGGTCAGCGTCGGGCGCAGCACCTATGAGCTGTCGCCGCTGTTCCTGGTAATGGCCACGCAGAACCCGATCGAACAGGAAGGCACCTATCCGTTGCCGGAAGCCCAGCTCGACCGTTTCCTCATGCACGTCAAGATCGGTTTCCCCGACGCCGCTGTCGAACGGCGCATCCTCCAGCAGGCCCGTGGCGAGGCGCTGAACGGTGAGACCAAGCCCGAGCGTCGGGTCAGCCAGCAGGCGATCTTCGCCGCGCGCAAGGAAATCCTCGGTTTGTACATGGCCGACGCAGTGGAGGAATACCTGGTGCAACTGGTCATGGCCACGCGCAACCCGGCCAAGTTCGACCCGGAAATGGCCGAGTGGATCGCCTACGGTGCCAGTCCGCGCGGTTCGATCGCCCTCGATCGCTGCGCCCGCGCCCACGCCTGGCTGGCCGGTCGTGATTTCGTCAGCCCGGAAGACATTCAGGCCGTACTGTTCGACGTGTTGCGCCATCGCATCATTCTGTCGTTCGAAGCCGAAGCCGCTGGCATCGATCAGGATCGCGTGGTGCAGCGGATTCTCGACGTCGTCGCCGTCGCTTGACCCCCATGAACGCCGCCCTGCCCTCCGAACCCGGTATCCGCATCAGCCTCGCCGAGCTGATCGAAATGCGTCACCGCGTGCGCGAGGTGCAACTGTTTTCCACGCCGAGTCAGCGCAGCCCGCTGATCGGCCTGCATCACTCGAAATTCCGTGGCCGTGGCGTCGACTTCGATCAGGTGCGGGTGTATCAGGCCGGTGACGATGTGCGCACCATCGACTGGCGCGTCACTGCGCGCACGCAGGAACCGCACACCAAGCTGTTCCACGAAGAGCGCGAGCGACCGATTTTCATCATGGTCGAGCAAAGCACCCGGCTGTTTTTCGGCTCGGGGCTGATGTTCAAATCGGTACTGGCGGCCCAGGTCGCGGCGCTGATCGGTTGGGCCGCGCTGGGGCACAACGACCGGGTTGGCGGGCTGGTGTTTGGCGATAACGAGCACTACGAAATCAAGCCTCGCCGGAGCAAGCAGAGCCTGCTGCAATTGCTCAACCGTCTGGTCAAGGTCAATCAGTCGCTGCACAGCGAGCGCGAGCCAGATCGCGATGCCTTCGGCGTGGCCCTGCGCCGCGCGCGGGAAGTGCTGCGCCCGGGCAGTCTGGCCATCGTCATTTGCGATGAACGCGCGTTGTCCGACAGTGCCGAACAACAACTGAGTTTGCTGGCGCGGCATTGCGATCTGCTGATGCTGCCACTGTCCGATCCGCTCGATCACGCCCTGCCCGCTGCCGGCCTGCTGCGCTTCGCCGAGCGTGGCGCGCAGCTGGAAATCGACACGCTGAACTTCGACCTGCGCCAGACCTACCGCGCCCAGGCCGAAGCGCGCATAGCTCGCTGGGAATTGCTCGCGCAGAAGCTGCGGGTGTTGCTGATGCCCTTGAGCACGCAGAGCGAAATGGTCGAGCAGATGCGCGAGTTCCTCAACCCGCAGCGTCCGGGGAAAGGTCGATGAACGGCCTCGACCAACTGCAGCCGCTGATCTCGCCGCCGCCGATCGCCTTCTGGCCGCCGGCGCCGGGCTGGTGGCTGCTGCTTCTGCTGTTGCCGCTGCTGGGCTTTGCCGCGTGGAAGCTGCGCCGCTTCATTCCGATGAAGAAACGCCCGTTGGTACGCGCCGAGCAACCGCTGGACCCGGTGCGCATCGCCGCGCTCGCCGAACTGGCGCAAATGCCCAAGCCTTACGACGGCGCTCCGGCCGGTGCCTGGCTGCAACAACTCAACGGCCTGCTCAAACGCCTGTGCCGCAACCACTATCCGTACAGCCAGAGCCACACCCTCAACGGCCGCAAATGGCTGGCCTTCCTCGATAACCGCTGCCCCGCTGCCGGCCTGACGCGCTGGATGGTACTCGTCGAAGGTGCGTACAAACCGGAATGCAAACTCGATGACAAAGCCATCGCCGGCCTGACCCAAGCGGTCGACACGTGGATTCGCAAACATGTTTGAATTTGCCTGGCCGTGGATTTTCATGCTGTTGCCGCTGCCGTGGCTGATGCGTCTGGTCCTGCCGGTGGCCGACAGCGGCGAGCCGGCGCTGAAAGTCAGTTTCCTCGCCGACCTCGAAGGCCTCGCCCGCCGCCGCGCCCGCGCTAACTTGCCGGCCTGGCGGCAGCAGGCGCCATTTATCTTGCTGTGGCTGATTCTGCTGACCGCCGCCGCGCGCCCGCAATGGCTTGGCGAGCCACTGCCGATTGCCGCCAGCGGTCGCGATCTGCTGGTGGCGGTAGACGTGTCCGGCTCGATGGATTTCCCCGACATGCAATGGCAGGACGAAGAAGTCAGCCGCCTATCGCTGGTGCAGCACTTGCTCGGCGATTTCCTTGAAAGCCGCGACGGCGACCGCGTCGGTTTGATCCTGTTTGGCAGTCAGGCCTACCTGCAAGCGCCGCTGACCTTTGACCGGCGCACCGTTCGCGTGTGGCTCGACGAGGCGCGGATCGGCATCGCCGGCAAGAACACCGCGATTGGCGATGCCATCGGCCTGGCCCTGAAACGCTTGCGCCTGCGCCCGGCGCAAAGTCGCGTGCTGATTCTGGTCACCGACGGCGCCAACAACGGCGGCGAAATCAATCCGCTGACCGCCGCAAAACTGGCCGCCAGTGAAGGCGTCAGAATCTACCCGATCGGCATCGGCGCCAATCCCGAGGATAGCGGCTCGACCGGCCTGCTCGGGGTCAATCCGAGCCTTGATCTGGATGAGCCGGCGCTCAAGGCCATCGCCGAAATCACCGGCGGCCAGTACTTCCGCGCCCACGACGGCTTGGAGCTGCAAGCGATCAAGGACACCCTCGATCAGCTCGAACCGGTGACTCAGCAACCGACTCAGGCACGTCCGGCGCAAGCGTTGTATCACTGGCCGCTGGCGTTGGCGCTGTGGTTGAGCCTGTTGCTGGTCGTCCGCGAACTGTGGCCGGATAACCCACTGCAACGCCTGTTTACCAAGCAACTGTATTTGCAAAGTCCGCTGCCGGACTTGCGTCAGCGCTTGCAGCGTTTGCGCCTGCGGAGGCGCCGATGATCGCGCTCTGGCCGCACTGGTTCCGCCCTTGGTGGCTGCTGCTGTTGCCGCTGCTCGGCTGGCTGCTCTGGCAACTCTGGCACCGACAGAAACGCGCCGGGCGCTGGCAGATGATTCTGCCGCCTGCATTTCACGCTGCGCTGCTCAGTGGCGGCAGCGGGCGCCAGAGCAAACTGCCGTGGGTCGCCCTTGGCGTGGGGTGGTTGCTGACCATTCTGGCCTTGCTCGGGCCGAGCTGGGAGCGCGTCGAACAGACCAGCCAGAAACCCGCCGACCCGCTGGTAGTCGTGCTCGAACTGACCCCGGAGATGCTCGCCACCGACTCGCCACCGACGCGTCTCGAACAGGCGCGGCGCAAGCTGTTCGACCTGTTGCAGGCGCGCAGCGATGCGCAGACCGCCATCGTCGTTTATGCCGGCAGCGCGCACACGCTGGTGCCGCTGTCGGATGATCTGGCGACCAGTCGCAACCTGCTCGACGCGCTCAAGCCGTCGCTGATGCCGGAAGCCGGCCACCGCGCCGATCTGGCCGTGGACAAGGCGCTGGCATTGCTCAAGCAAGGTGCGCTGGGACAGGGACGGATTCTGCTGATCGGTTCGTCGCTCAATGAAGAAGAACGGCGCGGTATCCGCCGTGCGCTCAATGGCGAGTCGACGCAACTGCTGATGCTCGGCATCGGCACCGCCGAAGGTGCGCCGATTGCCCAGGAGGACGGCAGTTTCCTCAAGGACGAGCAAGGCGCGATCCGCGTACCGCAACTCGACAGTCCTGGTCTGGCGACTTTCCTCAACAGCGTGGGCGGCGAGTATCACCCGGCGCGACTCGACGAGGCTGATCTTGGCGCCCTTGGCCTGCTCAACGGCCCGCGCAGCCTGCGCGACGACGGCCAGACCGTGCGCCTCGATACGTGGGCCGATCAGGGCTATTGGCTGCTGTTGCCGCTGCTATTGCTCGCCGCTTGTGCCGGGCGCCGTGGTTGGCTGTTCTGCCTGCCGCTGCTGTGGTGCCTGCCGCAACCGAGCTACGCTTTCGACTTCGAAGACTTGTGGCTGCGCCCCGATCAACAAGGTTTGCACCTGCTCAAGCAGAAACGCCCCACCGAAGCCGCGCAGCATTTTGATGATCATCAGTGGCAAGGGGTGGCGTTGTACGAGGCCGGCGACTACAGTGGCGCCGCTCAGCGCTTCGCCGAGGGCAGCGATGCCCGCGCCCACTACAATCGTGGCAACGCTTTGGCGAAAAGCGGTGAGCTGGAAGCGGCGATCGATGCCTACGAACAGGCGCTGGAACTGCAACCGGATCTGCGTCCGGCGCAGACCAACAAGGCGCTGGTGGAAAATCTGCTGAAGCAGAAAAACGCCCCGCCGCCGCCCGGTCCGGACAACCAGCCCAACGAACAAAGTCTGCCCGGCGATGAGCCCTCGCCCACTACCGCGCCACCTCCGGCGGTGAGCAGTGAAACCCAGAGCGAGGCGCAACCGGCCGAGTCGGCCAGCGAACCGCCGCCGACCGCCCCGCCGCTGCCAGGCCCCAATGAAATCCCCGGCAGCAACGAGGAAG
The DNA here is from genome assembly GCF_054871425.1 of Pseudomonas glycinis. Taxonomy (NCBI): domain Bacteria; kingdom Pseudomonadati; phylum Pseudomonadota; class Gammaproteobacteria; order Pseudomonadales; family Pseudomonadaceae; genus Pseudomonas; species Pseudomonas glycinis. Next base: position 282,459 of record NZ_JBTYHF010000005.1, on the reverse strand, counting down.
AGGAAACCGACACGGTGCCGACCCTGCGCCCGAGCGAGAACAACCTCGAAGGCGAGCAGCGTCAGGCGCTCGAACAATGGCTGGGCAAGATCCCGGACGACCCGGGCGAGCTGCTCAGGCGCAAATTCTGGTACGAACAGCAACAACATCAGGATCAGGAAAACAATCGATGACCCGCTTCACCGCTCTCTTGCTGCCCCTGCTGATCTGCACGGCCACCGCTCAAGCGGCCGAGCTGACTGCCAGCGTGGATCGCAGTCGCCTGAACTCCGGCGAGACGGTCGAGCTCACCCTCGAAACTGACGACGTCACCCAGTTCGGTAAGCCCGATCTGTCGGCACTGGAAGCGCTGTTCGAAGTGCGCGGCACGCGCCAGGTCAACCAGCTCAACACCCTCAACGGCGACAATCGCGCGACCACACGCTGGATCATCACCCTGCTGCCGAAAGAAAACGGCAGCGTAGTGATTCCCCCGCTGCAACTGGGCGAAGCACAGAGCCAGCCGATCACCGTGCAGGTGATCGCCAGCGACAACCGCGAAGACAGCAACAGCCTTGATCCGGTGTTCATCGAAGCCAGCCTCGATCAGACCAGCGTCTACGTGCAGGCCCAGGCCATCCTGACTTTGCGCATCTACCACTCGGTTTCGCTGTACGACGACAGCAGCCTGAGCCCGCTGCAAATCGCCGATGCGCGCATCGAACAACTTGGCGACACGCGCACCTACGAGAAAGACATCAACGGTCTGCGCCACGGCGTGATCGAGATGCGCTACGCGATCTATCCGCAACACAGCGGCCTGCTGACCATCGCGCCGCAGACGTTCAGCGCCACGCTGGTCGATACCGCGCCATCAGCAGACGCCTCGGGGCCGAAGCCCGGCAAACTGATGCGCGTCAGCTCGGCGTCGATTCCGCTGACGGTCAAACCGAAACCGCTGACCTACCCGGTCGATGCGCCATGGCTGCCGGCGCGCAGCCTCAGCCTCAGCGAAAGCTGGAGCCCGGAACCGGATCACACCCAGGTCGGTGATTCCCTGACCCGCAGCCTGACCCTGAAAGTCGAAGGCCTCGCCAGCTCGCAACTGCCGGCCCTGCCCGCCACCGACGTCAACGGCCTGCGTTGCTACCCCGATCAACCGGTGCTGAGCAACCAGAGCAGCGACCGCGGCATCATCGGCAGCCGCGAAGAACGCGAAGCCCTGGTGCCAAGCCGCAGCGGCGCGATCGACCTGCCAACCGTCGACGTAGTCTGGTGGAACACCTTCGAAGACCACCTCGAACACAGCAGCCTGCCCGCGCGCACGCTGCAAGTGGCGAACAACCCCAGCCTGCAAATCGACACCCCGGCCGGCACGCTGCAACCGAGTACGCCCGACAACGACACCCTGTGGTGGTGGAAACTCAGCACCCTGATCCTCGCCTGCACCACCCTGCTCGGCTTCGGCCTCTGGTGGCGCGCCCGCTGGCAACCGGCAATCCACCGCGCCGCCCAGACCGGCCCGAGCCCACGCACCCTGCTCGACGACATCAAACGCGCCAGCCAGGCCAACGACCCCCACGCCACCCGCCAGGCACTGGACGCCTGGGCGCGGCAGCAGCCGGAGACACTGGCGGACATGGCCGCGCGGTTTGTACCGTTATCGGACGCGTTGGACGGGCTGAACGGCGCGCTGTACAGCGAGACCGGGCAGCACTGGCAGGGTGAGGATTTGTGGCGGGCGATTCGAACTATTCCCGCCGCCGAGCGCGTGCAGGATCCGGTGAGTGAGAGTGGATTGCCGCCGCTTTATCCGAAGTAGGTCCCGTCACCCTCGGGATTCGGAGCGGAGGTCACGGCAACCGCCGAACTCTCTGAATCGATTCCCACTTTTGGCACGTAAAACGGGGACAGACTACGTTTTCGGAGTAACTTGCTAAACATGGCCTGTCCCCGTTTACCCGCAGGTGAGTTCGACATATACAGCTTCGATGATGGCATTGTCTTCCTCAAAGTCAGGTACATAAAATCTCAAGCCCACGTCAATGACATTGAATCCTGAGCTATTGAAGACCAGAACTTCTCCTCGCCTGGACAGAAATTGTTGAGCCACCAAGGCATCTTCACCGACCAGGTTCTGCTCATCCCAGAAAAGCTTACTCCACTTAAAAAACTCGACACCAACGACTATGAGCTTTTCATCAAAGTACACATGAACGCCCAAGTCATCATAAGCGTCAGTCGGCACTGCCGAATCTTCGGTTTTGAAAAACGCCTCAAAACCACCACCCAGGGCTGTTCGGGATTCATCTCGCGTCATACCAGCGCGAATCAATCCCAAGTCCCCGCCCCCCAAAAATCTGAAAATCTTCGTCATGTCTTCTTGAACTTTTCCTGGTTGAAGGGCAAATCTGAAGTTGGTTGATACGCCAATGCTCACTGCAACGACCCAACTCCAAGCGACTAAAGGATCCCTCAGGGACAGTGCACGTTTTTTAAACGAGGTCTGTCCCGTTATCCTCAGAGATCGAACACAGAACGAACATATTCCGTCAGTCCAATTAAATCCTCGTACGCCACTGGACCAAGCAAAGGTTCATGAATGGACAAATAGACCGCTGCCGTCATGTTTACTTGCAAAGCACATTCATCCACGCCCCACAACCTTGACGGTGCAATCATCCAGTTAATCCCAGGCAGCCCTTCGCGTGACCGGCCAACAAGCGACCATGCTACCCCCCCCCTGTAGCCTTCCACGGCGACCTTCAACTTGTCGATATCAACGTTGCTAATACACTCAAACCTGAAAGCGATGAAGGGTGGCAGCGCAGAATGATCCTCCCGCTGCATTTCATTCCCAACCCTTACTTTTGGAAAACGCTGTTGATACTTTTGCCACTCCAATACGCCAATTTCAGCAATAACAGTAAGGAGATGGCCTTCTTCATTTTCAACTGTCATAAATTCAGACCTTTGATCCCTCGAGACAGACCACGTTTATTTAAATGGTAAAAAGTATAAAAAGGGGACAGACCACGTTTATTTAAACGTGGTCTGTCCCATTATTCCTCCAAACGCCTCAGACCTCGTCTGCGTGAAAGGAAATGAGATCAAGAAGTCGCCTAAAATTTCAATCAAGTTCTCCAATCGAGATCACGGTCACTTTCAAGATCGGTCTTGTAACCGAAATACAGCCCTACTTCCAGCAACCTGACGGCTGACTTTCCTGAAATCTTGAAATCAAAACGCTCAAGTAAGGACACCATCACTTCGTATGCCAAACCATATTCGCTATCATCTTCCAACCATTCTCTAATATTGGATAATGTATCTTCATAACCCAATATATCTGACGCAAAGAAGATCGCCATTTCGGGCTGAGACTCAAGCTCCTCCAAGAGCGCTGTGAGACTTTTTTCAACAAAGACATCATCCCTACTCATAATTTTGGATTCTTGGGTACATTCGTTGGATAACCTGTTACAACACGATTAAGAACCGTATCATAAACAACTTTGATATCGAGCCCATCTCTTGTGGCATTGCCCACTACGTAACCTCTGTTATCTGGAAGCAAAAAATGGGACAGATTTATTTCCTAAAATGAATCTGTCCCCTTTTAGCCTGACGCCCGCGCCCCTTATCAAAGACCCGATGTCGTCGCATTCTGCACCTATGGATAACTCACTGGTGGTAGCCCTGATAATCAAATCCTTCTGGAATATCCGGCCAGACTGGCTTGCGCAGCAGTGCATCCAAATCGTCGAAAATATCCCTGAAAAAATTGGCGAGATCCATGAAGTCCGTTCGTGAATTCAGTAACGCGGCTTTCAACATGACATCATCTGTATTTTCTTTGGCGGATGCCGCTCTGGACATATTGTAGAAAGCGTTTGCTAGCCTTTCCGCTAACTCGTCTTCCCAGTTCAGCTTGTAATCAGCTTCCCAACTGTCACCATCAAAATTACCGGCTTTATCTTTAACCAACTGGATAATCAGTTTCTTTACTGACTCGAAATCATTCATCTTTTAACTTTCTCTTGATCGGAGATCTTTTGGCTGCGCTAGACAAATGGAACACTTCTACTTATCAGATATAGCTCCCACTTAAGAGAACATCTACTTCAGCGTTACTTTCAGGATGGCGCTGTAGGTATTTATCACAAGCTAGCCGAAGGTATTCCATGCAAACCTCTTCACTGACAACAATTGTGTCTGCATCGCTAGAGGGACACCCATAAGAAAACTCCACTCCTTCGAAATGACCCTCTTCAAATGAGCTATTTACATCAGGGAAGTTACAGTATGCTCCATCAACACTGAACCCCCAACGCCTAACAATATAGCCGGCTGCCTCGATGAAACGGCCATCATCATACATCCTGTCAAAATACCCTTTGACAATCCAATAAGGGTCTGACTGGCGGTATGGCTGACCGAACAACTCCTTCATAACAACCTCACTTCATTGCCGGATCAAACACTGTCATTTCTTGAGTCTTCTGAATCGGAAACAATGTCCAACTCGTCCCACAGCATCGACAAGCCTATGCTTTCCATATAAGTCCCAAAATCCAGAAAAGGCGCAACGCCGATCGCCTCAACTGAAAACCAGGTAGCGTCGCACTCTGGGCACATGAATAACTCTTTCCCAGTGGCCTTGACATGGGCACAGACAATGTAATCCTGCTGACATCTTGGGCAGATGATCATCTCTGGCTCATGTTAGAGCACGACGCCGTTAAATGAATTTCGCGGCGCAGATTGATATATAAAGTGGTGATCAAGTCGTCGTCATCGTCAACGTAAAACCCCATACCCAACTCACCGACTTCAAATCCGTCATCGTCAATGACGGGATCAATACCGTGGCGACGAAACAAAGCCAACACGTCCGTGGATGTTTCGCCTACCAGCTTGTGGCCGTTCCAGGACACCGTGCTTCTTTCGAAAAACTCTACCCCTTTAACCATATCTCGCGCGTCGTAGTAGACATGAAGGTCGAGCTGAAAATAAGCATCCGTAGTATTCAAGGAGTCAGCTGTTTTCCAGAACACTTCGAAACCGGCTCCAAGAATGTCGCGCACTTGTCCTCTGGACAACTTGCCATTCAAAGGGCCGACCGCTCCGTACTCCGCAATTGAAAAGTCCATTTGAAGCCTCTTGCTGGCGAACAATCCAGTCCCCACTCTTACCCGAAAGCGTGTGGCGCGCTCTATCATAGTTCCTTAATATAGGAAGAAAAGTTTCCGCCACCTTGATCAATATGTAGTCGCCCGCATTTATTGCATCGATAAACAGTAGTAGCACCCGCACCTATCTGCTGATAGAACTCTTCCTCAGACAACCAACGGTCTGCCAAGGCAGCACCCAGCTCATCTATCTTTCGCTCGGCAACCATTGAAAACTCTAACTCGGACGTACCATGAGACAAATTGATAATCTGACCGCACACACAGGAAAATTTAGGTATTGTATTGGTGGCTCAACTCAAGAAATGTAAAAAACTCGCCCACGGTCTTGAGGCGGACACATCAAAACAAAAATCTTTCATCAGCGAGTGTTGGGAAGGGATCAATCATTGTTTCACCTGATAAATCGTAACCACCGGGCCGTAATCATCATCCGAGTTCGACACCTCGACAGTGAATAATGTGTCCGGGAATTTCTCCTTCAACACCATTCGCCAGGCAAACCCGATCATCTCGCACAGTTGAAGAAATATTCTCGGCGATACACCATTTCCGTATTGGCCAAAAACATCATAAATCTTCACATAATTCATAAGCCGCTCAACCTCCACCATGTCGCCAGCGGCCAGGTTCACGCAGCGCGCGAACGCTTCATGTGAAAAATTCCGCTCGAGGAAGACGCCTCCCTCAGACACGATGAACGTCGGGAACAGCAACGTGGAAAATATCAATATCTGTTCCGGGTGGCATTGGTCGTGGATATACGAATGAATATCCAGGCCTTCCTGATTCGACCACTGCTGCTTCCATGTGTCGAAGGGTTCTGTGTCGATAACCCATGGTATAGAGTTGATCACTTGCATTACATTGGCTCCCCACTCGATCTTCCGGCGTCGGCTTTATCGAATAACGCTGAAGACTGGACGTAACGCTTGCGACCGAGATGATATCAATACGATGGCTCGATATTAGGTAGCCGCTGTAAGGGCGTCAACGAGCGAATCGTCGAAATGCCCTGCGGCGTTCCGCTGGGACAAGCTCCACCGGCGCAATAATCTGTAAACTCTCCCCTCTTTCGCCGCCCTCATTTCATCTGCGGCCATCACCTCTTTTCTGTAGCGGAGTCCACCTTGCGTCTGTTCCACACCTCCGACTGGCACCTTGGGCAAAACCTGCACGGCCAGGAGCGCGATTTCGAGCACGCGTGTTTTCTCGAATGGCTGCTGCGCCAGTTGCACTTGGCGCAGCCGGATGTGCTGCTGATCGCCGGGGACATCTTCGATACGGTCAATCCGCCGGTCAAAGCGCAGGAACGCCTCTACGACTTCATCGTCAGCGCTCACGAACAGCAGCCGTTGCTGACAATCGTGATGATCGCCGGCAACCATGATTCCGGCTCGCGGATCGAGCTGCCGGCGCCGTTGATGCGGCGTTTGCGCACTCACGCGTTGGGTCGGGTGCTGTGGCTGGATGACGGGCAGCTCGACGCCGAGCGCCTGCTGCTGCCGCTGCCGAATGCGCAGGGAGAAATCGCCGCGTGGTGTCTGGCGCTGCCGTTCTTGCGCCCGGCGGAAGTCACTGGCGCGCATCTGGGTGACAACTATTTGCGCGGCATCGGTCAGGTACATGCGTGGCTGATCGCGGCGGCGAATGCCAAGCGCCAGCCCGGGCAGGCGTTGATCGCTATCAGCCACGCGCACATGGCCGGGGGTTCGGTGTCGGAGGATTCCGAGCGCAGCCTGATCATCGGCAATGCCGAAGCGCTGCCCGCCAGCCTGTTCGGCGAAAGCATCAGCTATGTCGCCCTCGGCCATTTGCACAAGCCGCAGAAGGTCAATGGTGAGGAGCGCATCCGCTACAGCGGCTCGCCGATTCCGCTGTCGTTCTCCGAAATCGGTTATCAGCATCAGATTCTCGATGTGGTCCTCGACGGTGAAACACTGGTCAGCGTCGAGCCGAAACTGATTCCGCGCTCGGTCAACCTGCAACGCATCGGCCCGGCACCGCTGGCCGAGATCCTGCTGCAACTGGCCGATCTGCCGAACATCGACCTGCTCGCCGAAACCCAACGGCAACCGTGGCTGGAAGTGCGCGTCACCCTCGACGAGCCGCAGCCGGATCTGCGCCATCAGGTGGAAACTGCGCTGCAAGGCAAAGCCGTGCGACTGGTGCGCATCGCCGCTGAATACGCCGGCAATCGTGGTGCCGATGGCAGCGATGACGGCAGCACGCTGATCGAACTCGACCAGCTCACCCCGCAGGAATTGTTCAGCCGCGCCTGGCTCGACAACTACGGCAGCGAGGTCGACGAGCAGACGCTCAAGGACTTCGCTGAACTGCTGCAGGACGTGCAACTGGAGGGCGAGCAGCCATGAAGATTCTCGCCATTCGTTTGAAGAACCTGGCCTCGCTGGCCGGGCCGTTCGAGATTGATTTCACCGCTGACCCGCTGGCCAGCGCCGGTCTGTTCGCAATCACCGGCCCCACCGGCGCCGGCAAAAGCACATTGCTCGATGCCTTGTGCCTGGCACTGTTTGGCGCTGTGCCGCGCCTGAACAACACCGGCCGAGATGCGAAAGTCCCGGATGCTGACGGTGAAATCGCCACTGGCGACCCGCGCACCTTGCTGCGACGCGGCACCGGTGAAGGCTATGCCGAAGTGGATTTTGTCGGCGTCGATGGCCGCCGCTATCGCGCGCGCTGGGAAGCCAATCGTGCTCGCGAGAAGGCTGGCGGCAAGTTGCAAGCGAGCCGGCAGAGCCTGCGCGACATCGATCAGGATCAACTGCTCGCCAGCCAGAAAGGCGAATACAAAACCCAGCTGGAAGCCGCGCTGGGCCTGAACTTTGAACAGTTCACTCGCGCTGTGCTGCTGGCGCAGAGCGAGTTCAGCGCGTTCCTCAAGGCTGACGACAACGACCGCAGTGAACTGCTGGAAAAACTCACCGACACCGCGCTCTACACCCGCCTCGGCCGCCGCGCCTTCGACAAGACCAAAGAGGCCCGCGAAGCGCACAAGCTGTTGCAGGATCAGGCTACCGGCGTGACGCCGCTGGCACCGGAAGCACGCGCCGAACTCGACGAGCGTTTCAACACCGCGCAGCAACAGATGAAGGCGCAACAAGCGCAGCTCAAACAGCTTGAGCAACAACACGGTTGGCTGACGGATTTGCGTCAGTTGCAGGACGCGCAAAAAGCCGCCAGCGAACAACTGCAAGCCGCGCAACAGCAATGGCAGGCACTGGCCGGCGAGCGGGTAAAACTGACGCGTCTGGAACAGCTTGGCCCGCAGCGTCATCAGTTCGCGCGCAAGGCTGAGCTCGATGCGCTGCTGACGCCACTGGCGACGCAGATTGCCGCGCACACCCAACAACACGCGGCGCTGGGCGAACGCCAGACGGAGCTGGAACAGAACCTCGGCGCAGCGAAAGTCGCCCTGAGCGCAGCGCAACAACGCCAGAGCGAAAATGCGCCGTTGCTGCGTCAGGCATTCGAAGAGCAAAGCACCCTCGCCCGCCTGATCAAGGACACTGCCAGCAGCGCCGAAGCCCGACAAACCGCCGAGCAAGCGTTCAAGGATGGCCAGAGCGCGATTCAGGCCTTGCAGGAAAAACAGGCTGAGGTCGCCGAGCGTTTGCAACGCATCGCCACCGAGCTTGAGCAGAGTGCGCATCTGGCGCCGTTGAGCGATGCCTGGAGCGCCTATCGCGATCGTCTGCAACAGCTGATGCTGATCGGCAACCGCTTGAACAAGGGCCAGAGCGAACTGGCGTCCCTCGAACGGAACGCCGCGCACAGTGCTGAGCAACTGGCCTCGCACAAACAGCAACTGGAAGTGCTGTTCAAAGAGGCTGGCGCAGAGCCGGACGCAGTCGCCGAACAGATCGGCCTGCTCGGCACCTTGCTGCAGGACAACCGCAAACAGCTGCGCGCAATCGAAGACCTGTCGCGCCTGTGGGCGTCTCAGCAGGATCTGGACAAGCGCAGCGCCGAGTTGCAACAACGCCAGCTCGACGCGCAGCAGCAACGCGAACGCTTGACCCAGGACGGTGTGAAAACCAAGGCCGAACTGACCGTCGCCGAGCAGACCCTCAATGTCACTCGCGAGCTGCTAGAGCGTCAGCGGCTAGCGCGCAGTGCCAGTGTCGAAGAGTTGCGCGCGCAGTTGCAGGACGATCAGCCCTGCCCGGTCTGCGGCAGCAACGAGCATCCCTATCACCAGCCCGAAGCGCTGTTGCAAAGCCTTGGCCGTCACGATGAAAACGAGCAGGCCAACGCCCAGCAAGTGGTCGATCAGCTCAAGGAAAAACTGATCGAGCTGCGCGGCGAAGTCGGTGGCGTGATCGCACAACAGAAAGAGCTGCTGCAGCAACAGGAACAACTCGCGGCGCAGCAACAAGCCTTGGCCCCAAGCCTCGACGCGCATCCGCTGGCCGCGCAACTGTTCAATCAGGACGCCGACAAACGCGACGCCTGGCTCAGCCGCCAGACCGAGCAGTTGAACCAGAGCATCACTCAGGACGAACAACGCCAAAGTGCGCTGCTCACCTTGCAACAGGACGCTGCGCGCTTATCGCAGCAATTGCGTCAGGCTGAAGTGGCGCATCAGCAAGCGGCGCAACAGCTGAGCCATCAGCAGCATGAACTCAACAGCGACCGTCAGCGCCTTGAGGAAGAACTCAGCGCGTTCGGCCCGCTGCTGCCCGCCGACACACTTGAGGCCTTGCGCCTGGAGCCGGCGGCAACGTTCATGCAGCTGGACCGGCAGATCGCCGAGCGTTTGACCCAGCTCGAACAGCAAAAGGAAGAGCTGAGCGAACAGCAGCAACGCCAGCAGACGCTGGAGAAAGAGCAGGATCGCCAGCAGCTGCGCACTCAGCAGCTGCACAGTGCCGAACAGCAATTCACGGCGTTGACCGAGCAGCAGCAAAGCTGTCAGGAAAAACTCGCGCAGTTACTTGGCGAGCACAGCAGCGCCGAGCATTGGCAGCAGCAACTGGAAAACGCGGTGGAACAGGCACGTAGCGCGGAAACCAGCACCGCTGAAGAGCTGCAAAGCGTGCGCACGCAGCTGGTGCAGATCGCCGCTGAGCTCAAGGCCCAACAGGAACGCCTGCAAGCACTGCAAGCTGAAGACCTGGTACTCGCCGGCAAGATCGCCGATTGGCGCGCCAGCCATCCGGAACTGGATGACGGCGGCCTCGAAGACTTGCTGCGCTTCGATGACGCGCAAGTCGCCGAGCTGCGCCAAACCCTTCAGCACAACGAAAAAGCCATCGAACAGGCCCAGGTCCTGTTGCAGGAGCGCGATCAGCGTCTGCTCGATCACCAGACCCGGCAGGACGGCAATCTTGACGCCGAACAGCTGGACAGCGCCCTCGCCGAGCTGCAAAACCAGTTCGCCGTCAGCGAGCAGCAGTGCGCCGAACTGCGCGCCGAACAGGCGGAAGACCAGCGCCGGCAGAACGCCAATCAGGCGCTAGCCCAGCAGATCGCCGACGCCTATGCCGAGTACCAGCGCTGGGCGCGACTCAGTGCCTTGATCGGCTCGGCCACCGGCGACACCTTCCGCAAGATCGCCCAGGCCTACAACCTCGATCTGCTGGTACATCACGCCAACGCGCAGCTGCGCCAACTGGTCAAACGCTATCGCCTCAAACGCGGCGGCAGCATGCTCGGCCTGCTGGTGATGGACACGGAAATGGGCGACGAACTGCGCTCGGTGCATTCGTTGTCGGGCGGCGAGACGTTCCTCGTATCACTCGCCCTTGCGCTGGGTCTGGCCTCGATGGCGTCGAGCACGCTGAAAATCGAATCGCTGTTTATCGACGAAGGCTTTGGCAGCCTCGACCCGGAATCCTTGCAACTGGCCATGGACGCGCTCGATGGCTTGCAGGCGCAGGGACGCAAGGTCGCGGTGATTTCCCATGTGCAGGAAATGCACGAACGGATCCCGGTGCAGATTCAGGTGCGGCGCCAGGGCAATGGTTTGAGCACGCTGGAGGTGAAATGAACACGCTGTATTCCTTCCGCCGCTGCCCTTACGCCATGCGTGCGCGAATGGCGCTGCGTTATGCGGGCGTGCCGGTGGAGATCGTTGAGGTCAGCCTCAAGAACAAGCCGGCGGAAATGCTCGCGCTCTCGCCCAAGGGCACCGTGCCGGTGCTGAATGCCGATGGCGTGGTGATTGATGAGAGTCTGCAGATCATGCGCTGGGCGTTGGCGCAGAATGATCCGGATGATTGGTTGTACAAGGATGATCCGGGAGCAGACGTCATCATGGACATGCTGATCGAGACGAACGATCAACGATTCAAGACTTCGTTGAACCACTACAAATACGCTGAGCGTTATCCAGAGCAACCGATGGAGGTCTATCGCATGCAGTGCGAGATGATCGCCCACTATCTGGATCTGACGCTCGCAGACCACGACTATTTGCTGGGTGACCGGCTCAGTCTCGCCGACATCGCCCTGCTGCCCTTCGTCCGACAGTTCGCTCATGTTGATCGCGAGTGGTTTGCGCAGACGCCTTATCTTCGCTTGCAGGCCTGGTTGCAGCGCTTGCTCGAATCTGAGCTGTTCACCTCAATCATGAAAAAATAACCCTCTGTCCCTTTGATCGTTCCCACGTTCCGCGTGGGAATGCAGCCGGGGACGCTCTGCGTCCCATTGGAACGCGGAGCGTCCCTTGAGGCATTCCCACGCAGAGCGTGGGAACGATCTTCGTCAGGCCAGGGCGTTGCACATGCCCAGCGCCATGCAATCCACTTCAAACGGCCCGAGAAAATCCACCGCGACCTTGACCGGTGGATTGCCGGCCATCAGCCCCAGCGTGTTGGCGCGTTCAATGTTGTGGGCGATGTTGTGGTTGGCCTCTATGGCCCGGGCCAAGCCGCCCACCGAGCCCTGGCCAAACCCCAGGAGTGAGGCGCCGTTGGTCATCAGCGCGAGGCTGGCGATGACCCAGAGTCTGTAGCCTTTCATGCGCCGCCGACTCCTGCGAGTTCGGCCCTGTCGACCATCGCGCTTTGCGAGCGCAGTTCGAACTGGATGCCGGGGTGGGCGACGTCGATCGGGGCGTCGAAGCTGTGTTCCATCTGCGCGCCGATGCTGACGAACAGCACCACGGCCAGGTACAGACCGATGGCCAGGTAGGCGCCGCGTTTGGCGGAAGTGAGGATTGCGCTGGCCATGGTGTTCTCCGTGGGCAAAGGTTTCGATGGCCACAGAATCAATCAAAAAAGCCGAAGCAACCACTCAGGGTTTGCAATGGTGAATATCAGCTTCGTTGATTATTTAGACGCTCTATTTGCCGGCGAGAGAAAACCTATGCGTGCAGAACGCGCGCGTGTAGAAGCTGCCGAAGGCTGCGATCTCTTGTTTGATCGTTGATCGTTCCCACGCTCCGCGTGGGAATGCCTCTAGGGACGCTCCGCGTTCCAATGGGACGCAGAGCGTCCCGGGCTGCGTTCCCCCGCAGAGCGTGGGAACGATCAGATTACGCGCGCGCGTAGGAGCTGCCGAAGGCTGCGATCTTTTGACGATGAAGATCAAGAGATCGCAGCCTTCGGCAGCTCCTACAGGAGAACGGTGCGCTCAGGCTTGGGTTTTGTGATCCAGCGCGGCGTAGAAGTTGGCGCTTTGTTGCAGGTATTTCTGGGTGTAGCTCTGGGTGTGGGATTTTTTGCTGGCGATTTCGACGTTGGCACCGGCTGGCAATACCACGGTGGCAGAAATGGCGGAAGCGGCGATGACGGAGAAGAGATTGAAGTTCATGGCAGTAACCCTCGTGTTCGTTTGCTTGGTTTGCCCGGCGGGCTGTGAAACAAACGTAACGCTCGAGGGTTACTCGCTTGAAATCTTTTGTAGCATTAGCCGATATCAGTGCAATTAATACAACGATGCAGGCCCCGTAGACCGGGGCCTGTGGCTTATTGTCGCACCAGGAATTTCAGATCGCTTGGCGCGTCGATCGGCAGTTTTTGCACGGTTTTGCCCAGCAGACCGGTCTTGGCATCGCGCTCGACGACGACGATCTGGTTGCTCTTCTGGTTGGCAATCAAGACAAATTTACCGCTCGGATCGAGGGCAAACTCGCGCGGGTGATCACCCTCGACCGAGCGCTTTTGCAGCTCTTTGAGCTGACCGGTCGCAGGATCAATGCTGAACACTACGAGCTGATTGGCCGTGCCGCGATTGCTCACGTAGAGAAACTTGCCGTCAGCCGAAGCATGCAGCGCCGCGCCGGCTTTGTCCGAGGTCGGCTGGCCCGCTGCCAGATCGACCAGTTGCGTCTGGGTCAGTACGCCGTCCTTGTAGTCGAACACCGCGACCTGTGCACTCATCTCCATGGTCAGCCAAGCGTGTTTGCCGTCAGCGCTGAACAGCAGATGACGCGGGCCACTGCCGGCCGGCAAGGCTACCGAGGCGGTTTTCGCCGGGGTTAGCGGCAAGTGCGGGTTGGCCTTCGGGTCGTACTGATAGATGAAAACCTTGTCTGCGCCCAAATCATTGGAGAACACATAGCGCCCGTCCGGCGAAGACACCGTCGAGTGCACATGATTGGAAGCCTGACGCTCAGGGTTCACCCGACTGGCCGGGTGGCCGCTCATCTGCACCACCGGTTTCAGCTGGCCGTCGGCATCGACCGGCAATACCGCCAGGGTACCGCCCGGATCTTCCATCACCGAGTAGTTGCTGACGAACAGGTGTTTGGCATCTGCGCTGAGGCTGGAATGGGTCGGCTCGTTACCGAGGCTCTGCACTTGATTGATCAGGCTCAGCGCATGGGTTTTCGGGTCGATGGCGAAGCTGCTGACGCGGCCGACCGGATCGGTCTGGCCCGGGCCGTTTTCGTTGACCACGAACAGGCGTTTCTGGTCTTTCGAGAGGGTCAGCCACGAAGGGTTTTCGGTCTTGACCACTTGCAGCGGCTTGGCGTCGATCTGGCCGGTGGCACTGTCGAACTGCATGCGGTAGATGCCCTGGCTGGAACCGGCGGTGTAGGAGCCGACCAGCAATTGCAAGGTTTCGGCAGAGGCGCTGGAAAGCCCCATCGCGCCGACGCTGCCGGCCATCAGCAAAGGCCAGAAATTACGCATCTTCATTATTGTCATCCTCATCGTCGCTGCTGCTGACTACGTCGCCGACGCACACCAGACGATGCTCGCCCGTGGTCTTGGTGTCGCTGGCGTAACCAACGATCAGCCAGCTCTGCAGCGTCTCAGCGAACGTCGCTTGCGCGACCTGCGCCGGGGTGAATTGCCAGTGCTTGGCTTCGCGGCCGTCGATGCATTCGATGTGCAGGTTATCGTCCTCGTCGAGGGCGAATTCGAAGGCGTGCAGGCCATCGATTTCGACCATACCGCAGTGTTCGAGGGCGTTGAGAAGGGTTTGGGCAGTCATGGCAAACAGTCTTTCTAGGGGGGAAAGGGCCAATGATAGCCCAATGTGATCCGAAGGCCCCTGCTGGAACCTCTGTGGGAGCGAGCCTGCTCGCGAAGGCGGTGTGCCAGCTGATCGTTCCCACGCTCCGCGTGGGAATGCCTCAAGGGACGCTCCGCGTTCCAGTGGGACGCAGAGCGTCCCGGGCTGCATTCCCACGCAGAGCGTGGGAACGATCAACACAAAAAAACGCGGTGTTGGCTAGATCGCCTCTCGCGATGGCTTGCCATCCACCAAACGCTGAATCCGCAGCGGGTTGGCGTTTTTCAGTGGTTCGGGCAGCAAGCTGTCCGGGTAGTTCTGGAAGCACACCGGGCGCAGGAAGCGGTCGATCGCCAGCGTGCCCACTGACGTGCCGCGCGCATCGGACGTCGCCGGGTACGGCCCGCCGTGCACCATCGAATCGCACACTTCGACACCGGTCGGATAACCGTTGAGCAGGATGCGCCCGACTTTCTGTTCCAGCAGCGGCGTCAGTTCGGCGAATTGCTCGAAGTCCGACGGCTCACCAATGATCGTCGCGGTCAGTTGACCGTGCAGGCCATGCAGCGCCGCGCTCAGTTGTGCCTGATCGGCCACTTCGACGATTACTGTGGTCGGGCCGAACACTTCTTCCTGCAGCACTTCGTCACCGTTGATCAACAGGCTGACATCGGCCTTGAACAACTGCGGCTGCGCCTGATTGCCCTGCTGCGGATTACCGGCCAAATGCGCGATGCCGCTGTGCGCCAGAAGCTTTTCCAGGCCTTTGCCATAGCTGCCGAGGGTGCCGGCGTTGAGCATGGTTTGCGCCGGTTGATCACCGATTGCAGCGGCGACTTGTTGGACAAACGCGCTGAACTGCGGAGAGCGAATACCGATGACCAGACCCGGGTTGGTGCAGAACTGACCGCAACCCTGAACCACCGAAGCGGTGAG
Organism: Pseudomonas glycinis; assembly: GCF_054871425.1. NCBI lineage: Bacteria > Pseudomonadati > Pseudomonadota > Gammaproteobacteria > Pseudomonadales > Pseudomonadaceae > Pseudomonas > Pseudomonas glycinis. The sequence continues at coordinate 266,923 of NZ_JBTYHF010000005.1, read as the reverse complement.
GTCACGCGCAACGGTTTCCGAACGCGTGGCCAGTGCCTGCGGCAGCACGATCACCGGGTTGATGCTCGACATCTCGGCGAACACCGGGATCGGTTGCGGACGTGCGGCAGCCATGTCGCACAAGGCGCGACCGCCCTTCAGCGAACCGGTGAAACCAACGGCCTGAATCGCCGGATGCTTGACCAGCCATTCACCGACGCCGCCACCGTAGATCATGTTGAACACGCCGGCGGGCATACCGGTTTTTTCTGCGGCACGAATGATCGCGTCGGCGACCAGTTCAGCGGTGGCCATGTGGCCGCTGTGCGCCTTGAATACCACCGGGCAACCGGCGGCCAGTGCTGCTGCGGTATCGCCACCGGCAGTGGAGAACGCCAGCGGGAAGTTGCTGGCACCAAACACGGCGACCGGGCCGAGGCCGATGCGGTACTGACGCAGATCCGGACGTGGCAGCGGCTGGCGATCCGGCAATGCCTGATCGATCCGTGCGCCGTAGAAATCACCACGACGCAGGACTTTGGCGAACAGACGCATCTGCCCGCTGGTGCGACCGCGCTCGCCCTGAATGCGTCCGGCCGGCAGCGCGGTTTCGCGGCAGACCACAGCAACGAAATCGTCGCCAAGCGCATCCAGCTCATCCGCGACCGCATCGAGGAACTGCGCGCGACGTTCGGCGCTGAGGCTGCGATAGGTCGGGTAAGCCGCAGCGGCGGCCTTGGCGGCGGCGTCGACTTCTTCGGCCGTGGCCTGAATGAAATCGTGCGGCAGGGCCTCGCCAGTGCTGGCGTCGACCGAGTGCAGTTTGACGCTGCCGGCGGCGCTGCGCTGACCGCCGATGTAGTTGTGACCGAGAATCTGAGTCATGGGATCTCCTTAAAGGGTGCCGATGCTGTCCGGTTCAAAAGCAGCCTGAACCGGTGCGATACCGTTGACCAGCGGTGCGCCGAAGTCGGCCTGGCTGATCTCGAACGTGTCGCCCGGCTGGGTGCGGATGCCGTCGGCAAACGACAGGGTCGCAGTGCCGAAAAAGTGAATGTGCACGTCGCCCGGACGCAGGAACTGACTGTATTTGAAGTGGTGGTACTCAAGGTTCGCCAGGCTGTGGCACATGTTGGCCTCGCCGCTGAGGAACTCGTTCTGCCAGAGCACTTCGCCGTCACGCAGGATTCGGCTGGTGCCGGCAAGGTGTTGAGGCAATTCACCGGTACGAAGTTCCGGGCCATAACTGCAACTGCGCAATTTCGAGTGCGCGAGGTACAGGTAATTTTTGCGTTCCATGACGTGGTCAGAGAACTCATTGCCCACCGCGAAACCGAGACGATACGGCTTGCCGTCGTTGCCGATGACGTACAGGCCGGCCATCTCCGGCTCTTCGCCGGCGTCTTCGGCAAACGGCGGCAGCGGGAACGGCTGCCCCGGACGCACGACAATGCTGCCGTCGCCCTTGTAGAACCATTCCGGTTGCACGCCGGCCTGCCCCGCCGCCGGTTTGCCACCCTCCACGCCCCATTTGAAAATGCGCATGGTGTCGGTCATCGCCGTTTCATCGCCGGCCTGCTGGTGCATCTTGTCCCGGGCCGAAGCGCTGCCCAGATGGGTCAGACCAGTACCGCTGACCAGCATGTGTGCCGGGTCCGGGTGATCCAGTGGCGGAAGGATGCGCAGGTCTTTGAGCAACTGCGCGTAGTCGTGGCTCGCGCCGAGGCCGAGGCTTTGCACTTGCTGCTCAAGCGAGCTGCCGGCCTCGATTGCGGCCAAGGCCAGATCACGGACACTGCGGGCGTCCTGGACTTCGCGGACCTGACCGTTGTCGACCACGCCGACACGGCGCTCGCCGTTGGGTAATTCGAATTGAACCAGATGCATCATTTTCTCCTGTTCCATCAAAAACGCCGCTATCCCCTGTGGGAGCGAGCCTGCTCGCGAAAGCGGTGTATCAGTCACCAACAGTGTTGAATGTGATGGCCTCTTCGCGAGCAGGCTCGCTCCCACAGGGGCCAGTGTTGGTCAGTCAGGTTCGGGTCGCGCCACGGGCACTTGCTGCGAACTGGTCGACGGGCAGCACGTGCTTGCGCTCCAGCACGCGATAAACGATGCCGGTCAGAATCAGCCCGAACACCATCACGCCCGAGAGGAAGTACAAGCCGGACGCCAGATTGCCGGTGTATTCCTTCAACGCGCCAATCACGAACGGCCCGATGTAACCGCCGAGGTTGCCCACCGAGTTGATCAAGGCAATCCCCGCCGCTGCACTGGCGCCAGCAAAGAAGCGCCCTGGCAAAGTCCAGAACACCGCTGTGCACGAGAACAACGCGAACGCCACCAGACACAGCGCCGCCAGTTGCGCCGCCGGCAGCGACAGCCAGGCACTGAGGAACAGGCCCAGCGCACCGAGCACATAGAGCACCGCCAAGTGGCCGTAGCGATCATTCAAGCGGTCGGAGCTGCGCGGAATGATCAGCAGGCCGATGATCCCGAAAATGTATGGCACCGAAGAGACGAAACCGGTGACCAGATCGCTGCCGCCGAACTGTTTGATCAATGTCGGCAGCCACAGGCCGAGGCCATAAATGCTCAGGGTCACCGGCAGATAGAACAGCGCCAGCAGCAACACGCGTTTGTCTTTCAGCGCATGCAGCGGGTTGCCGTGACGGGTCTGGCCGTATTCCTGCAAGTCCTTTTTCAGTTCGCCGGTCAGCCAGTCTTTTTCCGCCTGATCCATCCACTTCACTTGCTGCGGGCCGTCCGGCAGCCAGCGCAGGACCGGCCAGGTCAGCAGGATCGCCGGGGTGCCGATGACGATGAACAGCCACTGCCAGCCATGCAGACCAAGGATGCCGTCCATGCCCAGCAAGCCACCGGACACGGGACCGGTGATCATCATCGCGATCGGTTGCGAGAGGATGAACAGGCCGAGGATCTTGCCGCGATGGCGCACCGGGAACCACTGGGTGATGTAGTAAAGCACGCCGGGGAAGAAGCCCGCCTCGGCCGCGCCGAGCAGAAAACGCATCACATAGAAGCTGTGCGGCCCTTGCACAAAGGCCATGCCGATGGTGATCGCGCCCCAGGTGATCATGATCCGCGCGAACCAGCGCCGCGCGCCGAAGCGTTCGAGCATCAGGTTGCTGGGAATTTCCAGAAGAAAGTAGCCGATGAAAAACAGCCCGGCACCGAGGCCATAGGCGGCGTCGCCGATGCCGATGTCGGCGCCCATGTGCAGCTTGGCGAAGCCGACGGCGGAGCGATCCACATAGGCGATCAGGTACAGCAGGATCAGGAAGGGAATCAGTTTCAATGTGATGCGCCGGACAAGCCGCAATTCCTGGCTCATGAGATCGGTCTCCGATTGTTGTTTTTATAGAACCTCGGGGGACGCCTCTCGCCAAAACAGCCAGGGCCATCCCTCCGTCGAAAACGACTATATAGTAATACTAATTACCCAACAACACTTCCAAAGCGCGGATTTTGAGCTTAGATTAAGCGTCAGCTCGCAAACAATAGTCTTACAATAAGAGAATCGATCATGTCTGATAAGAAACCCACCCTGCGCTCCGCCCAATGGTTTGGCACGGCCGACAAGAACGGCTTCATGTACCGCAGCTGGATGAAGAATCAGGGCATCGCCGACCATCAGTTCCACGGCAAGCCGATCATCGGCATCTGCAATACCTGGTCGGAACTGACCCCATGCAACGCGCACTTCCGCCAGATCGCGGAGCACGTCAAACGCGGGGTGATCGAGGCCGGTGGTTTTCCGGTGGAGTTTCCGGTGTTCTCCAACGGCGAATCGAACCTGCGCCCGACCGCCATGCTCACCCGCAACCTGGCGAGCATGGACGTTGAAGAAGCGATTCGCGGCAACCCGATCGACGGCGTAGTGCTGCTCACCGGTTGCGACAAAACCACTCCAGCACTGCTGATGGGCGCGGCCAGTTGCGACGTGCCGGCCATCGTCGTCACCGGCGGGCCGATGCTCAACGGCAAGCACAAAGGCAAGGACATCGGTTCCGGCACCGTGGTCTGGCAGCTCAGCGAACAAGTCAAGGCCGGCACCATCACCATCGACGACTTCCTCGCAGCCGAGGGCGGCATGTCGCGTTCGGCGGGCACCTGCAACACCATGGGCACCGCGTCGACCATGGCGTGCATGGCTGAAGCGCTGGGCACTTCGCTGCCGCACAACGCGGCGATTCCGGCTGTGGATGCACGCCGTTATGTGCTGGCGCACATGTCCGGCATGCGTGCGGTGGAGATGGTGCGTGAAGACCTGAAGCTGTCGAAGATCCTCACCAAGGAAGCCTTCGAAAACGCTATTCGTGTCAACGCTGCCATCGGCGGTTCGACCAACGCTGTGATCCACCTGAAAGCCATTGCCGGACGCATCGGCGTCGAGCTGGATCTGGACGACTGGACCCGCATCGGTCGCGGCATGCCGACCATCGTCGACCTGCAACCGTCCGGGCGTTTCCTGATGGAAGAGTTCTACTACGCCGGTGGTTTGCCAGCGGTACTGCGTCGCCTCGGCGAAGCCAATCTGATCCCCAACCCGAATGCACTGACGGTCAACGGCAAGTCCATCGGCGAAAACACCAAGGACGCGCCGATCTACGGCGAAGACCAAGTGATCCGCACCCTCGACAATCCGATTCGCGCTGACGGTGGCATCTGCGTGTTGCGCGGCAATCTGGCGCCGTTGGGCGCGGTGCTCAAGCCGTCCGCCGCCACTGCTGAACTGATGCAGCATCGCGGTCGTGCGGTGGTGTTCGAGAACTTCGACATGTACAAGGCGCGGATCAACGATCCGGAGCTGGACGTCGATAAGGATTCGATTCTGGTGATGAAAAACTGCGGGCCGAAGGGTTATCCGGGCATGGCTGAAGTCGGCAACATGGGCCTGCCGGCCAAGCTGTTGGCAGAAGGCGTGACCGACATGGTGCGTATTTCCGATGCACGCATGAGCGGCACGGCATACGGCACGGTGGTTTTGCACGTTGCCCCGGAAGCCGCAGCCGGCGGGCCTTTGGCGGCAGTAAAAGAAGGCGACTGGATCGAGCTCGATTGTGCCAGCGGCCGTCTGCATCTGGACATTCCGGATGCTGAACTGGCCGCACGCATGGCCGATCTGCAAGCACCGCAACAGTTGTTGGTGGGCGGTTATCGTCAGCTGTACATCGACCACGTGCTGCAGGCGGATCAGGGTTGCGACTTTGACTTCCTCGTCGGTTGCCGAGGCGCCGAGGTTCCGCGTCACTCTCATTGACACCCCACTGATCGTTCCCACGCTCCGCGTGGGAATGCAGCCCGGGACGCCCCGCGTCCCTTTCATAGCTGGAACGCGGAGCGCCCCTTGAGGCATTCCCACGCAGAGCGTGGGAACGATCATTGCCTACCTCAAGATTGCGCCGTGCCTGCTATGATGCGCGGCATCTCCATCGCTCAGGATCGCGCCACTCCCCATGGATTACCGCAAACCTTCCGACCGTAAAAGCATGCACTCGCGCATCGTCCAGGAACTGGGCATGCAGATCGTCTCCGGACGCTTTTTGCCCGACGACAAACTGCCCGCCGAAGCCCTGCTGTGCGAGGAGTACGCGGTCAGTCGGCCGGTGTTGCGCGAGGCCACCCGAGTGCTGGTGGCCAAGGGGCTGGTGTATTCCAAACCGCGCGTCGGCACCGTGGTCAAGGCGCGCCGCGAATGGCACATGCTCGACCCGGACGTGCTGCACTGGCTGATGCAAAGCAGCCCGCAGAATGAATTCTTCAACGTGCTGACCAGCGTGCGCAGCATCATCGAACCGGCAGCCGCCGCCCTCGCCGCTCAGCATGCGACCGATGCCGACATCGCTGCGATCAACGAAGCCTACCAACGCATGGAAGCCGCGCCGACCCCGGAAGCGCTGTTGCAGCCGGACCTGGATTTCCATAGCCGCATCGCCGATGCGACGCACAATGACCTGCTGGCGAACCTGTGCAACATGTTGGCGGTAGCGATTGCCGAGGCGTTGAAGCATTCCAATCAACGGCCGAATCTGCATGAACTGGCGTTGCCCAGGCACAAGGCGATCTTGACCGCCATCGAGAACCGCGATGCCCTGGGCGCCCGGCATGCGACGTTGGTGCAGTTGGATGATGCGCGTAGTGCGTTGAGTGTTGTGCTTGGCGCAGAGCTTTCTTAGGGCTTGAGACCGCTTGCCCTCACCCTAGCCCTCTCCCAGAGGTAGAGGGGACCGATTGGGGGATATTTGAGATTTACGCCGACTTGAACGATTTGCGCTGAATCCAACATCGCTTGGTATTGCAGGTCCAGTGATTTGCTTTGAATCCATAATCGACTCGATCTTTCAGGTCGGTGTATGGCGAGAGACACCGCGGTCAGTCCCCTCTCCCTCCGGGAGAGGGCTAGGGTGAGGGGCTCTTGATCTTGAAGCACAAAAAAAGCCGCAACCCCTCAAGGTTGCGGCTTTGTCGTTTCAGCCTGTCAGATCAATGAGCAAACAGCGAATTGCCCTTCTGCCCCGCCAGCTTCTCAGGCTTGATCAGGAACTTGGCCAGCGCCGGCAGCAGCCACAGCGCGCCGAACATGTTCCACAGCAGCATGAAGGTCAGCATCAGGCCCATGTCGGCCTGGAACTTGATCGCCGAGAAGATCCAGGTGCACACGCCGATCGCCAGGCACAGGCCGGTGAACAGCACCGCTTTACCGGTCGACTTCAGGGTCTGGTAATAGGCTTCCTGCAACGGCAGCCCGGCACGCAGGAAACTTTCGAGGCGGCTGTAGATGTAGATGCCGTAATCCACGCCGATCCCCACACCCAACGCCACCACCGGCAGCGTCGCGACTTTCACGCCGATGCCCATGAACGCCATCAGCGCGTTGCCGAGCACCGAGGTGAGCACCAGCGGCAAGACGATGCACAGGGTCGCTGCCCATGAGCGGAAGGTGATCATGCACATCACTGCCACGCAGATGTACACCAGAATCAGGATGGTCAGCTCAGCCTGTTTGATGACTTCGTTGGTGGCCGCTTCGATCCCGGCGTTACCGGCAGCGAGGATGAATTCCAGGCCATCCTTGTTGTTTTCCTTGGCAAACTCCTGCACCGCGTTGACCGCACGATCGAGGGTTTCGGCCTTGTGGTCGTTGAGGAAAACCAGCACTGGCGCCAGCGAGCAGCTGTTGTTATACAGGCCATCGGCGCGGGCGATCGAGTTATTCAGTACGTCCGGGTTGCGCGACAGGGTTTCCCATTTCAGGTTGCCCTCGTTCATGCCCTTGATCATCTGCTTGGACACGGTCACCAGCGAGATCGCCGACTGTACGCCCTCGGTGTTCTGCATCTTCCACATCAGCTGATCGATCGGCGCCATGGCTTCGTAGCGCGAGCAGCCTTCGGCCTTGGTCTTGACCATCACCACCAGCACGTCGGAGCTGGTGGAATAGTTGCTGATGATGAAGTTGTTGTCCTTGTTGTAGCGCGAGTCCGGACGCAGTTCCGGCGCGCCCTGGTCGAGGTCGCCGATCTTCAGGTTCTGGCTGTACCAGAGGCCGCCACCGAAGGCGATCAGCGCCAGCGCTACCGAAATCGGCGCAACTTTCGGGCTGGCGAAGTTCGACAGCAGGCGCCAGAACGGGTGCTCGCGGTTGGCGTCCTTCTTGCTCTTGGCAATCGCGCGCTTGCTGATGCCGACATAGGAAATCGCCACCGGCAGCAGGATCAGGTTGGTGAACACGATCACCGCAACGCCGATAGACGCGCCGATTGCCAGTTCACGGATCACGCCGATGTCGATGATCAGCAGGGTAATGAAGCCCACCGCATCGGCCAGAATCGCGATCATCCCCGGCAGGAACAACTGGCGGAAGGTGCGCCGTGCAGCGGTCAGGGCGTTATCGGCCTCGCTGGATTGCAGGGCAATACCGTTGATCTTCTGCACGCCGTGGGAAATGCCGATGGCGAAAATCAGGAACGGCACCAGCATCGAATACGGGTCGAGGCCGAAGCCGAAGAAGTGCATCAACCCGAGTTGCCAGACCACCGCCACCAGCGTCGTGCTCAACACCGCGATGGTGCTGCGCAGGCAGTTGGTGAACCACAGCAGCAGAATCAGGGTGATGACGAAGGCGACACCGAAGAACAGCACTACCATCACCAGACCGTCGATCAGGTCACCGACTTTCTTGGCGAAACCGACGATGTGGATCTTGATGTTGGGGTTCTGCGCTTCGAACTTGTTGCGGATCTTGTCTTCGAGCTCATGGGAGAACTGGCGATAGTCCAGCGCCAGCAACTTGCCCTGATCCTGCGGGTCCGGATAGGCCTCCAGCAGCGGGATGTCGACGATGCTCGACTTGAAGTCGTTGGCCACCAGACGCCCGACCTGGCCGGACTTGAGCACGTTGTTGCGCAGCAGATCGAGGCTGTCCTGGGAACCGTTGTAGCTCTGCGGAATCACTTCGCCGCCGGCGAAACCCTCTTCGGTCACTTCGGTCCAGCGTACGCTCGGGCTCCACAGCGATTTGAGGCCGGAACGGTCGACGCCGGAAATGTAGAACACTTCGTCGTTGATCTGGCGCAGGGTCTCCATGTACTCCTTGGAGAAGATGTCGCCGTCGGTGGCTTCCACCGAAACACGCACGGTGTTGCCGAGGTTCGCCAGATCGTTGCGGTGCTCCATCATCTTTTCGATGAAGGGATGCTGCAGCGGGATCATTTTTTCAAAACTGGTCGACGGCCGAATCAGCGTGGCCTGCCAGAACAGGAAAATGCTCACCACCAGGCAGATCAGGATCACGGCCGGACGGTTGTTGAAGATCAGGCGCTCGAGAACCGTCGCCTTTTCCTGCTGAGGAGTGATCAAGGAAGTCATAGCCCCGCCTTCTTGTTATTGGTCTCGGCACCGTTTGGCTGGGTGATGTGCAAGCCACCCTGCCCGGTCAGAATCAGGTTGCCGTTGCCCGCGGCGGTGACCGACGACAGCGAAATGCGATCCGGGCGGTTGAACACGCTGAAGGTTTCGCCGTTGTCGCTGCTGCTGATCACCGAGCCGCCGTTGCCGACGATGACGATCGAGCCGTCTTCCAGCAGCGTGCCGCCGGACAGGCCGAACTCCAGCGCACCGCGTGCGGCTTTGAGTTCGACCTGCTCCCAGTTGCTGCCGAAATCAGTGGAGCGGTAAAGATTGCCGCGCAAGCCGTACGCCAGCAGTGTCTGCGGCTGCGCCGTGCCGATCACGCCGAACAGCGAACCTTCGTACGGGCCTTCGAGTTTTTCCCAGGTCTGGCCGTCATCGGCGGAGCGAAACATGCTGCCGGACTCGCCGACGATGAACAGCCCGGCGTCTTTCACGGCGGCGATGGCGTTGAGGTGGAACTGGTCTTCATTGTCGAGGCGGTCGCTGACGTCTTCCCAGTTTTTGCCGCCGTCGGTGGTTTCCAGCAGCGTGCCGTAGGCGCCCACGGCAAAGCCGCTGCTGGCGTCCTTGAACCAGACGTCGAGCAGCGGCGATTCGCGTGCGAGGTCTTCGAATTGTTTGGTCCAGGTCAGACCGCCGTCTGCGCTGGCGAGAATCTGCGCGTCGTGGCCCACGGCCCAACCGTTTTTGTCGTCGACGAAATACACGGCGGTGAGCAGTTGCCGCGTTGGCACCTTGGCCTGGGTCCAGGTTTTGCCCTGATCATCGGAATAGACGATGTGCCCGCGATCGCCGACCGCGACCAGACGCGCGCCAGCGTGGACGACATCAAGAATCAGGCTTTTTGCGGCCTTGGCCGATTCGGTGGCATAGACCACGTCAGCCGGGGCCTCGGCGGCAATCACAGGTGCCGATAACGTGGCGAAGCCCAGCAGCGAGAGTGCTGTGGCCAGCAACGCGGTGTTGCGTAACGCCGGCGGGCGGCAACGACTCATAGACCTTCCCCTATTTATTATTGTTGGGCCATCGGGCCTTCAAGGGCGCCGCAAGGGTGCTCGGCTAGTGGCGTTTCAGAAGCATAGTCCTGAAACCCGCAATCCAGAGCCCCTTCGGAAGCTGGCTCATCCTATCGGGCTTTGCAAATGTCTGACAATCGGCGCCGCGTTATCTTTTGTTAACCGAAAGCGGCCCTCTGTAACCCATCATTTTCCCTGTGGGAGCGAGCCTGCTCGCGAATGCGGTGTATCAGTCACCCTGTTTATTGGCTGAACCACCGCTTTCGCGAGCAGGCTCGCTCCCACAGGGTTTGTAGTGATGGTTGGTTTTGCGACAAAGGGTGAATGCGCAGCCATTCGTAGGATGGATGACGCAATTGTTGCGGAGGGGACTTGCAGGATCGGTATTATGGTATACCATCAGACGCACAGACACTCTCAATCCCCCAACGGAGCAGCTCATGAGTTTCGAAATTCGCAAGATCGTCAGCTATGTCGAAGAAACCTTCATCGAAGGCGGCAAGGCTACTGACAAGCCGGTGACCATGGTCGGCCTCGCCGTGGTGATGAAGAACCCGTGGGTGGGCAACGGTTTTGTCGAAGACCTCAAGCCGCAGATCCGCGCCAACTGCTCCGACCTCGGCGCAATGATGGTCGAGCGTCTGGTCGGGATCATCGGCGGTGCCGAGAAGATCGAGGCCTACGGCAAAGCGGCGGTCGTCGGCGCTGATGGCGAAATCGAGCACGCATCGGCGGTGATCCACACCCTGCGCTTCGGCAATCACTATCGCGAAGCGGTAAAAGCCAAGAGCTACCTGAGCTTTACCAACAAGCGCGGCGGCCCGGGCACTTCAATTCAGATCCCGATGATGCACAAGGACGACGAAGGCCTGCGTTCGCACTACATCACCCTGGAAATGCAGATCGAAGACGCGCCGCGTGCCGACGAAATCGTCGTCGTGCTCGGTTGCGCCGACGGTGGCCGCCTGCACCCGCGCATCGGCAACCGCTACATCGATCTGGAAGAACTGGCTGCCGAAAAAGCCCAGTAATCACAATAAAAAGGCATTGCAGGAGCGCTCCATGATTCGGCTCACCGCTGAACTCACCCCGGCTGGCACCAGTTACCTGGCGACCGGCCAAGGCCAGCCCGTGGTTTTGATCCACGGCGTGGGCCTGAACAAAGAAATGTGGGGCGGGCAGATTGTCGGCCTCGCCAGCCAGTACCAGGTGATCGCCTACGACATGCTCGGCCACGGCGCCAGCCCGCGCCCGGCCAGCGGCACCGACCTGCTCGGTTACGCCGATCAGTTGCTCGAGCTGCTCGATCACCTCAATCTGCCCCAGGCAGCGGTGATCGGTTTCTCCATGGGCGGCCTGGTCGCGCGGGCCTTCGCCCTGCATTACCCGGAGCGCCTGCAAAGCCTGGTGGTGTTGAACAGCGTGTTCAACCGCAGCGAAGAACAGCGTGCTGGCGTCATTGCCCGCACTGCGCAGGCTGCCGAACATGGCCCGGACGCCAATGCCGAAGCGGCGTTGTCGCGCTGGTTCAGCCGTGAATATCAGGCGGCCAACCCGGCGCAGATCGCCGCGTTGCGCCAGACCTTGGCCAACAACGATCCGCAGGGCTACCTGACCACTTATGAATTGTTCGCCACCCAGGACATGTACCGCGCCGACGACCTGAGCAGCATTCAGGCGCCGACGCTGATCGCCACCGGCGAACTCGACCCCGGCTCGACGCCGGAAATGGCCGAGCAACTGGCCCGACGCATCCCCGCTGCGAAGGTTGCCGTGCTGCCCGAGCAACGGCATATGATGCCGGTAGAGTCGCCGCGTCTGGTCAACCAGATGCTGCTGGAATTTCTCCAATTCGCACACGCCCGACAAAACCATATAAAGGGGATCGTTGCATGACACTCGCACGCTTCCAGATGTGCATCGGCGGAGACTGGGTCGACGCCCTCTCCGGCAAGACCTTCGAAAGCCTCAACCCGGCCTCCGCGCAAGCCTGGGCGGAACTGCCCGACGCCGATGAAGCGGACGTCGAACGCGCCGTGCAAGCAGCGCAAAATGCCTTCGACAGCCCGGCGTGGCGCGGCCTGACCGCCACTGCGCGGGGCAAACTGCTGCGCCGCCTCGGTGATCTGATCGCAGAAAACAAGGAACACCTCGCGCAGCTGGAAAGCCGCGACAACGGCAAGCTGATCCGCGAAACCCGTGGCCAGGTCAGCTATCTGCCGGAGTTCTTCCACTACACCGCAGGCCTCGCTGACAAGCTTGAAGGCGGCACCCTGCCGTTGGACAAGCCTGACCTGTTTGCCTACACCGTGCATGAAGCCATGGGTGTGGTCGCCGCGATCATTCCATGGAACAGCCCGCTGTACCTGACCGCGATCAAACTGGCCCCGGCCCTCGCCGCCGGCAACACGATTGTGATCAAGCCGTCCGAGCACGCCTCGGCGACCATTCTCGAGCTGGCACGCCTGGCCCTCGAAGCCGGGATTCCGCCGGGCGTGGTCAACGTCGTTACCGGCTACGGCCCGAGCACCGGCGCCGCCCTCACCCGTCATCCGCTGATCCGCAAGATCGCCTTCACCGGCGGCGCGGCCACGGCGCGGCATGTAGTGCGCAGCAGCGCCGAGAATTTCGCCAAGCTGTCGCTGGAGCTGGGCGGCAAGTCGCCGAATATCATCTTCGCCGACGCCGATCTCGACAGTGCAATTAACGGTGCGATTGCCGGCATCTACGCGGCGTCCGGGCAGAGTTGCGTGTCCGGTTCGCGCTTGCTGGTGCAGGACGAAATCTACGACGAATTCGTCAATCGTCTGGTCGAGCGCGCCCAGCGCATCCGCATCGGCAACCCACAGGAAGACAACAGTGAAATGGGGCCGATGGCCACCGCGCAGCAACTGGCGGTGGTCGAAGGTCTGGTCGCCGATGCGATCGCCGAAGGCGCGCGTTTGCGCACCGGTGGCAAGCGTCCGGCGGATCTCGGCGAAGGCTGGTTCTACGAGCCGACGCTGTTCGAATGCGACCGCAATTCGATGAAGATCATGCAGGAAGAAGTCTTCGGCCCGGTCGCCTCGGTGATTCGTTTCAAAGACGAAGCCGAAGCGCTGGCGATCGCCAATGACTCACAGTTCGGCCTCGCCGCCGGCATCTGGACCCGTGACCTCGGCCGCGCCCATCGTCTGGCGCGCGATGTGCGCTCGGGGATCATCTGGGTCAACACTTACCGCGCGGTGTCGGCGATGGCGCCGATCGGCGGCTTCAAGAACAGTGGCTATGGACGCGAAAGCGGCATCGATTCGGTGCTGGCCTACACCGAACTGAAAACGGTGTGGATCAACCTCTCCCAGGCGCCAATGCCTGATCCGTTTGTGATGCGCTAGGAGTCCTGCGAAATGATCGAACCCGGCATTTACAAAGACGTTATGAGCTCGTTTCCGTCCGGCGTCACGGTGGTCACCACCCTCGACCCGGACGGCGGCATCGTCGGTATCACCGCCAGCGCGTTCAGCGCGCTGTCGATCGACCCGGCGCTGGTGCTGTTCTGCCCCAACTATGCGTCCGACACCTACCCGGTACTGCGCGACAGCAAGAAATTCGCCATCCATTTGCTCTCCGCCGAGCAGACTGCCGAAGCCTACGCGTTCGCCGGCAAGGGCAAGGAAAAGGCCAAGGGCATCGAGTGGCACCTGAGCGATCTGGGCAACCCGATTCTGGCCAAGGCCACGGCGATCATCGAGTGCGAGTTGTGGCGTGAATACGACGGCGGCGATCACGCGATCATTGTCGGCGCAGTGAAGAACCTGATCCTGCCCGAGCAACCGGTGACGCCGATGATTTATCACAAGGGCAAGTTGGGTGCGTTGCCTGCCTTGACCTGACGGATCCACACAACTCCCACTGTGGGACGACCCATTGTGGTGAGGGGATTTATCCCCGACCGGCTGCGAAGCAGTCGTAAAACCATTGCGCGCGGAATATCTGGCAAATCGCCGTTGCAGGTATTGGGGGTGCTTCGCACCCCGTCGGGGATAAATCCCCTCACCACAGGGTTCATTCCAACAAGGGGATCTGTGTTGTGAGGAGGAATGATGAGTAACGATAAGTACGAAAAAGGTCTGAAAATCCGCACCCAGGTATTGGGCGAAGCCTATGTTCAGCGCTCGATAGACAACGCCGACGATTTCACCCGTCCGCTGCAGGAAATGGTCACCGAATACTGCTGGGGCCATGTATGGGGGCGTGAGGGTCTGTCGCTCAAGGAGCGCAGCATGATCAACCTGGCAATGATCTCGGCGCTCAACCGCCCGCATGAACTCAAGCTGCATGTGCGTGGCGCCTTGCGTAACGGCCTGAGTCGTGAGCAAATACGCGAAATTCTGCTTCAGGTCGGCATTTATTCCGGCGTTCCGGCGGCCGTGGACAGTTTCCGGCTGGCCCGTGAAGCCTTTGCCGAAGCCGACGCCGAGGCCTCCAGTTAACCCTCGGCTGTTTTGATGCCCGTCTGGCATGGACAGCCAAGCTCAAGAGCGGACCCCATGAAACGCCAGCCACTCGACGACAGCTTCAAGGTCAATCGCAACCCCGTTACCCTGCGCGAAATCGTGCTGGACAAACTGCGTAGCGCGATCATGAATTTCCAGCTCATGCCAGGTGATCGCCTGGTCGAACGCGACCTGTGCGATCGCCTCGGTGTCAGCCGCACTTCGGTGCGCGAAGCCTTGCGTCACCTCGAATCCGAAGGTCTCGTCGAATTCGCCGATGCCAAAGGCCCGCGCGTAGCCATCATCACCCTCGACGACGCCGTCGATATCTACGAACTGCGTTGCGTGCTCGAAGGCTTGATCGTGCAGTTGTTCACCCTGCGTGCCAAAGCCAAGGACATCAAGGCCCTGGAAAAAGCCCTCGACGACAACCGCAAGGCGCTCAAGGACGGCGAGCTGCAACAGGTCATCGACTCGGTGCAGGGCTTCTACGACGTGCTGCTCGAAGGCTCGGGCAACCATGTCGCCGCCACCCAGCTGCGCCAGTTGCAGGCGCGCATCAGTTACTTGCGGGCCACTTCGGTGTCCCAGGAAAACCGTCGTGGCGCGAGTAATCACGAGATGGAAAAAATGGTCGAGGCGATCAAGAGCGGCGATCCGCTGGCGGCGCATCAGGCGTGTGTCGATCACGTCCGCGCGGCGGCTGCCGTGGCCCTCGATTACCTCAAGCGCAAGCAGGAAGAAACCGGCGTCGCCGTCAAAGGCACCCCGGCGATCACCCTGCCGATCGCGCTGAAAGAACCCCGCATAGGTCAATGACATGTTCAGCCCGAGCTTTTGCCCGAAATGCGGTGGCCCTGACCTCGGTCAGCAGACGCCGCCGGGTGATACGCACGAGCGCCTGATGTGCCGCGGCTGCGGCTACATCCACTACGTCAATCCGAAGATCATTGCCGGCTGCATCATCGAGCAGGACGGCAAATACCTCTTGTGCCAACGGGCGATTCCCCCGCGCCCGGGCACCTGGACGCTGCCGGCCGGTTTCATGGAAAGCGGTGAGACCACCGAACAGGCGGCGCTGCGCGAAGTCTGGGAAGAAAGCGGCGTGCGCGCGGAAATCGTCTCGCCGTATTCGATCTTCAGCGTGCCGAAAATCAGCGAGGTGTACATCATATTCCGCGCCATCGCCCTGGAGATCACCGGGCAGTACGGGCCGGAGACCATGGATTACAAGTTCTTCGCCCCGGAAGAGATTCCGTGGGAGCAGATCTACTACCCGGCGATCCGGCAGATCCTCGAGCGCTATATCGAAGAGCGCCAGGCTGGGGTTTACGGGATTTACATGGGCAATGATGACAGCGGCAAGATCCATTTCATGCGCTAAAAATCACCTTCCCCCTGATCGTTCCCACGCTCCGCGTGGGAATGCCTCTACGGACGCTCCGCGTTCGGCTTTGAAAGGGACGCGGAGCGTCCCGGGCTGCGTTCCCACGCGGAGCGTGGGAACGATCAATACCCTAGGCTTCAGAGTGGGTTGATGCCTTCAACGATGATGATCTCCGCCCTCGCCCATTCTTCGCGATAACTTTTCGCCTCCTGATACGCCGCCGAGCGGTAGCACGCGACGGCTGTTTCGTAGCTTTCAAACTCGATGATCACCGTGCGCTGTGGCGTCTGCCGTCCTTCCATCGCTTCGCTGCGCCCGCCTCTGGCGAGAAACTTGCCGCCGAATGCGGCAATCGCCTGCGGGGTGCGCTGGGTGTATTGGCTGTAGTGCTCGGCATCGGCTATATCCACATGTGCAATCCAGTACGCCTTCATAGTGACCTCTTTGTTGATTTTGTATTATGGTATACCAATATATTTCCAACGAACCCTGAGAGTCCAGCATGGCCTTCAACAGCATCGAAGAAATCATCGAAGATTATCGCCTCGGCAAAATGGTCCTGCTGGTCGATGACGAAGACCGCGAGAACGAAGGCGACCTGCTGCTGGCCGCTGATCGTTGCACACCGGAGGCTATCAGCTTCATGGCCCGCGAAGCACGCGGGCTGATCTGCCTGACCCTGACCGACGAACATTGCCAGCGTCTGGGCCTGGAGCAAATGGTACCCGCCAACGGCAGCGTGTTCAGCACTGCATTTACCGTGTCGATCGAAGCGGCGGTTGGCGTGACTACCGGCATTTCTGCCGCCGACCGGGCCTGCACCGTTGCCGCCGCGGTCGCGCCGAATGCCCGCGCCGAAGACCTGGTGCAGCCCGGCCACATCTTCCCGCTGCGCGCCAAGGAAGGTGGCGTGCTGACTCGCGCCGGGCACACCGAGGCCGGTTGCGATCTGGCGCGTCTGGCCGGTTTCACCCCGGCCTCGGTGATCGTCGAAGTGATGAACGACGACGGCACCATGGCGCGCCGCCCGGATCTGGAGCAGTTCGCGCGCAAGCATGGGATCAAGATCGGCACGATTGCCGACCTGATCCACTACCGCCTGAGCACCGAGCACACTATCGAACGCATCGGCGAACGTGAGCTGCCGACGGTGCATGGCACGTTCCGTTTGATCACCTTCGAGGATCGCATCGAAGGCGGCGTGCACATGGCGATGGTCATGGGCGATCTGCGCCGCGAGGAGCCGACACTGGTGCGCGTGCATGTGATCGATCCGCTGCGCGACCTGGTCGGCGCCGAGTACAGCGGGCCAACGAACTGGACGCTGTGGGCGGCGCTGCAACGGGTCGCGGCGGAAGGTCATGGGGTTGTGGTGGTACTGGCCAATCATGAATCGTCGCAGGCCTTGCTCGAGCGCGTGCCGCAGTTGACCCAGCCGCCACGGCAGTTCAGCCGTTCGCAATCGCGGATTTATTCCGAGGTCGGGACGGGGGCGCAGATTCTGCAGAATCTGGGAGTGGGCAAGTTGCGCCACCTCGGCCCGCCGCTGAAGTACGCGGGGTTGACCGGGTATGACCTTGAGGTGGTTGAGAGCATTCCGTTCACCGAATAACCCTGTTATCGATACTCCCCTGTGGCGAGGGGATTTATCCCCGTCGGGCTGCGAAGCGGCCCCGATTCCTGCCAACGCGATCCGCCAGAAATATCGCATGTCCCGCTTTCAGGGCTGCTCCGCAGCCCAACGGGGATAAATCCCCTCGCCACAGTTTCATTCGCTACACATTTGGATGAAGACCGGAAAGACAGATCCGCCAGATAACCGGTAAGGCAAAGTGCTTGCACAAAGTTTGGAATACCATAATATGATATTCCATAGATCGGACGTTCCAACGAAGCGTCCAGCTACTGCTCCCGACAGGCGGGCAACAACGCAAGGCCCGCTCAAAAACACAACAATGAGGGCGTGAACATGGTGTTGAACAAAGCTGCAACCGCGATCTTTTTCGCGGGACTGCTCAGCGTTACCGGCCAGGCTGCAATGGCTGCCGAAAGCGTGAATTTTGTCAGCTGGGGCGGTAGCACCCAGGATGCGCAGAAACAGGCCTGGGCCGATCCGTTCAGCAAGGCCAGCGGCATCACCGTCGTCCAGGACGGCCCCACCGACTACGGCAAACTCAAGGCCATGGTCGAAAGCGGCAACGTGCAGTGGGACGTGGTCGATGTCGAAGCCGATTTCGCCCTGCGCGCCGCTGCCGAAGGCCTGCTTGAACCCCTCGACTTCAAAGTGATCCAGCGCGACAGGATCGACCCGCGCTTCGTCAGCGATCACGGCGTCGGCTCGTTCTTCTTCTCCTTCGTCCTCGGCTACAACGAAGGCAAGCTCGGCGCCAACAAGCCGCAGGACTGGAGCGCGCTGTTCGATACCAAGACCTGGCCCGGCAAACGCGCCCTGTACAAATGGCCAAGCCCCGGCGTGCTCGAACTGGCGCTGCTGGCCGATGGCGTACCTGCCGACAAGCTCTACCCGCTGGATCTGGATCGCGCCTTCAAGAAACTCGACACCATCAAGAAAGACATCGTCTGGTGGGGCGGCGGCGCGCAGTCGCAGCAACTGCTCGCGTCCGGCGAAGCGAGCATGGGCCAGTTCTGGAATGGCCGTGTGCACGCCTTGCAGGAAGACGGCGCACCGGTCGGCGTGAGCTGGAAACAGAACCTAGTCATGGCCGACATTCTGGTCATCCCCAAAGGCTCGAAAAACAAAGATGCGGCGATGAAGTTCCTCGCCAATGCCAGCAGCGCCAAAGGCCAGGCCGACTTCTCCAACCTGACCGCCTACGCGCCGGTCAACCTCGACAGTGTGGAGCGTCTGGATTCGACGCTGGCCCCCAACCTGCCGACGGCTTACGCCAAGGATCAGATCACCCTTGATTTCGCTTACTGGGCCAAGAACGGTCCGGCTATCGCGACACGGTGGAACGAATGGCTGGTCAAATGAAAATCGCGGCCACTGCGCCCCGTTCTTCCACTGCCACCGGGAGCGCCGCCGGCGCTGCCGGTTCGGCTTTCAAGCAACGCTGGCGCGGCGCCGGCAACCTCGTCCCGGCGCTGCTGTTCCTCGGCCTGTTCTTTCTGGCGCCGTTGATTGGCCTGCTGCTGCGCGGTGTGCTCGAACCTGTGCCGGGTCTCGGCAACTACGAACAACTGTTCGCCAACTCGGCCTATGCGCGAGTGCTGCTCAACACCTTTTCGGTGGCCGGGCTGGTGACGCTGTTCAGCCTGCTGCTGGGCTTTCCGCTGGCCTGGGCGATCACTTTGGTGCCGCGCGGCTGGGGGCGCTGGATCCTCAACATCGTGCTGCTGTCGATGTGGACCAGCCTGCTCGCCCGCACCTATTCGTGGCTGGTGTTGCTGCAAGCCTCGGGCGTGATCAACAAGGCGCTGATGGCGCTGGGCATCATCGATCAACCGCTGGAGATGGTGCACAACCTCACGGGCGTGGTGATCGGCATGAGCTACATCATGATCCCGTTCATCGTGCTGCCGTTGCAGGCGACCATGCAGGCCATCGACCCGATGATCCTGCAGGCCGGCTCGATCTGCGGTGCCAGTCCGTGGACCAACTTCTTCCGGGTGTTCCTGCCGCTGTGCCGGCCGGGTCTGGCGTCCGGCGGTTTGATGGTGTTCGTGATGTCGCTCGGTTACTACGTCACCCCGGCGCTGCTCGGCGGGGCGCAAAACATGATGCTGCCGGAGTTCATCATTCAGCAGGTGCAATCGTTCCTCAACTGGGGCCTGGCCAGTGCCGGCGCCGCGTTGTTGATCGCAATCACCCTGGTGCTGTTCTACTTCTACCTGAAGCTTCAACCGGAATCCCCGGTTGGCGCCAGTAACGCGAGGTAAGCCGACATGCTCCTGACCCCCAATGCCATGAGCCGGCGCATGCGTTTCGGCCTCTACGCCACGACTGGGCTGATCGGTCTGTTCCTGCTGTTGCCGATCGTGTTCATCGTGCTGCTGTCGTTCGGCTCCTCGCAGTGGCTGGTGTTCCCGCCACCGGGCTGGACGCTGAAATGGTACGGCCAGTTTTTCTCCAACCCCGACTGGATGAACGCCGCTGCCGCCAGCCTCAAGGTTGCCGTGCTGACCACGATCTGCGCCGTGGCCCTCGGTTTGCCGACCGCGTTTGCGCTGGTGCGCGGACGCTTTCCCGGCCGCGAGATGCTCTACGGCCTGTTCACCCTGCCGATGATCGTGCCGCTGGTGATCATCGCCGTGGCGGTGTACGCGCTGTTTCTCAAGCTCGGCTATACCGGGACCATGTTCGCCTTCGTCGTCAGCCATGTGATCGTCGCGCTGCCGTTCACCATCATCTCGATCATCAACTCGCTGAAGCTGTTCGATCAGTCGATTGAAGACGCGGCGGTGATCTGCGGTGCCTCGCGCCTGCAAGCGGTGTTCAAGGTGACGTTTCCGGCGATCCGTCCGGGCATGGTCGCCGGCGCCCTCTTCGCCTTCCTCGTTTCGTGGGACGAAGTGGTGCTCAGCGTGATGATGGCGAGCCCGACTCTGCAAACCCTTCCCGTGAAAATGTGGACCACCCTGCGCCAGGACCTGACCCCGGTGATCGCCGTCGCTTCGACGCTGCTGATCGGCCTGTCAGTGTTGGTCATGGTGATCGCCGCCGCCCTGCGCCGGCGCAACGAAATCAGCGCCTGAGCGCCCAGGAGTACGACATGAGTGCCGTGATCAAAGACGCATCCCAGCAGAGCGACAAACCCCTGGTCAGCCTGCGCAACCTGAACAAGCACTACGGCGATTTCGCTGCCGTCGACAATATCTCGCTGGACATCAAGGACGGCGAATTCCTCACCTTCCTCGGCTCCAGCGGCTCGGGCAAAAGCACCACGCTGTCGATGCTCGCCGGTTTTGAAACACCGAGCAGCGGCGAGATCCTCGTCAACGGCCAGTCGCTGGTCAAAGTGCCGCCGCACAAGCGCGACATCGGCATGGTTTTTCAGCGTTACTCGCTGTTCCCGCATCTGTCGGTGCGCGACAACATCGCCTTCCCTTTGGCGATCCGTAAACTGGCTGCCGCCGAGCGCGAAAAGCGCGTCGATGCGATGCTCAAACTGGTGCAGCTCGAACAGTTCGCCCATCGCCGCCCTTCGCAACTGTCCGGCGGTCAGCAACAACGTGTCGCCATCGCCCGGGCGCTGGTTTACGAGCCACGCATCCTGCTGATGGACGAACCGCTGGGCGCGCTGGACAAGAAGCTGCGCGAGGACTTGCAGGATGAACTGCGCCAGCTGCACCGGCGCCTGGGTATCACCATCGTTTACGTGACCCACGACCAGGAAGAAGCCATGCGGCTGTCGCAACGCATCGCGATTTTCAGCCACGGCAAGATTGTCGGCTTGGGCAGCGGGTATGACCTTTATCAGAATCCGCCGAATGCGTTTGTCGCGTCGTTTCTGGGCAATTCGAACTTCCTCAAGCTCAAGGCGCAAGGGAATGCGGCAGCGAGTTTCGAGGGGCAGTCATTGTCGATTCGGCTGACGTCCGGGTTGCACACTGATCAGGATGTGCTGCTGATGGTGCGTCCGGAAAAAGCCTTGGCGTTGAGCACGCAGCAGGCGCTCGATGAGCCGCTGGCGGCGGGTTGGAATGAGGTATCGGCGAATGTTGTGGAGGTGCTGTTTCTTGGTGAGAGCCAGACGTGCAGCGTGGTCACTGCGGGCGGGACGTCGATGACGGTGAAAGCGCTGTCGGCAGCGGGCATGCCACTCAAGGCCGGCGATCCGGTCCGGGTGCGCTGGGCGACGGCGGATGCTTGTGTTTATACCGAGTGGACCGAGAGCGATTTGAACAAGGCTGCCGGTGCTCACTGATTGCGCTGAGTCAGTTGGTCTACCCCCTCACCCCAACCCTCTCCCCCACGGTGGGCGAGGGGGAAAGGGAGCCGATCTTCATGCTGTTCAAAATGTAAGTTCGACTCGGTATCGCACGTCGGCGTATCTCGCAACAACACCTCGGTCAGTCCCCTCTCCCATTGGGAGAGGGCTAGGGTGAGGGCAAGCAGGCGACACGGTATCAGCCAATGGCCCGGTACCCTTCAATCTCATCCGGCCAAGCCGTCAGCACTTCAAACCCGCTCTCCGTCACCGCGACCATATGCTCCCACTGCGCCGACAACGAGCCATCCTTGGTCAGCACCGTCCAGCCATCCGGCATGTTCTTCACATGGCGTTTGCCGGCATTGAGCATCGGTTCCACGGTGAAAATCATCCCGGCCTTGAGCTTCAGCCCTTGATTGGGAAAGCCGTAATGCAGGATCTGCGGCTCATCGTGATAGACCTTGCCGATGCCATGGCCGCAGTACTCGCGTACCACGCTGAAGCCCTCCGCCTCCGCCAGGCTCTGGATCGCGTAACCGATATCGCCCAGCGTTGCACCCGGTTTCACTGCGCGAATGCCCGCGCACATCGCGTCGTAAGTGGTCTTGATCAGGTGCTGCGCCTCGGGGCTCGCCTCACCCACGACATACATGCGGCTGGTATCACCGAACCAGCCATCCTTGATCACGGCGATGTCGAGGTTGACGATGTCGCCGTCTTTCAATGGCGTACCCGATGGAATCCCGTGGCACACCACGTCATTGACCGACGCGCAGACGGTTTTCGGAAAGCCGTGATAACCGACGTTGGCCGGCACGGCTTTCTGCACATTGACGATGTAATCGTTGCACAACCGGTCCAGCTCATCGGTGGTCACCCCGGCCTTCACATGCGGCACCAGCATCGCCAGCACCTCAGCGGCGAGTTTGCCGGCAGCGCGGGATTTTTCGATGTCGGCCGGCGTGTTGATCTTGATCTGGTTTCTCATGCGCTGACGGCTTCCTGAGTCAGTTGTTGCAGATCCAGTCCGCCGTTCTGTTCGGCGCGGATCAGCAGGCGGCAAATGGCGCTGTGGTCGAGGTTGGGATGCAGCTCGGCGAGCATGCCGATGCGCATCCAGTGCTCGGCCTGCGCGTTGATCGAGCGGCTGAGGGCGTTGCTGGAAATGCGCAGGTTCTCGTGCATGTCCTCTGAAATCTTTACGATGCCCACATCTATATCCGATACGAAATGTATATGGATCGTATATTAATCAGTGCGTACGGCCGATTGCAATGCCAACGGCAAAATCGACGCTGTCGCAGATTCGCCTCCCCCTCCACCGCGCAAATCGACTACCATGCCGCCGCCGGTTTCCACACGGAATTAATAGGGAATCCGAAATGCTTGAATAGCATCAATCGGAACTGCCCCCGCAACTGTAGGTGCCGAGCCTGCTCCTCGACTGCCACTGGGTGAATCCCGGGAAGGCCGGAGCGTGGCGATGACGCATCAGTCAGGAGACCTGCCGGCACAGTGACTGACTAACCGGCGGGGTGTCCGGGAAGGACATCGTGCCGTGCTTGTTTTCACTATGCCGGCCTTGCGCAGTTTCCACGACCGCGCCCGAGGTGTGTTTCCAACCGTACCCGCCCGCTCCCGTACGGTTCCCCTGGAGACTGCCCCATGCTGCTGCCCCGCGTTGCCACCCTGCTCACCGCTCTGAGCCTTTGCGCCTTGGCGCAAGCGGCGCCGACTGCGTATCCGCTGACCGTGGAAAACTGTGGCAGCAGCCTGACCTTTCAGCACGCGCCTGCGCGCACGGTGACCATTGGCCAGGCCGGCACCGAAATGCTCTACGCCTTGGGCCTGGGCGACAAAGTCGTCGGCACCTCACTGTGGTTCAACGACGTGCTGGGCACATACAAAGCGCAGAACGACAGGATCGAGCGCCTCGCCGATAACGAGCCGAGTTTCGAAGCGGTGATCGCCAAACGCCCGGAGCTGGTTGCCGTCGAGCTGGAATGGATGGTCGGCCCGCAAGGCGCGGTCGGCACTCGCGAGCAGTTTCATGAACTGAAGATTCCGACCTATCTGCTGCCCTCCGATTGCGAAGCCAAGGACAACCTCGTCGGTTCGGACGGCACGCGGCTGGCGCCGTTTCGCATCGACAGCATCTACAAAGCCGTGAGCCAGCTCGCAGCGATTTTCGATGTGCAGGCGCGTGGCGAGCAGCTCAATGAGCAGCTTAAAGCCAGCCTCGCGCAGTCGATCGCCACCGCGAAAAAGCAGCAGCGCAAAGACGTCAGCGCCCTGGTGTGGTTCTCCAGCGCCGAGATGGACATCGAGCCGTTCGTGGCCGGGCACAAAGGCGTTCCCGATTTCATGCTCAGCACCCTCGGCGTGCGCAACGTGGTCGAGTCGGATGAAGAATGGCCAACCGTCGGCTGGGAAACCATCGCCAAGGCCAACCCGACATTTCTGGTGATCGCGCGCATGGATCGTCGACGTTTCCCGGCGGACGACTATCAGAAGAAACTCGCCTTCCTGCGCAGTGATCCGGTGACGCGCAACATGGACGCGGTCAAGCACAACCGCATCATCATCCTTGACGCCATGGCCATGCAGGCCAGCCTGCGCACCTTCGACGGCCTCGCACAACTGGCCAGCGCCATCAACGGCTACGACCTGTCGCCATGAGCAGACGCCTGATCCGTTTGCTGCTGGTGCTGTTGACGCTGTCGGTCGCGCTGATTGGCGGCGTGGCCATTGGCGAGACTTCGATCGAGCCGAGCGTAGTGTTGCAGGTGCTGGCCAACAAGCTGTGGGGCGCCGGTTATGTGCTCGACCCGATCGACGAAGGCATCGTCTGGAACTATCGCCTGACCCGCGCGCTGGTCGCGGCGGCCTGCGGCGCCGGCCTGGCGACGTGCGGGGTGATCCTGCAATCGCTGCTGCGCAATCCGCTGGCCGATCCGTATCTGCTGGGTATTTCCGCTGGCGCCTCGACCGGCGCGGTGATGGTCGCCCTGCTTGGCGTCGGCGCCGGGGCGATTTCATTGTCGGTCGGTGCCTTTGCCGGCGCGGTGACGGCGTTCGTGCTGGTGATCCTGTTGGCGAGGGTCAGCGGCTCGGCCAGCGGCACCGGGCAGATCATTCTGGCCGGGATCGCCGGTTCGCAATTGTTCAACGCCCTCACCGCGTTTCTGATCACCCGCTCGGCCAGCTCCGAACAAGCGCGCGGGATCATGTTCTGGCTGTTGGGCAACCTCGGCGGCGTGCGCTGGCCGTCGGTGTGGCTGGCGGTGCCGGTGGCGGTGTTGGGCTTGGTTGTTTGTCTGTGGCATCGCCGGGCGCTGGATGCGTTCACCTTTGGCGCGGACTCGGCGGCCTCCCTCGGCATTGCCGTGCGTAGCGTACAGATCCTGCTGATCGGCTGCGCCGCGCTGGTGACGGCGGTGATGGTGTCGATTGTCGGCTCGATCGGTTTTGTCGGTCTGGTGATTCCCCACGCCGCGCGGTTGTTGCTCGGCACCGGCCATGCGCGCCTTCTGCCTGCCAGTGCGTTGGGCGGCGCAGTGTTTCTGATCGCCGCCGATGTGCTGTCACGCACCCTGATCAAGGGTCAGGTGATTCCGGTCGGCGTGATCACTGCGCTGGTCGGCGCGCCGGTGTTCGCGCTGATTCTGGTGGGCCGGAGATCGGCGCGATGAACACGGTTCTGAGTTGTGCGGGTGTGGGCTTCAAAGTGCGCGGTGCCGAGTTGCTCAATGGTGTCAGTCTCGATGTTCAGCGCGGCGAGACCCTGGGCATTGTCGGGCCGAACGGTTCGGGTAAATCTACGCTGCTGAAACTGCTCGCCGGCCTGCGCGAACCGAGCGCGGGCCATGTGCAGCTCGGCGGTCAGGCGCTGGGCAAAATGTCGCGGCGCAGCATCGCGCAGACGCTCGCGGTGGTTGAGCAACAGGCCGATACCGACGATGGCATTCGCGTGTTCGACGCGGTGGCGCTGGGGCGGACGCCGTGGTTGTCGGCGCTGCAACCGTGGTCGCCGGCCGATGACGCCATCGTCGAGCAAGCGCTGGTCGACGTCGACGCCGTGCACCTGCGCAACCGCCTCTGGCGCAGCCTCTCCGGCGGGGAACGCCAACGCGTGCACATCGCCCGCGCACTGGCGCAGCGCCCGCAGATCCTGCTGCTCGACGAGCCGGCGAATCACCTCGATATCCAGCATCAGTTGAGCATTCTGCAAGTGGTGCGCGCACTGCCGGTGACTACGCTGATCGCCCTGCACGATCTCAATCAGGCGCTCAAATGCGATCGCCTGGCGGTGCTGGAGCGCGGGCGTCTGGTGGCATTGGGCGAGCCGCTGCACGTGCTGACGCCGGAGCGGTTACATACGACTTTCGGGGTCAGGGCGCACTATCTGACGGACCCGTTCGATGGTGCACCGATATTGCGCTTCCTTGCTTGATGTATGTGTAGCTGAGAGACCGCTTTCGCGAGCAGGCTCGCTCCCACAGGGGTTATGTATTCCAGGGCGGTAAAGGGTCAGGCCCACTCTTTGCGCAGTTGCCGCGCGGCGCTGACCATGTGCACCAGCGCCGCTTCGGTCTCTGGCCAGCCTCGGGTCTTCAACCCGCAATCCGGATTGACCCACAGCCGCTCGACCGGAATGCGCTGGGCAGCTTTGCGCAGCAGGCCGACCATTTCCGTCACATCGGGAATACGTGGCGAGTGAATATCGTAGACGCCCGGGCCGATGTCGTTCGGGTAGGCGAATGCTTCAAATGCCTCAAGCAGTTCCATGTCCGACCGTGAGGTTTCGATGGTGATGACATCGGCATCCATCGCCGCGATCGACTCGATCACATCGTTGAATTCGCTGTAGCACATGTGCGTGTGGATCTGGGTTTCGTCGCGCACGCCGGAGGCGCACAGGCGGAACGCTTCGCTTGCCCATTCCAGATACGCCGGCCACTGCGCCCGGCGTAACGGCAAGCCTTCACGGAACGCCGCTTCGTCGATCTGGACGATTTTGATTCCTGCCGCTTCCAGATCATTCACCTCGTCACGAATGGCCAGCGCCAGTTGTCGAGCCTGCACTTCGCGGCTGACGTCTTCGCGGGCGAAGGACCACATCAGCATGGTCACCGGGCCGGTCAGCATGCCTTTCATGACCTTGTCGGTGAGGCCCTGGGCGTAGCGGATCCACTCGACCGTCATCGCTTTCGAGCGGCTCAGGTCACCGAAAATCACCGCTGGCTTGACGCAGCGCGAACCATAGCTCTGCACCCAGCCAAAGCGGGTGAAGGCATAACCGTCGAGTTGTTCGGCGAAGTATTCGACCATGTCGTTGCGCTCGGCCTCACCGTGCACCAGCACATCCAGGCCGAGGCGTTCTTGAATTTCTACAGCGTGGCGAATCTCCGTGTGCATCGCATCGGTGTAATCGGCCGCGCTGAGCTTGCCTTGCTTGTAGGCCTGGCGCGCCAGACGGATCGCCGCCGTCTGCGGAAATGAACCAATGGTGGTGGTCGGAAACAGCGGCAAATCGAGTTTGCCGCGCTGTTTGGCGATGCGCTGGGCAAACGGCGATTGGCGTTGCGCATCCCTGGCAGTGATCGCCGCGACCCGCGCTTGCACCGCCGGTTTGTGAATACGCGGCGAGGCAGCGCGGCTGGTTTGTACCGAACGACTTTGCGCCAGTGCGCGCAGCACCTGCGGCGCTTCCGGCTCGCTGACCGCTTGGGCGAGCACGGCGACCTCTTCGCACTTCTGCACGGCAAACGCCAGCCAGCTCTTGAGTTCCGCATCGAGCTGGTCTTCCCGGCCCAGATCAACCGGACTGTGCAGCAACGAGCAGGACGGCGCCACCCACAAGCGATCACCCAGACGCTCATGGGCATGGCGCAGTGTCGCCAGCGCGTTTTGCAGATCGCAGCGCCAGACGTTCCGACCGTTGACCACACCCAGCGACAGCACTTTATAGGCCGGCAGACGATCCAGAATGGTCGGGTATTGATCCGGCGCGCGCACCAGATCGATGTGCAGGCCATCGACAGGCAGGTTCGCCGCCAGACCGAGGTTTTCTTCCAGACCACCGAAGTACGTGGCGAGCAGTTTTGTCAGCGGATCGCGCTGGATCTGGTTGTAGGCGCGCTCGAAAGCGTTCTTCCAGTCCTGAGGCAGATCGAGCACCAGAATCGGCTCGTCGATCTGCACCCACTCCACACCCAACGCCGCCAGCCGCGCGAAGATCTGGCCGTACAGCGGCAGCAGGCGATCAAGCAAATCGAGCTTGTCGAAATCGGCGCCTTTGGTTTTGCCCAACCACAGATAGGTCAGCGGGCCAATGATCACCGGTTTGACGTTGTGCCCCAGCGCACGGGCCTCTTCGGTTTCTTCAAACAGCTGCTCCCAACCCAGCTGAAATTGTTGATCGACGCTGAATTCCGGTACGAGGTAGTGATAGTTGGTGTCGAACCACTTGGTCATTTCCTGAGCGTGGCCTTCGCCGCAGCAAGTATTGCTGACGCCTCGGGCCATGCTGAACAGCGTATGCAGCGTGGCTTTGCCGTCATGCGGGCGGAAGCGCTCGGGGATCACGCCGAACATCAGCGAGTGGGTCAGCACCTGGTCGTACCAGGCGAAATCGCCAACCGGCAGCAAGTCGATGCCAGCGTTTTTCTGCAAGTTCCAATGGACCTTGCGCAGCTCACGCCCGACGTCACGCAGGCCCGCCTCGTGCAGCTCTCCTTTCCAGAACGCCTCTTGCGCTTTCTTCAGTTCGCGGTAGCGACCGATGCGCGGAAATCCAAGGGAATGGGCCAGTGCCATGACAAACAACTCCAGATGCTTATTCGATGGCGGGTATTGTCGGGAACCGGACTTAATGAAACAAACTCAATAAATTCCAGATCATCACAAGTTCTACTCATGCACAGAAGCCCCTGCAGGAGCTGCCGAAGGATGCGATCTTCAGACCGTAGGGACGCAGAGCGTCCCCGGCTGCAGTCCCACGCGGAGCGTGGGAACGATCAGACACCTCAGGGCAACATGCCAGTTTTCGTTCTATCGTTAGATCCAAATGGCTGGATTTTCCAAGGATTAGAGGTTGCGAGAGAGGATGTCTGCGCCTAAGTTGCACGCGAGTCTTTTCCCCGCGATTGGAACGCGATCAACACCATAAAGAGGTGAAGAAATGTCGAAGGAATCACGCCCTGCCGTGCTTGGGCTGATAGGCAATACTCCGCTGGTGCAGGTCACCCGCTTCGATACCGGACCGTGCACGCTGTTTCTCAAACTTGAATCGCAGAACCCCGGCGGCTCGATCAAGGACCGTATCGGTCTGGCGATGATCGACGCTGCGGAACGTGACGGCCGCCTGCAACCGGGCGGGACGATTGTCGAGGCCACTGCCGGCAATACCGGTCTGGGTCTGGCGCTGGTCGGCCGGGCCAAAGGCTATCGTGTGGTGCTGGTGGTGCCGGACAAGATGTCCACCGAGAAAGTCCTGCACTTGAAGGCCATGGGCGCCGAAGTGCACATCACTCGTTCTGACGTCGGCAAGGGCCATCCCGAGTATTACCAGGACGTCGCCGCGCGTTTGGCCAAGGACATTCCCGGCGCGTTTTTCGCCGACCAATTCAACAATCCCGCCAACCCGCTGGCCCATGAATGCAGCACCGCGCCGGAAATCTGGGCGCAGACCGAACATGATCTGGACGCCATCGTCGTCGGCGTCGGATCGGCCGGCACGCTGACCGGGCTGAGTCGCTTCTTCAAGCGCGTGCAACCGGATCTGGAAATGGTCCTCGCCGATCCGATCGGCTCGGTGATGGCGCAATACAGCCGCGACGGCACCTTGCCGACGCCCGGTTCGTGGGCGGTCGAGGGTATCGGCGAAGACTTCATTCCGTCGATCACCGACCTCTCCAGCGTGCGTCACGCCTACTCGATCAGCGATGCGGAAAGCTTCGATCATGCCCGCCAGTTGCTCAAGGCCGAGGGCATTCTCGGTGGCTCATCGACCGGCACCCTGTTCGCTGCCGCGCTGCGTTATTGCCGCGAGCAGACCGAGCCGAAACGCGTGGTCAGCTTTGTCTGCGACACCGGCACGCGCTACCTGTCGAAGGTCTACAACGACCAGTGGATGACCGATCAGGGCCTGTTGCAGCGCAAGGGCTACGGCGATCTGCGCGATTTGATCGCACGGCGTTTCGAGGACGGCCGGGTGATCAGCGTCGGCCCGGACGACACCCTGCTCACGGCCTTCCAACGCATGCGTCTGGCGGACGTTTCGCAACTGCCGGTGCTGGTCGAAGGCAAACAACTAGTGGGAGTGATCGACGAGTCCGACATCCTCCTCGGCGTCCACGAAGACGCCGCACGTTTCAGCCAGTCGGTGTCGAGTGTGATGACCGACAAACTGCAAACCCTCGCCCCGGCTGCGAGCCTGGCCGAGCTGGAATCGGTGCTCAGCCGTGGCCTCGTCGCGATCATCGCCGACGCTTCAGGCTTCCATGGCCTGATCACCCGCACCGACATGCTCAACCAATTACGGAGATCCCTTGCATGAGTCAGCACGACGATAAATCCCAAGGCTTCGCCACCCGGGTGATCCACGCCGGGCAAGAGCCGGACCCGACCACCGGCGCGCTGATGCCGCCGATCTATGCCAACTCCACCTACCTGCAAGACAGCCCCGGCGTGCACAAGGGGTTCGACTACGGCCGCTCGCACAACCCGACGCGCTTCGCCCTGGAGCGCTGCGTCGCCGACCTCGAAGGCGGCACCCGCGCGTTCGCCTTCGCCTCGGGGCTGGCGGCGATTTCCACGGTGCTGGAACTGCTCGACGCCGGCTCGCACATCGTTTCCGGCAATGACTTGTACGGCGGCACGTTCCGCCTGTTCGACAAGGTCCGCCAGCGCAGTGCCGGGCACCGTTTCAGCTTCGTCGACCTGACCGATCTGTCGGCGTTCGAAGCCTCGCTGCAGGACGACACGCGCATGGTCATGGTCGAAACCCCGACCAACCCGCTGCTGAGCCTGTCGGACCTGGCCGCAATCGCGCGCATCTGCCGCGCGCGCGGGATCATCTGCGTGGCCGACAACACGTTCGCCAGCCCCTACATCCAGCGCCCGCTGGAGTTGGGTTTCGACATCGTCCTGCACTCGACCACCAAATACCTCAACGGCCACTCCGACGTGATCGGTGGCATTGCCGTGGTCGGGCAGAACGCCGAACTGGCGGAAAAACTCGGCTTCCTGCAGAACGCCGTCGGCGCGATTTCCGGGCCGTTCGATGCGTTCCTCACTCTGCGCGGGGTGAAGACTTTGGCGCTGCGCATGGAACGTCACTGCAGCAACGCCCTGGACCTGGCGCAGTGGCTGGAACAGCAGCCGCAGGTCAAGCGCGTCTACTACCCGGGCCTGACCTCGCACCCGCAGCACGAACTGGCCAAGCGGCAGATGCGCGGTTTTGGCGGGATGATTTCTGTTGACCTGAACAGCGACCTGGCCGGTGCGCGGCGGTTTTTGGAGAACGTGAAGATCTTTGCGTTGGCGGAAAGTCTGGGTGGCGTGGAGAGCCTGATCGAGCATCCGGCGATCATGACCCACGCGACCATCCCGCCGGAAACCCGTGCGAAGCTGGGGATTGGCGATGGGCTGGTGCGGTTGTCGGTGGGGGTCGAAGACATTGAAGACCTGCGCGCCGATCTGGCTCAGGCACTGGCAAAAATGTAAACAGCTCCACACCAAGAAGCCCGCGCAATGCGGGCTTCGTCTTTTTTTGTCCGTCGATCTTTCTGCCGTGGCAGTTCCCGAGGCCGATCCTATACTCAATCGGCTCGATCAGGATTATCTCGACACCCGCACGCCGCTCGGTGTGCCCGTGCCTTTCGCCAACCAGGTAAAACCCAAGCCAATGAGTAACTGCGCCGGGCATACGCAACGGACGACATCTCATCGCATTCTGGCTGCTGGGTCGTGGAGAAAACCATGAAATACAAGTTGTTGTCAGGCGTGCTTCTTGCGGTAGCGGCCAGCGTTGTGGTGCCGAATGTCTTGGCGGCGGAACCGCAGGCGTTGGCTTCGGATGGGGGTGATCGTGTTGGTGCTGGGGCGGTGGCTGCCAATGGCGCCGATCGTGTCGGCGCAGGTGCAGTCGCTGCCGATGGTGCTGATCGTGTCGGTGCCGGGGCAGTGGCTGCCGATGGTGCTGATCGTGTCGGTGCCGGCGCGGTGGCTGCCGATGGCGCTGATCGTGTCGGTGCCGGCGCGGTGGCTGCCGATGGTGCTGATCGCGTCGGTGCCGGCGCTGTGGCTGCCGATGGTGCTGATCGCGTCGGTGCAGGCGCTGTGGCTGCCGATGGCGCTGATCGTGTCGGTGCTGGCGCGGTGGCTGCAGATGGCGCTGATCGTGTCGGTGCTGGCGCGGTGGCTGCCGATGGAGCTGATCGTGTCGGTGCCGGAGCATTGGCAGCGGATGGGGCCGACCGCACCGGCGTCAACCGAGTGGCCTACTCCCGGGTCGGAGTCGGTTCTGATCGCGTGGCATCGGCGCTGATGACCGGCAGCTATTCCGACCAGTTCAACAGCCCACAATAATCGCCGCGAAATAACGGGCGAGCTCCTGAGCCGCCCGTTTACATCGGCCTTTACAGCATCTGTTCAACCGCTTCGCCTTGTCGATCACGCAGGGTGCGCAACGTCGCGCGCAACTCGGCCGGGCGCACCGGTTTCGACAGAATCGCAATCTGGCGGTCATGCAAGGCAGCCTGAATCTTCTCGACGTCGTGCCCGGTGATGATCATTGCCGGCACCGCCCAACCGCGCCGCCTGCGCACTTCATCAATGCATTCGATGCCAGTGGCGTGAGTGCCCAGGTCATAGTCGGCGACGATGATGTCGCAGTCGGTGACCAGATCTTCAGCCGACCACTCGCCCTGCACCACGCAGCCCCAGCGTTCAAGCAACGCCGAAGTCGCCAGCAGCACGTTGCGGTCATCCTCGACCAGACACACCTTCAGCCCGGTCAACAAACCCACCTGCCGCGCTTCACTGCGAACCACCGGTGACTGCGGCGCCGCCACGATCGGCAACCCCGCAAGCGTCACAGCTGTGCCGCGCCCCAACTGTGAACGCAGAGCAACGTGCACATCGATCAGTTCACCAAGACGCTTGATGATCGACAGGCCCAGCCCCACGCCTTCGACGTCTTTGTCGCGCACTTGCCGCACGCGATAAAACTCCTCGAAAACCTTGTGCAAATGCTCTTCGGCAATGCCGTTGCCGCGGTCGTAGATGACTATGGCCAGCCCTGCCCCACGTTTACGCACGCCGATCAGCACGGGTCGTTGCGCGCCGTATTTGAAGCAGTTGGAGAGCACGTTCTGCACCATGGTCGCCAGCAGCGCCGGGTCGGTTCTGACCCAGTGGTTGCACGGTCGCAGCCGCAGCTCGACGCCCGCCCAACGTGCCGCTTCCTGATGTTGGCAGACGATGTCCGCAAGCCATTCACCGAGATTGAGCGTTTGCATTTTCGCTTCAACCCGGCCGTTATCGAGGGTGTAGAGGTCGAGAATCGAGCGGAACAATTGCGAGACGTTGAGCAGTGAGCGGTCGATGTTGTCGACCAACCGCCGCTCTTCATCACCCAGGCGCGACTCCCGCAGGCACGCGGTAAACAGTCCGATGGAGTGAATCGGCTGACGCAAGTCGTGACTGGCCTGCGCGAGGAAGCGCGACTTTTCCAGATTCGCCGCCAGCGCTTCTTCGGACGCCTTGCGCGTACGCTCCAACAGCAAGTGCGCATAAAACGGAATCACCGTGCTGGTGATCAGCAGCATCAGCACCATGAACGGCTGCGCCTGCCAATACGGCGTCAGGCGATAGACCACCAGCAGCGCCACCAATGCAAGGCCGGTGGCAATCGCCAGATAGCGCGAGCCGTAGCGCATGCCGTTGCCGAGATTGACCCAGACCATCACCGCGTACAGTGGCAACGCCGCTTCGCCGCCGATCACCAGCCCGAAACAGGTGCCGGTGTAATCGTGGGCCATGGCGAAAATCCGTCGCGCCGGATAATGCCCCGGCCAGCGCGCAATGGCCTGGCGAAACACGATCGACGCCAGCAGGAACAGACTGATGTAGGTGATGACCGGCAGGTAGGTCTCGAAGCGATGGCCCGGCAAAAAGACCAGTACGACCATGTAAACCACCGCGATGGCGGCGATGATGATGCGCAGATTGGCCTGGTCGAGTTCGGTGTTTTTCTCGAACTTCATGGGAAACGTCCTTGTGCAGCGATTGCAGTTTCGGAAGCAGCCTACAGGCAACCTTCGCGTCCAGTGCTAAGGTGCAGGCCTTGAATCACGCCTGACCCAGGGAGGGTCGCATCATGACGTGCCGGATCATCATAGCCGACGATCACCCACTGTTTCGCGAGGCAATGTTGCGCACTGTGCAGCGCTTGCTGCCTGAGATGTTGCTTGAAGAAGCCGGCGACTTCGAGACCGTGCTCAAGCTGCTGGTGCCGGACAACGAGCCGGACACGCTGATGCTCGATCTGCGCTTTCCCGGACTGACCTGCATCACTCAACTCGCCGACTTGCGCCAACGATTGCCGCGCACCACGCTGATCGTGGTGTCGATGGTTGACGATCAAGCGCTGATCAGTGAAGTCATGGCGGCGGGCATTGACGGTTTTATCGGCAAGAACATTGCACCGGATGAAATCGGTCAGGCGATTCTGGCGATCCGTGAAGGTGAAGTACTGGTGAAGTCGGCGCCGTCCGGCTTGTTGCCGCTGGAAACCGCGACGACGCTGACGCCGCGTCAGCAGGACGTGCTGCGTTTGATCGCGCAAGGCAAGACCAACAAGGAAATTGCCCGTGAACTGGATATCTCCCCGTTCACGGTACGCATCCATGTGTCTTCGTTGCTGCGCACGCTGGATGTGCCGACGCGGGCGGCAGCGGCGGTCAATTATTCGGGGCTGTGAAGCGCTTTTACGGATCAACCTGCGCCATCAGATCCGGCACCGACTCCGGCCGTTTCGCATAGCGCTGCGCCAGCACCGCGCAGACCATCAGTTGGATCTGATGGAACAACATCAGCGGCAGAATCAGCACGCCGATGGTGCTGCCGGCGAACAACACCTGCGCCATCGGCACGCCGGTCGCCAGGCTCTTTTTCGAACCGCAGAACAGAATGGTGATGCGGTCTTCCTGATTGAAGCCGAACGCTTTGCTCAACAGAATTGATGCCACCAGAACCAACGTCAGCAGGATGCAGCAGACCACCACCAGGCCGAGCAACTCGAACAACGGAATCTGCTGCCAGATGCCTTCGTTGACCGCCTCGCTGAATGCGCCGTACACCACCAGCAGAATCGAGCCCTGATCGACGAATTTCAGCCAGTTCTTGTTGCGCCCTACCCACGCGCCGATCCAGCGGCGGGCGATCTGCCCGGCAATGAATGGCAGGAGCAATTGCACACTGATCTTGACGATGGCATCGAGGGTCGAGCCGCCGTCGCCGTGGACGTTGAGCAGCAGCGTCACCAGCAGCGGCGTGAGGAAAATCCCGAACAGGCTGGACGCCGCCGCACTGCAGATCGCCGCCGGAATATTGCCTCGCGCCAGCGAAGTGAACGCGATCGCCGACTGCACGGTGGCGGGCAACGCGCAGAGGTAGAGCATGCCCATGTACAGCTGATCACCGATCAGCGGTGACAACAGCGGTTTCAGCGCCAGGCCGAGAATCGGGAAGAGCACGAAGGTCAGGCCGAACACCAGCAGATGCAGACGCCAGTGGCCGGCGCCGGCGATGATCGATTCGCGCGACAGCTTGGCGCCGTGCAGGAAAAACAGCAGGGCGATGGCGATGTTGGTCAGCCAGCCGAAGCCGACCGCGACTTGACCGCTGGCGGGCAGGAAGCTGGCCAGCAGGACGACGCCGATCAAGGTCAGCGTGAAGTTATCGGGCAGAAAACGTGGGCGCGTCATGAGATTCATTCGGGGGTTGCCAGTGCGTGTCGACGACTCTAACTTGACTGGCAATTACCGACTAACGCCGAAGAGCCGCAAGATGCCGCCTAAAGGACATGCCAAAAGCGTTCGCCGCAGTGTTCCCGGGCTGCCCAGCCTGCCGCGCCCGGTGTATGGACGCACCGAATCGCTGCCCAATCGCGCCCTCACCCGCCGCCACAGTCATCCGTGGGTGCAGTTGTCATACGCGATTCAGGGTGTGCTCGAAGTGCAGACCAGCGCCGGCCGATTCGTCGCGCCGCCGGAGCGTGCGGTGTGGATTCCGGCCGGCGTGCCGCACCGGGTGTTCAGCGCACCGCATACGGAAATGCGCAGCCTGTACATCGACAGCAGCGTCACCGGTTGGGCCGCCGAGCATTGCCATGTGCTCGGCGTCAGCGATCTGCTCAGGGAGTTGATTCGCGCCTTCAGTCAGGTGCCAGTGGAATACGACGAAAGCGGCCCTGACGGACGCTTGGCCCAGGTGATCCTTGATCAATTGGCCGACGCGCCGACCATCGACTTGATGCTGCCGCTGCCGCAAGACCCGCGCCTGAAGCAGATCTACCAGAGCCTGGAGCAACACCCGGAACAGCAGACCACGCTGAGCCACTGGAGCGAAAAATTCGGTGTCACCGAAAAGACTCTGACGCGGCTGTTTTTGCGCGACACCGGCCTGACCTTCCGCGCCTGGCGCCAGCGCTTGCGCTTGCTCGGCGCCCTGACCCCGCTGGAGAAAGGCGAGCGTGTGACCGATGTTGCGCTGGCTTGTGGATACGACTCGACCTCGGCGTTTATCGCCGCGTTTCGTCAGCAGTTTGGCGAAACGCCGGGAGAGTTTTTCCGCTGACACTTCGTTTTTGCCGAACTGTCAGTCAGAAATAAACGATTTTTCTTTGCTCCAGATCCGTCGCTAGCATGGCCCCGTCTGACTTTGATCGAGAAGAGAAGATGATCCCTGTGGGAGCGAGCCTGCTCGCGAACGCGGTGGGTCAGCAACCTCAACTTCACTGTTCCATCGCATTCGCGAGCAGGCTCGCTCCCACAGGAGATGTGCTTGCTGCAAATAAAAAGACAGGGGAGCGTGCCATGCCTGCCACGAACATCAATATCGGCGAACCCTGGATGTGGGGTGCCTTCATCATCTTCGTTCTGGCCATGCTGGCCCTGGACTTGTTTGTCTTCGGTGGGCGCAAGGCGCACCGGGTGTCGGTGCGGGAAGCGTCGGCCTGGGTGGTTGCCTGGTGCCTGTTGGCGCTGAGTTTTGCCGGGTTGCTCTGGTGGTATCTGCACGGTGAATTCGGCGGTGAAATCGCCCGGCAGAAAACCCTGGAATTCCTCACCGGCTATCTGATTGAGCAGTCGCTGTCGATCGACAACATGTTCGTCTTCGTGATGATCTTCAGCTACTTCGCCGTGCCACCGGAATTGCAGCGACGAGTGCTGCTGTACGGCGTGCTCGGCGCAATCGTCATGCGCGCGATCATGATTTTTGCCGGTGTGTGGCTGGTGTCGCAGTTCGAATGGCTGCTGTATGCCTTCGGCGTATTCCTGATCATCACCGGGATCAAAATGCTGGTGTTCGCTGATCATCAACCGGATCTGGAAAAGAATCCGTTACTGCGCTGGGTGCGCGGGCATATGCGCATCACCAGTGGCTTTCACGGCGAGAAGTTTTTCATCCTGCAGAACGGCGTGCGCTGGGCAACGCCGATGTTCCTGGTGCTGGTGCTGATCGAGGCCAGCGACTTGATGTTCGCCGTCGACAGCATTCCGGCGATCTTCGCCGTGACCACCGACCCGTTCATTGTTTTCACCTCGAACATCTTCGCAATCATGGGCCTGCGCGCGCTGTATTTCCTGCTGGCGGACATGGCTGACCGCTTTCACCTGCTCAAATACGGGCTGGCGATCGTGCTGGTGTTCATCGGCGGCAAGATGGTGCTGATGCCGTGGTTCCACATGCCGGTGGAATGGTCGCTGGCAATCGTCGGGTCGGTGATTCTGGGTTCGGTGCTGTTGAGTCTGGTGACCAGCCGCGAGGCAGAACGCCGCACCGAATGACACCACCCAACCCCACCTGTGGGAGCGAGCCTGCTCGCGAATACGCCGGATCATTCAACGTAGGAGTTGAATGACACACCGCTTTCGCGAGCAGGCTCGCTCCCACATTTGAAGTGCGGTGCTCTTATTTATCGGACTTGATACTGGTCCACACCCGCGTGCGCACCCGCTCCATTTTCTGCGGCAACGGTTGCACCACGTACAGGGTTTTCAGCGCCTCGCTGGTCGGGGTCAGGTTGGGGTTGTCGGTGATGTCCTTGTTGACCAGCGGCATCGAGTCCTTGTTGGCATTCGGGTAACCGAGGAAATCGCTGATCGGTGCGATCACTTTCGGGTCGAGCAAGTGGTTGAGGAATTCGTGGGCCTCGGCGACGTTCTTAGCGCTCTTCGGAATAGCGAAGGTGTCGAACCAGATCGGCGCGCCCTCCTTCGGCAGACGCCAGTCGACCACCACGCCGTTGCCCGCCTCTTTGGCGCGATTGCCGAACTGGTAGAAGCTGCCGGAATAACCGATCGCCACACAGATGTCGCCGTTGGCGATGTCGGTCATGTACTTGGCCGAGTTGAAGTACGTCACGTACGGCCGAATCTTCATCATCAAGGCCTTGGCCTTTTCATAATCCGCCGGATTCTGGCTGTTCGGATCGAGTCCGAGATAATGCAGGGCCAGCGGCAGAATTTCCGACGGCGAATCGAGCATCGCCACGCCGCAGGCCTTGAGCTTTTCCATGTTCTCGGGCTTGAACACCAGATCCCAACTGTCCACCGGCGCGTTGTCGCCCAGGGCGGCCTTGACCTTGGCCGGGTTGAAGCCGATCAGCACGGTGCCATACATGTACGGCACGCCGTACTGGTTGCCGGGGTCGTTGGCGTCGAGCAACTTGAGCAACGCCGGATCCTGGTGCTGCCAGTTCGGCAATTTCGACTTGTCGAGTTTCTGGAACACGCCGGCCTTGATCTGGGTTTCGATGAACTGGTTGGACGGCACCACCAGGTCGTAACCGGAGTTGCCGGTGAGCAGTTTGGCTTCCAGGGATTCGTTGGTGTCAAAGGTGTCCCAGGTCACTTTGATCTTGCTTTGCTCGGCGAAGTCCTTGGGCACTGACGGCAGAATGTAATCCGCCCAGTTGTACACCCGCAGTTCGCGCTGCTCGGCCTGGACGGCGCTGGCCAGCAGCGTCAGGCCACACACGGTGGCGCCCAGAATGCGTTTGATCGTGACCATGGTTGTTTCCCCGAATGCGACGTGAGATCGATGGTTTTTATGTTCTGTACACGGCAGTGGCAGTAACGATAGCCAAGGGCAAAAAAAGTCGAGCCTGTTGTTATGGTTTCGATTCTTGCTGACAGCGTAGCGCGATGACAGTAGGCGGCAGGCCAAAAGGGGATCGATATGGCCATTTTCCGTGACCGCTGAAATACGCAAACAAAAATGCCCGGCACTGGGCCGGGCATTGCTGTGTTGCAGTTTGGATCAGTCGGTATAGCCGAGTCTGGCCGCCCTGCTCTGCTGCGCCTGACCGCGAGTTGCCAGGCAGTAATACAACGGCACGGTGACCACCAGGCCAACCAGCCACGACAGGTCAGCACCTTCCACCAGATTGGCGTATGGCCCGACGTACAGCGAGGTGTTGGCAAACGGCAGTTGCACGATGATGCCGATGAAGTAGGCAATGATCGCGTGCAGGTTGAAGCGCCCGTAGATCCCGCCGTCGGCGCGGAAGATCGAGGCGATGTCGTAGTTGCCGCGCTTGATCAGGTAGAAGTCGATCAGGTTGATCGACGCCCATGGCACCAGCACCAGCAACAGCGCGAGAATCAGTCCAATGAACTCGGAAATGAAATCCGCCGAAGCACCGAGGGCGACTACGCAGCATCCGGCCAGAATCACGCTCGACAGCACCACGCGCACCTTGATGCTCGGCGTCCACTGGCTGGCGAAGGTCTGAATCGAGGTGATGATCGACAACACCGCGCCATACAGATTGAGCGCGTTGTGGCTGATGATGTTGAGCAGAAACAGCACCATCAGAATCGGCCCCAGCCAGCCGGTGGACTGCTTGACCGCCGCCATCGCTTCAGTGCCTTCCGGCGTCGCCAGCACTGCCACCGCGCCAAAACTGAACGACAGAATCGTGCCCAGCGTTGCGCCCAGATACGTCGCCCAGAAGGGTTTGGCGATGCCGATGTCTGCTGGCAGATAACGCGAATAGTCGGAGACGTATGGCGAGAAGCTGATCTGCCAGATGATCCCCAGCGACACCGTCGCCAGCCAGCCGGAGAGGTTGAAACTGCCGCGCGTCAGGAAGTCTGCCGGCAAGTCATGGGCGAAGATGTAGATGAAGCCTGCGAGCAATGCACCGCCCATCACCCAGGTGCCGATGCGGTTGAGGGTGTGGATGAAGTTGTAGCCGATCACACCGATCGCCGTAGCAGCCAGCGCGCCGATCAGAATGCTCAGCGGCGCTGGCACAGACGGCGCAATGCCGACGATGGATTTGCCGGCCAGCACGATGTTGGAAATGAAGAAACCGATGTAGATGAGCGCTGCGAAAAACACGATCAGCAGCGCGCCGTAGCGGCCGAACTGACCGCGACTCTGGACCATTTGCGGAATGCCCATGCGCGGGCCTTGGGCCGAGGCCAGCGCAATCACCACGCCGCCGATCATGTGCCCCAGCGCAATCGCCAGTAGCCCCCAGAACAGATTGAGGTGGAACACCTGAACCACCATGGCGCCGGTGACGATGGGCAGTGGCGCGATGTTGGTGCTGAACCAAAGAGTGAACAGATCGCGGGCCTTCCCG
Source organism: Pseudomonas glycinis (assembly GCF_054871425.1). Lineage (NCBI taxonomy): Bacteria > Pseudomonadati > Pseudomonadota > Gammaproteobacteria > Pseudomonadales > Pseudomonadaceae > Pseudomonas > Pseudomonas glycinis. The sequence continues at coordinate 226,349 of NZ_JBTYHF010000005.1, read as the reverse complement.
TGGCGTTCCGCGAGTGGGACGTAATCGACCGTATGATTCTCGATCAACGGATCTTGCCGGGACATCTGGGACATATGCATGAACTCGAGTTTGTCTGTTTTTATCTTTGTATGAAGCCAAACCGGGAGGACTCTTGGGTCGCCCCTCAGATGCAGACCATATTATGGTATTCCAAACTTTGCACAAGCCTGATCCGCTGATTCTGTCGCTGTCTGATCCGCTATCCTCGCTGATCCCGCCCCTGCCCGGCTAGCTGAACGCCCCGTAAACATTGAGTTTCCGACGAAAGTGGCGCGTTTATCGGTTCACCAGAAAAGCTCTTGCAAGATATGTATTACGGTATACCATCAGACCTACAAACCATAAAAACCGCGTCACACCACCCGAGGACCACCCAATGATCGATGCTGCCATTTACAAACAAGTCATGGGCTCGTTCCCGTCCGGCGTCACCGTTATCACCACGCTGGACGACGACGGTCAGATCGTCGGCCTGACCGCCAGCGCGTTCAGCTCACTTTCGATGGACCCGGCGCTGGTGCTGTTCTGCCCCAACTACAGCTCCGACTCCTATCCCGTGCTGATCAAGAACAAACGCTTTGCGATTCACCTGTTGTCCAGCGTGCAGCAAAGCGAAGCCTATGCCTTCGCCCGCAAAGGCAAGGACAAGGCGCAGGGCATCGAGTGGACGTTGAGCGAACTGGGCAACCCGATCCTCGCCAATGCCACGGCGGTGATTGAGTGCGAGTTGTGGCGTGAATACGAAGGTGGCGACCACGCGATCATGGTCGGCGCGGTGAAGAACCTGATCGTCCCCGAGCAGGTCGCCGGGCCGCTGGTGTATTGCCACGGCAAGATGGGTGCGTTACCGGTTGTGGCGTGATTTCACCAGATCTCGGATATTCCATGTGGGAGCGAGCCTGCTCGCGAATGCGATGGGTCAGTTGTTACATTTTTGACTGACCCGACGCCTTCGCGAGCAGGCTCGCTCCCGCAGGTTTTGGTGTTGCCTGGGCGACCGTGTCAGGTCCTAAACCGGCTCACCAACTGATTCAACGTCTGCGACAATGCCGTCAGGTTCTGCGCATCCTGCCGAGTCGAATCCGCCAGGCTCGCCACCAACTGCGCATCGCCATGAATCTGGCTGATGTGCCGATTGATGTCCTCTGCCACTTGATGCTGTTCCTCCGCCGCTGTGGCGATCTGCGTGTTCATGTCGCGGATCACGTCGACCGATTCACGGATCAATTCAAAACTCGCCCGCGCCTCGTTGATCGACACCACGGTTTCCTGTGACACCTCAAGGCTGGCGTGCATCTGCTTGCCCATCTGGTGGGTGCGCCGCGCCAGATTGCCGAGCAATGCGTCAATCTCACCGGTGGAGTCGGAAGTGCGTTTGGCCAGCGCCCGGACTTCATCGGCGACCACGGCAAAGCCCCTGCCCTGTTCACCGGCGCGCGCGGCCTCGATGGCGGCGTTGAGCGCGAGCAGATTGGTCTGCTCGGCAATCGAGCGGATGGTGCCGAGGATCGACTGGATGTCGTTGCTGTCCTGCTCCAGTTGCTGCATCGACTCGGCGCTATGGCCGATCTCCTGACTCAAGCGCCCGACGTTACTCACCGCCGCGTCGATCTGCTGCTGCCCGGTGTGAGCCTGACGCTGACCGTTGTCTGCCGAGTCGGCCGCCTGACTGCACGAGCGCGCAACCTCGTTGGAAGTGGCGACCATTTCGTGAAACGCCGTAGACACCATGTCCACCGCCTCACGCTGACGCGAAGCGACGTCGGCCATTTCCGCCGAGACTTCAGTGGCGCTGCCAGAGCTACTGTGAATCTGCCCTGCCGCCTGGCCGATACGCTGAATCAACGTGCGAATAGCTTCAAGAAACTGATTGAACCAGCCGGCCAGTTGCGCGGTTTCGTCTTGCCCACGGACTTCCAGTCGCGCAGTCAGATCGCCCTCGCCTTGAGCAATACCTTCGAGACCACTGGCGACACCACGAATCGGCTTGACCATCAGTCCGGCAAACCACGCGCCAGCCATCGCAAACAGCAGCGCACAAACCACAGCGATAGCGCCGATCAGCCAGGTCAAACGAGTCGCCCCGGCCATAACTTCGCTCGCCTTGACCAAGCCGACAAACCGCCAGCCCAACGCCTGCGACGGCCAGACCAACGCCATGTAATCCTCGCCGGCCAATTGCACCTCGACCAGCCCTTTGCCTGCCTCGGCCAGTTGCTGATAACCGTCACCGAGATCGCTGAGTTTCTTGAAGTTGTGCGCCGGATCGCTCGGGTCCACCAGCACGGTGTTGTTGGCTTCCATCAGCATCAGATAACCGCTCTCGCCGAGGCGAATCTGCTTGACCAGGTCGGTCAACTGCTTGAGCGACACATCGATATTGACCACGCCAGCATTGCTGCCCAACTGGTTGTTGAAGCTGCGCACAGTGCTCACCAGCACCACGGCATCCGCCGCCCAGTAATAGGCCTCGGTGCGCAGGGTTTTGCCGGGATTGGCCATCGCGGTTTTGTACCAGGGCCGGGTGCGCGGATCGTAGTTCGCCAACTTCGCATCGCCCGGCCAGAACAGATAACCGCCCTGCTCGGTGCCGACGGACAGATAGGTATAGGCCGGGTGCGCCTTGGCCAGACCGTCGAACAGCTTGAACAGCTGTTGATCCTGCGGCCCCATCGGCACTTTCGCGGCGTCGCTGCTCAGGTAGCGTTTGAGGCTGGTGTCGATGCTCTGCAGTTGCGGATGCTCGGCTAGATAGGCAACGTTCTGGCTGATGCCCTCGAAAAACAGCTGCATCGCGTTCTCCACCTGACGCACTTCGCGCCCGGTGCTGTCGGTAAAGGTGTCGCGCGCGCCCTCGCGGACATTGAGGATGATCAGCGCCGCCACCAGTAACACCGGCAGGCTGGCGATTACCGCAAACGCCAGAGTCAGTTTTTGTTTTATGTTCATTGCTTGCGCCTTCCTTGTTCGAAGTGTCGGTCAGAAATATTTTGCGGATATTCCGTATTATGGTATACCAATATTCAATCAACCGAACAGCCGTCCTCGAAGGCGTGCTTGAATGGTGAGAAGACTCGCGAGCGCAACGCGTTCACGTCAGTTCGACAGGCCCGCACACGACCGGCCAATTACAAAAGACTCGAGGTAGCGTCATGAAATTTTCCCTGTTCGTACACATGGAACGCTGGGACGAAAGCGTCAGCCACCGCCAACTGTTCGAAGACCTGACCGAACTGACCCTGATGGCCGAGGCCGGCGGTTTCAGCACCGTGTGGATCGGCGAACACCACGCCATGGAATACACCATCTCCCCAAGCCCGATGCCGCTGCTGGCCTACCTCGCAGCGAAAACCACGACCATCCACCTCGGCGCCGGCACCATCATCGCGCCGTTCTGGCACCCGCTGCGCGTCGCCGGCGAATGCGCCCTGCTCGACGTGATCAGCAACGGCCGCATGGAAGTCGGTCTCGCGCGCGGCGCCTATCAAGTTGAATTCGACCGCATGGCCGGCGGCATGCCCGCCTCCAGCGGCGGTCAGGCCCTGCGCGAAATGGTCCCGGTGGTCCGCGCCCTGTGGCAAGGTGACTACGCCCACGAAGGCGACATCTGGAAATTCCCCACCTCCACCAGCGTGCCGAAGCCGATCCAGAAGCCCAACCCACCCATGTGGATCGCCGCCCGCGACCCCGACTCGCACAACTTCGCCGTGGCCAACGGCTGCAACGTCATGGTCACGCCATTGATGAAAGGCGACGAAGAAGTCCTTGACCTGAAGAACAAATTCCAGACCGCACTGGACAACAACCCAGACGTACCGCGCCCACAATTGATGGTGCTGCGCCACACCCACGTGCACACCGCTGATAACTCGGACGGCTGGAAGGTCGGCGCGAAAGCCATCTCACGTTTCTATCGCACCTTCGATGCGTGGTTTGGCAACAAGCAAACACCAGTCAATGGCTTCCTCGCGCCGAGCCCGGAAGAGAAGTTTGCCGGACGTCCGGAGTTTGAGCTGGAGAGCCTGCACAAGACCGCGATGATCGGCACGCCGGAAGAGATCATTCCGCGGATCAAGTACTACCAGGAACTGGGGGTGGATGAGTTCAGCTTCTGGTGTGACAACAGCCTGCCGCATGAGGAGAAGAAGAAATCGCTGGAGTTGTTTATCAAGCATGTGGTGCCGGCGTTTCGCTGATTACTCGGCGGACGGTCTCTGACCCACTAAAAGGCCCCGGACTTGTCCGGGGCTTTAGTTTTTAGAGATCACAGGAGTGCGGTGGCCCGGTTGGGTGACATCGTAAACACGCTGCTCGCAACCCCGCCCAACAAACTGAAACTCGACCAGGTAGACCTTGCTTCGCTCCGGCGTAAAGGTACTGCTCAGCGGCCCGCAGCTATAAGTGTTGCCGGTACCCATGCCGTTGGAACGCCCCGACACCTCGAAGGGTTCGTCGGCATTGGCTTGCGTTTCCAACTGAGGGAAGTGTTTGAACGTGGCGCTATTGGCCGCTTCGCTAACTTTGGCGATCCAGCCGAACACCTTGCCCCGCCCGGAATCCACCACATTACCCAGCATTTCCATTCGCCGATCGGGATCTGCAGCACGGCGGACCGAGAACTCGACAGGGTACGTGTAACCTGTCGCTTTCATGATGACTTTGGCGTGTTGTTCATCCGTGGTGACTTTTTTTTGCTGAAGTTGGATGCCATCCTTTAAAAGACTGGGGGAAGAGTCCCTGACGTTGGAATGGCAGCCGGTTAATGTGAGAATAATAGACAGCAGCAGTCGAGACAGTTTCATGTATGAAGGCCCTCCGAGGGATGTCTAGGTAATAAAAGCCAAACGCTAGGACATCGAACATTTACGCGTCATTTAGCTTAGGGTATGAAAATGCTGAATCAGCTAGCGAATTCAAATATCACACCAATCCGCCAAATTCGCGGCTTATACAATGCGAACACCATCCGTGTTTACCAAGCTTATTCTGATGTCATTGCCGATGCCGCGCTACATCACGGCACCTTTGTTTCCCCGCCTTTCAAAATGGAGCGGATGACATGGATAAAGCCATCCTTCCTGTGGATGATGTATCGGTCGGGATGGGGCTTGAAGGACACAAGACAGTCTCGAATTTTGGCCATCGATATTTCACGAGATGGGTTTGAGTGGGCACTGGCCCATAGCTGTCTCAGCCATCCGGAAGATTCCATGAGTGAGGAAGAATGGCTAAAACTGAAAAAAAATACACCCGTCCGAATTCAGTGGGACCCAGATCGAGACATACATCTCAAAGCGCAGATAAGCCGCGCCATTCAGATAGGCCTGAGCGGAAAAGCCGTCGAGCTTTATGTCAACGAATGGATCCAGAACATAAGCGATGTCACTCCACTTGCTCATGACATTCACGAGTTGCTGCTAAAGGGAGAGATTGAAAAAGCCAAAGAGCTTACCCCAATCGAAAAACCCTATAATGCAGCAACGAGTGACTTCTAACCTACACCTTACTTTTTCATGGAATTTAGCAATCGCGCTGCAAGTTCGGACATTTCAGGAACGTCGACCTCGATCAACAACTGTAGTTTTTCCCGTGCATTGTCCGTACCTATTTCATATAGCGCGTAAATGCATTTAACTCCAAGCGCGTAATCGGAAGCAATGTACTGGTAGTGAGTCAGTGCTGCTTTAAATAAATAATCAACCGCGCCAGGGTATTTAAACACCTTCAATTCCCTAGCAATATTTTCATGACTGGTGTGCCAATCCTGAATTAACAGGCGACATAAAATATCAGCACAATCCTGTGTAAATCCAAAAACAGAACCGAATATCAGCAGGCATTCAACATTATCAGAATCTTTAATTTCGAGCGAAGCTTCCAACTCACGACGGAGATATCCATCAGGAATTTCGCCCCCAAAAAATATCTGAACCAATCTTTCCTTGGAAATTTTTTTTGACACCAAATCGATAATCAGATCCTGCTGCTCATGATTCATCGTTTAGCCTCCGAGAATGACTTTATATAATAGTTAAACATATCCAACGCGGCCCCCTTACCTAAGCCAATATTTACCTGCCCCCCCTCACCTTTAAAATAGGCATTAGTCATCGTCCAACCGGAAGTAGACAACGGCATGTCGGGGTAAATATTCCGAACCACTTTTGATTGGTCTCGCACCCCTATTCCAGAAAGCGCGTCAACTGCACCTGGCCAGAGATCAAATTTCACAAGCACTCCATCATAATTGAGCGAAAAATCTTTCGTCGGCGATATGAAGGTTTCTCCGGTCGCCGGTAGCTTCCCAGTCGAAATCAAGTCGTCGTAATGTTCTTGACTCATAGCTCGAAAGAAAATCTCCTCATCTACTAATTTCCCACCTATCTGAGAGGTTTTGGTTATTTTTCCAAAACCTACAGCCTCACCGGGGCCTGGGATGATGAGCGTAGCAAGGTCGACAACATTTTGTCCTGATTGCAGAGCTTTCTGATAGCTGTTGTTCTGCAAACCGAATACAAAATCTTGACCGCTTTTGGTGGTTAACCAATTGGAAACCATGGAGTCGTCTGGATCAACAAAAGGATCTAGAAAACTGTTTGCGACGCCTAAAGCATTGCCGGATAAAAGCTCATTACCCACTGACGCCATTGATCGTAAGCCGTCCCAGACACTCAAGGCGCCGCCGACAACTCCACCCGTTACAGAATCAAATGCGCCAGGTTTTTTCTCGCGATAATCCAGATTCAGGTTGTAAAAATCGACCAGGCTGTTGGTATCAAACCTGTCTGGATCCCCCAGATAGCCGATGTTGATATCTGAGTTTTTAAAGTCTGCCGAATGAGCTACGTTGTAGTTCTTTATGAGATTCAGCGTTTCATCGGCGGTATAAGCCTTGATTCCGTTCTCAAGCACTGAGGTGACGGTGTCATAACGTCCCGCCAGCGGCGCGAGAGCAGTTCCAAGATGTTCTAATGTAGCTGCGTCAAATTGGCCGTCGGCACCACCAATCGTTTTTTGCCACTGAGCATCCGTATAAAACGCAAAAGCACGCGCCATCCGTTGCTCAGCCTCAGATACAGAGATACCAAGTTGAGCAGCAAGTTTTGGCGCTTCTTTCTCAATTAACCTTGCTTCGGTAGGGTGAAATTGACGATTGTATTTTTCAATATTGGCAGCAGTGGTTGCGCCACCCATTTGGGCAATTGTACCGCCCCCTCCGATTGCCGCGCCCAAGCCCGCAGCAATCAATGTGTCGAACGCATCACGACTTTCCAGTCCGATACCGTAACTTTTCAGCACTTCATCCAATGCCGGCATGATTGCCGCCGATGCACCTGCACTAAGAGCACCATTTACCGCAGAGCCACTGGACAAGCCTTGTAAAGCGCCCGCTAAACTATGCAATAAGATGCGCGCAGTCCCCCCTTCAGCCCATGCGGCCTGGAGGTTTTTGTCCTTGCTGCGCGTTGCATCAGCTAATTGCTGATCGGCGTAATCACCGATCTTCTTGTAGGTATCTGCTGCGGTTGTATTGGCAACAAGGCCCAGTGTTGTCGCTCCCCCTACACTCCCCAGGCCGGCAGCGATCACGCCAGCAGCGATATCTGCCATAAAGCGCTTGTTACCACCCACACCCCAACTGTTGTAATCAGCAAGAGCGGCTTGACGTTCCTCCTCAGTGGTCGCTAACTTAGCTTTGTCAATCGCTGCTTGCTGCTGAGCATTTGCTACTTTGCCGATAATATTTTTCGATAGCGCAACGGTGCTTTGAATTAAATCAATCCGCTCTTGAATCGCTTTTTGATCTGGCTTATCCAGGATCTGATTTGCATTCACAGTGTCGCGATTCAAGCCAACTAGATCGTTTGCACCCGCCGCGTTACGCACGATGATGGTGCCTTCACTTACAGCGCTACGAGTGCTGCTATGGTCAGAATCATCAAGCGATAGAGGGACACTTCCGCCAACAGTTGTACCGTTCTTACCGCCATAGGACACTGAAATTCCAGCTGACTGCGCACTGATCTCACTGGTATTTTTGATATCACTTACAAATAGCCGATCAGTGCTAAGTAGGTTCTTGTCCGTCGTTGCCTCGCTCGCAATGACCGCACCTTGCAGGGTGGTGTTTTTACCAACAGAAATATCGTAACCATCCTTGCCGGCGAAAAGACCGCTCTGATCTGTTACCGCCTTGTAGTCGCTGTTCATATTGCCAGCAGCAAGGTTTCCGGAAACGGTCACAGGTGCGCCATAACAGAATGGAGGGATACAGATACTTCCGCCAATACCGGCACTACCCTGCTTACTCTGCTGAGTTTCGGTGTCCTGCCGTGAAGTAATGTTGAGATTGCCTTCAACCAGCGCTCGGATACCGTCGGCTCGAACCTGCGCGCCTGCCAGGGTTGTATCATTCCCACTATGCAGAGTTAAAGAACCGGTATCCAGAGTCGTATTGACTTGAGTAACCGAACTCCCGGTCCCCTTGCTCTGGGCGATGGATGCGCCTAGATCGAGGGTGAATCCGTTCTGTTCACCCAAGTTAAAACTCGCACCAATAGCGGTTTTATTGTTGCTATTGTTATTGGACCAGTCTGCAGTATTCTGCGCACTTTCCAACGTGATGTTGTTCTTGGCCAGCAGTACAGTATCAGCAGCCTTCAACGTGCTCCCGATGATATGAATATCACCCGATGTTCCTGGAGTACTGCCATCGGCAAGGATTAAAAGGCCTTGGCCCGCATTGATCGTGCTTTGCTTAGCAGTCTGACTGTTATATTCGCTGGTGCTTTTACTATGCGTATTAGCCAGCTCAGTGCCAATTTTGATCAGAGAACCATTACTGGCGGTACCCTGTTTTTTCCCATAATCGGAGCCTGCACCTTCGGCATCCGCGCCCATGCCTCCCAGATCATTGAGCGCCATAGCCGCCTGAGCCAGCTTCACCGCTTTGAGTCTTGGATCATCTGCGTTTTTAGCAGCTTCGACCGAATTCCGAATGGTATTGACGGTATCAACGATCATGCCACCGATGACCCGCCCGACCCCAAGGCTGTTGGATTTGTCCGTGCTGCTTTGACTTGCACTTTCCATCCCGGCCGTAATGATCACCTTAGAACCAACCAGACTCATGTTCTTGGTGCTGACCAAGTCACTTGCAATTACGCTCAGTTCACGGCCACTGGAAAGTTTGACGTTACCGGTACTGGAACCAATAGTGCTGCCAGTCAAGGTAGTCTGGGATGACTGCCCAGTGTGGTTCTGGCTGCTGATGGACAGATGCTGATTACCGGTGATGTCATCAACGCCCAAATTATTTGCGGTGAGTACACCGGTCAGGTCACGATTCTTTTCCTTATGCAATTCGTTACGGGTGAACGTATTTTCTGCAGCGTTGATAGTCAGGTCACGACCAGCCTGAACTGCAAGATCTCCTGTACTCACCAGAGCTGAACCAGTGATCGTCACGTCGCGGTTGGCAACCACATCTACGGTATTACCGGAGATCATGCTGCCCACTGCAGTAGTTTGCTGTTCGGAAACCTGATCCTTGACCTTGCTTGACTTCAAGCCACCCCAGCTACTCTTGCTGGAACTGCTTTCGTGACGGACACTTTGTGAATCACTGACTGCAACGATTTGTATGTCGTTGCTTGCAACCAGTTTTACGCCACCTTTATCAGACGCAACTTCGCTACCTTTAATGAGCATGTCATTGTTAGCGAGCAGCGTAATGTCGCCACCTGAAGTCACCGAACTGGCGATATTGGTGGTGCTCGCTACTTCGTCGAGGCGACTTTTCTTACCGGAAGAGCTTTTCTTGGTCTTGCTGTAAAAGCTGTAATCGCTATCCTCCGCCGACTGGAGCGCCAAATTGGCGCCAGCAGTCAAGTAGGCCTCACCCCCCGCGTTTACTCGACTGGCAATAAGGCTTAAATCTTTGCCAGCATTAAGTGAAACAACACCACCCGCTGCCAGCATCGTGGATACCTGGCTGACATGATCCTCCTGACTCTTCACCTTTTTGGTCTTGGTGTAGGAATGCTCTTCATCCGCCGCCGAGGCCAGGGTCAGGTCACCCACGGCGCTCATGCTGACATCGCGCTTGGCCTCGATCTGGCTCGCAACGGCAGAGATATCCCGGCCGGCGTTCACCTTCAGATCCTGACCGGCATTAATGGGCGAACCATATTGAGTAATCGTCTGTTCCGTGTGCAAACCACGTTGGCCGCCGGAGACTTGCTCCGCCGACACGAGGTTGACGTCGCGCCCGGCACTGATCGTGGTGTCCAGGCCGCTTTTCAGCACGCCACCGGTGTTGTTGAAGTCCTGTCCAGCCTTGATGGTCAGATTGTTGGCGGCCTCGATACGCGCAGCACTGTCGACAAAGTCGCTACGCTCACTGCGGTAGCCGCTATCGCTTTCGTGGGTGGTGACGGTGCGTTCGTTGATGATGTCGCCACGAGTGGCCGTCAACGACACTTCTTTACCGGCAATGACGCCGCCGGATTTATTGACCAGGTTATTGCCGGCCAGCAGATCGAGGCGATTGCCGGCCTCGATCAGGCCGCTGTTGACCAGATCGTTTGTGGCGGTGACCGATAGGTTGTTGTTGGCCTTCAAGGTGCCGACGTTGTTCAGATCCTTCCCGGCGATCAGGGTCACATCACTGCCCTGGATCAGGGCGCCGTTAGGGGCCAGGCGATTGTTTGCGTTGGCCAGATACAGCACTGGCACCAGCACTTGTTCGCCGTTCACTTCGGCGGTTTCCATCCAGACGATGTCGTGGGTCAGCGCCGCGACTTGTTCAGAGGTCAGGCTGACGCCCACCGCCAGATTGAGCTCGTTTTTGCTGGCGAGCGCGTTGTCCATCAGGTACTTGAACAGGCCGTCGTTGGACGTCTGACCATCGATGAACCGCTGGCCGGTACGAGCGACCACGGCTTGCTGGATCAAGGTCTGTTCGTAAAAGCCGTCGCCGAGACGCTTGGCGCTTTGATCGGGGTCGTAACCGAGGTTGGCCAGCAGGTAGTCCGAGCTCATGAACTGCTTGAGGTCGGTCAGCACCGGGTTGGTCTCAACCAGGTATTTTTGCGGTTTGGACTGGCCACTGCTGAGCGGCACGCCCTGCACGCGATTGGTCGTAAACGCTGTGGAACGACCCGGCAGTGTCGCGCCGACAGTGTCCGTAGCCGGGGCGCTGACGTCGATTACGCTGGCACCGGCACCCTGTTGTTGGGCCTGACGATCGACGGGGCTCAGATTGACGCTACTGGCCGAGGCCGAAGCATTATTGGTTAGCAGAATGTTGCGCGTCTGCACGTTCGGCAACACTTGATCACGCTGGCTCGGATTGACGACTGCACCGCCCATGGTCCAGCTCTGCGGGCCGGTCGCGGCCGGCGCGGTGTTTTCCTGGCCGCTGAGACGGAACAAACCGTTCTGCCCGGTTGGCAGCGCAAAGCCAGGCAACACCACCGGGTTGACCTGCTGCTGCGCCAGGTTTGGAGGCAATTGCTGATTAACCGTTACCCGCGTGGAAAACTGGCTGCCACCCGCCCCGGTGCCGGTGCGCGGGCCGCTGCCGATATAGGTGTAACCCGGGCGCACCACGCTGTTATCAATGTTGTTTTGCGCGGTGATGTTGACCGCGCCTGCGGCCTGGATCACCGCCGCGTAGCTCTGGTCGCTGCCGGCGATTTTACGAGTGCTGCCCAGTCCCGTCAGTTCCGACTCAGTCATGCCGATGAAATGGGCGATGCCACCCTGAAGCCCTCCCAGGTTACTGGCATCGTAGCCGTTGCTTTCATACCAAAACTGATTGGTGAAGGCGCTGGCGGCTCTGTACAACCCGCCCGCGTTGCTGGTGCGCTCGGAAATGAAGACGCGGGTGTCTTCGGTTTCACCGGTTTCCACGCCACTGTTAGTCAGGTTAGCAACGTTTGCAGTGAGGTTACCTGCGGTGGCGATAGTGCTGCTCTGGTTGAACAGATCGCCGCCATTGAAAGTGAGGTCGCTCCCAGCGGTGATGCTGGACGCGGCACTCGTTGCGGTGACCTCGAGTTTTTCGCGTTGCACGATCTCCCATACGTGGTTCTGCTTGCCGCTGCAGTCACCGGCGTTGACTCCTTCAATGCAGGTGATTTCACCGATGCGCGCGGTGTAAATGCCGGCGTTGTCGACCGTGAGCACGTCACGGATGTTCTGGATCGAACTCGCCGCGATGGTCATGCTGCCGTCGCTTTGCATCGACGCAGAACGGTTGACGATGGAGTTGGCCCACCCGCCCCTGCCGTCGCGATCAATCGTCAGGTTGCCGAGGCTGTAAACGTTGCCGTAGCTGTTGTTCAAATCGGCGACCCGCAGCGACATGTTCTTGCCGCTGAAGATCAGCCCGCTGGCGTTGACCAGGTTACCGGTGGTGAGGGTCAGGTCACCGGCGGCAGCGGTGGTGCCGTAATTGCGCACGCCGCTGGCATTGATGGTCAGGCCCGCGCCGGAGGTCAGTCGACCGGCGTTATCCAGTTGGCCACCGACATTGATCGTGGTCTGGCCGCCACCGGCGATGCTGGAAGTGGCGGTAGTCAAGCTGACTTGCGCAGCATTCAGACCGAAGTCGCCCTGGCTAGTGAGACGACCGGTGCCCCAATAAGCCGAGCTCAAGCCGACATTCAGGCTGCCATCACTGGCCAGCAACCCTTCGTTGTTCCAGTTGACGCCGTTGCCGATGAAGCTGTTGGAGGCCAGCAACTGCCCGCTGGCGGTCTGGGTCAGGTTGTTGACGTTGACGGTCAGGCGTCCGGCCTGAATCGAGCTGCTGTTGGTCCAGGTGTCAGTGCTGATGGTCAAACCGCCACGGGTCACCAGCGTGCCGCCAGCGTTGATCACGTTGTTGGTGGAGATGTCGAAGGTACCAGTACCGACATGCAACAGGCTGCCCCCGGCATTGAGGAAACCAGCGGCGCCGAGCGTGAGGTCGGTGTTGGCGGTTTCCAGCGTACCGTTGCGGTTGTCAAACAGGCCGCCGATCTGAAAGGCGGTTTTGCCGCTGGTGCCCAACGCACGCAACTGGCCCGTCTGGTTGTCGAGGCTCGCGGCCTTGATCGCCAAAGTGCTGTCGCTCTCGATGATGCCCAGACGGTTGTTCAGCGCACCAGTCAGATTAAGGTCGATCTGCTGGCCGGCAATCTGCCCGTCGTTGTCGCCGCTGTTGTCGAAATTGTTGCCGGTGACGTTGATTTTGCCTTTGGCGTAGAGCCCGCCATTGCGGTTATCGAAGTTGCCGGTGACGACGATGGCGTCGCCGTTTTGCGCGGAGATCCGTCCGCCGTAGTTGTCGATTGACATCAAGGCATTGAGGTTCAGGCGCTTGGCCTGGATAACGCCGCCCTGACGGTTGTTGTTCAGGTCGTAGCCATTTTTCAGCACACCGCTCAGGCGTGCAGTGAACGCAGCTTGCAGGCTGGCGAGAACACCGCCACGGCTATCGAGATGGCCGGCATCAATGGTCAGGTCGCCGTTGGTGGCGATGATCCGACCGCTCTGGTTATCGATGTCGCCAGCGGTGACAACGCTCAGCGCGCCCTGGCTTTGCACGGTGCCTTTGCCGTTGGCGAGGCTGGCGGCGTGCAGTTGCACATCATCAGTCTGGCTGTAAATCAAGCCATCGGCGCTGTTCTGGACGGCGCCCGGTGTGGTGATCGTCAGCAGGCCATTGGCGGCGACAGTGCCGCGATTACGGTTGTCGAGGCCGCCGCTGAGCAGAGTCATCAGACCCTGACTGGCCAATTGTCCGCCCTGGTTGTTGACCTGGGTCGAGCGCTGCAGCAACAGCGCGCCGCCACTGGCCAGTTTGCCGTTGGTGTTGGTCAGGGCACCGAGCAGATCAAGGGTCACCGCGGCGCTACCGACAAGACTGCCGCCGGTGTTATCCAGCGTGGTTCCGGTGAAGCTCAGGTCTTGTTTGGCGTTGACGATGCCGCCAGCGTTGCCGAGGGTGATGGCTTGCAGCGCCAGGGTCGCATCGGTGGCGATCAAACCACCCGCAGCGTTATTCAGCAGACCACCGACGGTGAGGGTTTGCGCACCACCGCTGGAGAGTAAGCCGCCGTTGCTGTTGTCCAGATTCGCGGCATTGACACTAAGGGTTTTCTGGGTGACCAGGGCCCCCTTGCCGCTGTTGAGCAAGTCCCCGCTCAAGGTCACGCTGAGGTTGCCGTCAGCGCTTGAGAGTGTGCCCACGTTACGGTTGTCGAGGCTGGCCGCGTTGACGGTCAGGCCTTGCAAACCGGAAATCAGGCCGTTCTGGTTGATCACGGCGCCGGCGTTGACGCTGAGCAGATTATTGCTGATCAGCTTGCCGCCGCTGTTATCGAAGCTGCGAGTATTCAGGTCGATGCTTCGGCTGCTGGAGATCTTGCCGTTGCGGTTGCTCAGGTCGCGCAGATGCTGAAGGCTCAGCTGGCCTTCGGTGGTGATCAGGCCGCCGTCGTTGTTCAGGTCAGCAGTCGCCGCACCAAAATCGATGGCGATTGCGCTGCCCAACAGCGAGCCGTTCTGGTTGTTCAGGCCATTGCTGTTGATGGTCAGGCCAGTGGTGGCGCTGATCAATCCCAAGCTCTGGTTAGTGAGCAAGCCGTCGAGATTCAGATCAAGGTTTGCGCGGCTGGTCAAAGTACCGCCGCTGTTGTTCAGACTGGCGGCTTTGATGTCCAGCGCGGCGGCGGCGATCAAGCCCTTGAGATTGCTTAGCGCCTGGTCGATGCGCAACGTCACCGCCTGATTGCTGAGCAACTTGCCGTTGCTGTTATCGACGCTTCGCGCCTCCACGGTGAACGCTTGAGTACTCGAGATTTCGCCGCCGTCGTTATCGACGTCCTGAAGATTTTTCAGCATCAGCAACGGTGCGCCGATCAGGCCGTTCTGGTTATTCAGTTGACCGTGATTGAGGTCCAGCTCCAGTGAGGTATTGCTGAACAACTGGCCGCCCTGCTGATCCAGACCGCTGACGTTGGCAGTCAGGGCAGCGCTGCTGGCAATCCGGCCGCCGTCCTGGTTGGTCAGTTGGGCGGTTTTCAGGTCCAGCGTGTTGCCGCTGTTCAACTTGCCGTTGTGGCTGTTATCCAGCGCACCGGTCTGCACCCGCACCGGGCCTTTGCCGCTGATGACGCCGCTTGTGCTGTTGTCGAGGCTGGCACTGTTGAGGGTCAGGCTGGCGTCGGTGACGATCTTGCCTTCCCGGTTGAGTACCACGCCGGTGGTGGTCAACGTCAGCGGCCCGCCCACGGACAGGCTGCCAAGGTTGTTGATCAGGCTAGCGGCGTTGACGACAAGCGTGCCTTCGGCGCTGATCAGGCCCTGGCTGTTGTTCAGATCACCGGTGAGGTCGAGCTGCAGATTGCGCTGGCTCAACAGCGTACCCGCGCTGCTGTCGAGGCTGTGCCCGGTCAACGTCAGGTCGGTCTTGCCCGACAACAGGCCTTTGGCCCGGTTGAGCACTTCATCGACGGTCAGGCTCAATGTGCCCTGTGCAACCAGTTTGCCGCCGTCACTGTTGTCCAGACGGCTGCCCACCAGCGTCACGTCGGCCTGGCTGGACAATTCGCCGCCACGGTTATCGACGGCGTCGACTTTCAGTTGCAACGCATCGTTCGCACCGACGAGGCCGCCGTTGCGGTTGTCAAGGCTGGCGCCGGTCAGCGTCAGGCCGGCGGTGGCGACCAGTTCACCGTGCTGGTTGTTGAGGGTGGCGACGTTGGCGATGACATCGGTTTTACCGGCGATGTGGCCCTCGCTATTGTCCACGCTGTCAGCGCTCAGATTCAGCTCGCCGTCAGCGATCAAAGTGCCGCTCTGGTTGAGCAGTTGACCGTCCACCGTCACCCCGAGGGTGCCACGGCTGGAGATCATGCCAGAGCCATTATCCAGGCGGGCACCGCTGATATCGACGGTTTGCGCGGAGATCAGGCCCTTGACGCTGGCCAGCAGTTGCTCGATGCGCAGGGTCAGGCCCTGATTGCTGATCAGCTTGCCGTTGTTGCTGTTATCAAGGTTCTGCGCAGCCAGTGTGAAGGCTTGGGCGCTGGAGATTTCACCGCCCTGATTGTTGATGTCCTTGAGGTTTTTCAGCACGAGCACGGGGGCGTTGATCAGACCGTTCTGGTTGTTCAACTGGCCGTGACTGAGGTCGAGGCTCAGCGCGGTTTTGCTGAACAACTGGCCACCCTGCTGATCGAACCCGGTGACCGTGGCGGTCAGTGCCTTCTCGCTGGCGATTCGGCTGCCGACGCCGTTGCTCACTTGCGTGGCATTAAGGTCCAGAGTGTCGCCGCTGATCAAGCTGCCGCCCGAAGTATTGTCGAAAACACCGGTGGTGACAGCGGTGGCGTTTTTGCCGCTGATCAAGCCCTTCTGGCTGCTATCAATACTTTGCGAGTTGAGGACCAGACCTTTGTCGGTTGCGATCGAGCCGGCCTGATTGTTCAGGCTGCCCGTGGTGGTCAGCGTCAGTGCACCGGCACTCGACACATGACCGCGTGTGTTGTCGAGACTGGCCGAATTGACCGTCAGTTTGCCTTCACTGCTGATCAGGCCTTCGATGTTGCTCAGGGCATTGTCGAGACGAATATCCAGACTCTGCTGGCTGACGAGGCTGCCACCGCTGTTGTCCAGTGTCAGCCCGAGCAGCGTTGTGGCGCCCTGGCTGAACAACTGTCCCTTTGCCTGGTTGATGACGCGGGTCACGGTCAGGCCCAAAGTGGTCCCGGCGAGAATCTTACCGCTGTCACTGTTGTTCAGGCTTTGCCCTTCAACCGCGACATCGACCGCGCTGGAGATTTCGCCAGCACGGTTATCCACATCGTCGACCTTCAGTTTCAGCGCTTTGGTGGTGCCAACCAGTCCGCCGTTACGGTTATCGAGGGACTTGCCGCTCAGGCTCAGATTGCCTTGCGCGACCAGTTCGCCGCCCTGTTGCTGCAGCAGGCCGATGGTTGCCAGCAAGTCGCTTTGGCTGGCAATGCGCCCGGCAGCGTTTTGGATCTCTGCGGCGGTAAGGTTGACCGCGCCGGCTGCGCTGAGCAGACCACCGCTGTTGTCCAGACGAGTGCCCACATAGGTAAGGCCTTGTTTGCCGCTGATCACACCCTTTTCGCGGTTATCCAGTTGCGCGACGTTAAGGTTCAGTTGCTGGTCAGCCTGGATCACACCGCCCCGGTTGTCGACCGCGTCGCCGCGCACGGCCAGCGTGTTTTTACCGATGACTTTGCCGTCGCTGTTGAGCAGCGTGCCGGCCTGCAGATCAAGGGCGCCTTTGGCCGAGATGTCACCTTTGTTGCGGTTGTCGAGGGTGCCACTGATGCGCGCCGTCAGGCTGCCATCGCTGACCACCGCACCGGCCTCGCGGTTATCCAGACTCGCGGCTTTGAGATTGACCAAACGCCCCGAACCAAGAACGCCATCACGGTTGTCCAGCGCCCCGCTCAGGTCGATGTTCAGGCCCAGATCACCGAGCATCTGCCCGCTACGGTTGTTGAGCATGCCGCCGCTGATGTTGATGTTTTGCGCGCTGAGCGTGCCGCTTTGATTGTTCAGAATCTGCGTTGCATTGACCGTCAGGTTGCGGCTGGCGGTGAGGTCTTTGCCGCTGTTGTTGATGGCCTGTGCGCTCAGGCTCAGATCACCGCTGTTGTTACGGCTGCCGTCTGCGTTGACGCCAGCTTCAATAGCGCCGGCGTTGGTCAGTTGCCCACCGGCGGTGAGCACCACGCTGTCGCGGGCGGCCAAGGTCTGGCGGTTGGTCAGGTTGCCTTGGGTTTGCACGTTGAGCGACGTGCCTGCATAGACCGGAGCTTGCGCGTCGAGGCTGGCAGCTTTGACGTTGACCGCGCCGGTGGCCGAGGTGTCGGCCAGGCTCAGTTGCCCGTTCGCATCGAGCTGAATATCGCCGCCGCTGGCGATCAGTTTGCCGTCGAGTTTCACCCCGACGCCGGCCTCGGTGCCGACCAGCTTGATCGCCCCGGCGTACATGCCGCCGAGTGCCGAGGAGTCGATGGCCAATTGGGGTTTGGCGCTACCGTCATCGGCGCGGGCAGTGGCGTTAAGGGTGTCGGCGTTGACGTCGTTGCGACCGGCGACGATGGTCAGGTTCTGTGCCTGGATCTGCGCATTGATTTTGGCGCTGCGGGTGATGATTTCGAAGCGGTCGATATTGGTTGCGTTGATGCCCGCGCCTTCGATAGCCACGCTGCCTTGATCGACCTGAAAGCGATCCAGCCGACCGTTTTCCAGCACTGGTTTACCGGTAGTCAACGTCACCCGTGGTGCGTTGATGAAACCGCAGCCATTGCAGGTAATGCCATACGGGTTGGCGACAATCACTCGCGCAGACTGCCCGGCCACTTCGGTGTAACCGCGCAACTGACTCGGGTTGCCGCTGATGACTTCGTTGAGAATCGCCTGCGCCGAACCGCTGTTTTTCAGGTTCGGGTTACCGATGACGTGACCGCCCAGTTGCGTGTTCGAAGTTTGAGTCGCGCCGTTGTTGAGGATGACGCCCTGTGCGCCGACGTTGTAATCGTGGAACTGGTTGTGCGACAGGCCACTGGCGTTGGGCGTGGCGATGTTGACGATCGGCACGCCGTTGCCGGCACGGTCCAGCGTGGTATTCGGGTTGGCAACGACGATGCCGTCGGCCTGCGCCCAGACCGGTTGCCAGAACATGACGTTGGCCAGCAGGAAGGCCAGTCCGCGCTTGGGCATGCCAAGGAACAACTCACGGTTTTTAACGACCGCACTCGGCTGATCTGCGAGGAAGGCAAACTGGCGAACGTCCATGTCAATGACCCCGATTACTAGCGTTTAGATGAAAAAGTCCAGGCGGAAATAGATCGGCGCTTCGCGCTCGGTCAGCGCGTCCGGTCGTTCCAGGGAATGCGCGAAAGTCACGCTGGCGGCCACATGCTGACCACGGGCGAACAACTCCAGCGAGTTGCTCGACATGCGTCCGTGCTGATCGCCGTTGTAGCGATCGCCGCGAATTACGCCCTGGTCGTAACCGAGGCTGGTGCCGTATTCGGCGAACACCGGTTGCAGCCATTCGGCCGTCACCGGGCGGCTCCAGCGCAGGTCGTTGCGCCAGTAGCCACCACTGTCGCCGGACAGCGATTGATCCTTGTAGCCGCGGATCGACGCCGAGCCGCCGAGGCTGGTGCGCTGTGGGCTGAACAGCACGTCTTCGCTGCGCTGGCCGGTCATCAGGCTGCTGAAGCTGAAGGACTCACCGAGCATTTTGAACGGCTGCAAATAGCTCAGGGTTGCGGTGTATTTGCGATAGCGTGCGTCCGGTTCGCCGGGGCCGGGATCGTGACTGCCCTGCGCATCGAAAGCACCAATGCCCTCCTGCACGCCAGCATCGAAGTTGACGAACGCGCTGCCGACACGACGGCCGTGGTTGAAGCCGAATTGCGCTTCGCTGATGCGATTGCTGCTCAGTTTGAGTTTGCTGTCTTCGATGAAGTTGTTGCTGCGCAGGTACGAAAGTCCCGCACTGAGGGAGGTCTTGCTGACCGCGTCGCGATGGATCACGCGCTCGGCGCGCAACTGATGGTTTTCGCTGTCACCGGTCTGCTTGAAGTTGTAGCCGTTGGCGGCGATCTGCGAGCGGTACTCGCTCTGGCTGTAGGTGTAACTGAACGTCCACCAGCCCCACGGCAGACTGTAATTGAGCATGGCGTTGTTGGAGGTGTGCTGATGATCGGTCATCGCATCGTGACCGCCGCGCAGGCTCAGTTGGTCAGCCAGACCCAGCGGGCTGTCCCAGTCGAACGACGTGCCCCACTGCTGCTCGCCGGTGCTGCGTTGGCCATCGTTGCTGCGCGACAGGCCGGCGCGCCATGGCTTCTGCGGCGTGTTGGTCACGCGCACCTCGCTGCCGCCGACATTCTGCCCCGGCGCCAGCTCCATTTTGGCCTGGTTGGACGGCAGGCGATTGAGCTGATCGACCATCTGCTCGATCTCGCGCAGGTTGACCAGTTCACCGCTTTTGCCGGGAAAGGCCATGGCCAGTTCGCGATCCGAGAGCCGGCTGTTTTCTGCGCCCTTCATGCCTTCGAGCTTGCCTTCGACCACCAGCACTTTCAGGTGCCCGGCGGACAGATCCTGTTGCGGCAGATAAGCGCGGCTGGTGACCAGACCTTTTTCGATGTAGTGATCGGTGATGACTTTGAGCAGCTCGTTGAGCTGCGGCACGCCGAGGCATTCGCCGATATAAGGCTTGAGCAGACGCGTCTTCTCGCGCTCCGAGAGGCTGTCGGCGCCCTTGAGCTCGATGTCCTTGATGGTGAAGCAGCGAGTGTCGACGGGGGATGTCGGCTGTACGGGTTTGGCGTCTTTGCCGGGCAGATCCTTGAGTTCTTCGAGGCGCCGCTGCTGCTCTTCGAGCAAACGGTTCTGACGTTCGCGGATCAGGTCGGTTTCACCGGGAGTGGGCGCGGCCCAGGCAGATTCAAGCGGAGAAAGGCAGAGCAGCGCCAGGCACAACCGCGCCGTGAAGGCGGGTGAAAACATGTTCGATCCCTCGATACAAAAAGCGACATCAAAATAGTGGCGCGATATTAGATGGCCATCATTTTGACGTCAAACTTATGTTTGATCCGCTCATCAGGATTTGCCGCGCTTTCATACGGGTGAAACCAGCACCTGCGTACAAGTGGTGGGCGCGTTTTGCGCGGATAGTGGCCGTTGCCCATTCGGCATCTATTCTTGCCACACACGATCACAAGGAGTTTGCATGAGCACCTTCAAAACCCAAGACGGCACCGAGATCTATTACAAGGACTGGGGCAGCGGCAAGCCCGTGCTGTTCAGCCACGGCTGGCCGCTGGATGCCGACATGTGGGAATACCAGATGGAATACCTGAGCAGTCGCGGCTACCGCACCATCGCCTTCGACCGCCGTGGTTTTGGTCGCTCCGATCAACCATGGACCGGTTATGACTACGACACATTCGCCGATGACATCGCCGGTTTGATCAACCATCTGGACTTGCACGACGTAACCCTGGTCGGCTTCTCCATGGGTGGCGGCGACGTCAGCCGCTACATCGCCCGCCACGGCAGCGAGCGCGTTGCCGGCCTGGTATTGCTCGGTGCGGTCACGCCGCTGTTCGGCAAGAAAGCCGACTTCGCCGACGGCGTCGACAAATCGGTGTTCGACGGCATCAAGGCCGGCCTGCTGAAGGATCGTGCGCAATTCATCGCTGATTTCAACGCGCCGTTCTACGGCACCAATCAGGGCCAGAAAGTCTCTGACGGCGTGCTCACGCAAACCCTGAACATCGCGCTGCTGGCATCGCTCAAGGGCACCGTCGACTGCGTGACCGCGTTCTCGGAAACCGACTTCCGCCCGGACATGGCCAAGATCGATGTGCCGACTCTGGTGATCCATGGCGACGGCGACCAGATCGTGCCATTCGAAACCACCGGCAAGCAGGCGGCCGCGCAAATCAAAGGCGCCGAGTTGAAGGTCTACGCAGGCGCGCCGCACGGGTTCGCCGTGACACATGCACAGGCGTTGAATGAGGATCTGCTGGCGTTCCTCAACCGGTAATCCCGCCCGGCAAAAGCCGCAGTCAGATGCTGATGAACCAAGGCCCGCGCGATGCGGGCCTTGTGTTTTGCGCCATGGTATTTTTTCTGCGTCCACTACCCGGAAAAGGAAATCCCATGCTGCGAATACTCGGCAAAGCCTCATCGATCAACGTGCGTAAAGTGCTGTGGACCTGTGCCGAACTGGACATCCCGTTCGAGCGCGAAGACTGGGGTTCGGGCTTCAAGTCGCCGAACACACCGGAGTTTCTCGCGCTCAATCCCTGCGCCATGGTGCCGGTGATCCAGGACGGCGATTTCACTCTCTGGGAATCCAACACCATCATTCGTTATCTGGCGACGCGTTACGGCGGCGCTCACTTGTATCCGGCCGAGCCCATCGCCCGCGCGCGGGTCGATCAGTGGATCGACTGGCAGGCCTCGGAGCTGAATCGCTCTTGGTCGTACCCGCTGATGGCGCTGGTGCGCAAGTCGCCGGATTATCAGGACGGCGATGCCCTGGCCGCCGGCTGCCGGGACTGGATGCGCAACATGCAAACCCTCGACCGCCAACTGGAGAAGACTGGCGCTTACGTCAGTGGCGAGCAGTTTTCCCTGGCGGACATTCCGATCGGGCTGTCGGTCAATCGCTGGTTCGAAACGCCGCTCGATCACGGGGACCTGGCTGCGGTGCGCGCCTATTACGATCGCTTGAATCAGCGCGACGGTTATCGTTTGTACGGGCGCAATGGCACGCCATAAAGATGCGCTCGATCAGGCTTGCTCACGCACCACGCCCCGCTCTTCAAGCAAACGCACGAACATGCTCAGACTGCGCGACACCGTGCCCCGGCGCCACACCAGCCATGTAGTCAGATAGCGGAAGTCCGCGGTCAGCGGCCAGACGCTGACCGTCGCGCTGCCGGGCATGCTCTGCAGCATTTTGCGCGGCATCAGCGCCAGGCCGGCACCGGCGCTGACGCAGGCGAGCATGCCGTGGTAGGACTCCATTTCGAAGATCTTGCCGGGTACGGCAGCGTCGGTGCTGAACCATTTTTCAAAATGGTGACGGTAGGAACAGTTGGAACGGAAGGCGTAGATATTCTCGCCATTCACGTCCGCCGCACGTTCGACCGGTGAATGATGGAGCGGCGCGATGATGACCATTTCCTCCTCGAACGCCGGCACACCTTCCAGGGCCGGATGCAGCACCGGGCCGTCGACAAATGCGGCGGCGAGACGCCCGGAGAGCACACCATCGATCATCGTCCCCGATGGCCCGGTTGAAAGATCGAGGTCGACCTTTGGGTGCTGCTGGTTGTACGCCGCCAGCAGTTCGGGAATACGCACTGCTGCGGTACTTTCCAGCGAACCCAAGGGGAACGCGCCCTGGGGTTCCTCACCCGCCACAGTGGCTCGAGCTTCCTGCACCAGATCGAGAATACGCCGCGTGTATTCGAGAAAACTCCACCCGGCCGGCGACAGGCGCAGACGGCTTTTCTCGCGGATAAACAGATCGACGCCGAGATCCTGCTCCAGCTGTTTGATCCGCGTGGTCAGGTTCGACGGCACGCGATGAATCTGCGTGGCGGCGGCGCTGATGCTGCCGTGCTCGGCCACGGCCTTGAAGATTTCCAGTTGCACCAGATCCACAGTCATTCTCCGATCGTGAAAGAAACGATCTCTATTATTCAGTTTCCAGAAAACTAACGCCACCCTACTCTAGGCCCATCCGACGAACCTACAGGACAACGTCATGAGCCAGATTTCCAGCCAGACCCACGCCATCTCGATCAACCCGGCCACCGGCGAGCAGATCGGGCATTACGCTTTTGAATCCGCCGCTGCCCTTGATGCGGCACTGACTCGCGCTGCCTTTGCTTTTGGCAAGTGGAAGCGCAAGCCGCTGCAGGATCGTTCGCGCCTTTTGACCGCCCTCGCCGGCGCGCTGCGTGAAACCTCAGAAGCGATGGCAACCATGATCACCCAGGAAATGGGCAAGCCGATCGCCCAGGCCCGTGGCGAAATCGAGAAATGCGCCAAGCTCTGCGAGTGGTACGCGGAACACGGCCCGGCCATGCTCGACGCCGAAGCCACTCAGGTTGAAGGCGGCAAGGCGCGTATCGAATACCGTCCGCTGGGGCCGATTCTGGCGGTGATGCCGTGGAATTTCCCGATCTGGCAAGTGCTGCGCGGCGCGGTGCCGACGTTGATCGCTGGCAACACTTACGTGCTCAAGCATGCGCCGAACGTGATGGGCAGCGCTTATCTGCTGCGCGATGCGTTCGTCCGCGCCGGTTTTCCCGATGGCGTGTTTGAAGTGATCAACGTCACCCCGGAAGGCGTTTCCAGCGCCATCGCCGATTCGCGCATCGCCGCTGTGACCCTGACTGGCAGCGTCCGCGCCGGCATGGCCATCGGCGCTCAGGCCGGTGCGGCATTGAAGAAATGCGTGCTGGAACTCGGCGGCTCCGATCCGTTCATCGTGCTCAACGATGCTGATCTGGATGAGGCGGTGCACGCGGCGGTGGTCGGTCGTTATCAGAACTCCGGCCAGGTTTGCGCGGCTGCCAAGCGTCTGATCATCGAACAAGGCGTGGTCGAGGAATTCACCCGCAAGTTCGTTGAAGCGACACGCCAGTTGAAGATGGGCGACCCGCTCAACGCTGACACTTACGTCGGGCCGATGGCGCGCTTCGATCTGCGTGATGAACTTGATCAGCAAGTGCGTGACACGCTGGAGGAAGGCGCGACGCTGCTGCTCGGCGGCAGCAAGGTTGAGGGTTCGGGCAACTACTATGAGCCGACGGTACTGGCCGATGTCACCGACCGCATGACGTCGTTCAAGCAAGAGCTGTTCGGCCCGGTCGCTTCGATCATCACCGCCCGCGATTGCGCACACGCCGTAGCCTTGGCTAACGACAGCGATTTCGGCCTGACCGCGACTATCTACACCGCGAACGTGGCGCTGGCTGAGCAACTGACCAGTGAACTGGAAACCGGTGGCGTGTTCATCAACGGCTACTCGGCGAGCGATCCTCGTGTAACCTTCGGCGGCGTGAAGAAGAGCGGCTTCGGTCGTGAGCTGTCGCACTTTGGCGTACGGGAATTCTGCAACGCGCAGACCGTGTGGCTGGATCGTAAATAAGCCAGGGCTGTAAACCTGTGGGAGCGAGCCTGCTCGCGAAAGCGGTGTGTCAAGCGATGAAAATGCCGAATGCATCGGCGCTATCGCTGGCAAGCCAGCTCCCACAAATACTGCGGTGGGAACTGATACAGCAAACACCATAGAACCCTGTGGGAGCTGGCTTGCCAGCGATGGCGGTGCATCAGCCAGCATTTATACCGGCTGATTCACCGCTTTCGTGAGCAAGCTCACTCCCACAAGTCCACGCAATTTATAGATATTTCAGCCAGCTGATGTCCCGCCGCCGCGCTTTCAATGCAGAAAACCAGCGCACTGCCGGGAACAGCATCACCGCAAGAACCACCGCCGCCAGCCACACCGCCGTCACCGTCGAAAAGCCGAAATAGCTGCCCTGATTCAGGCCAAACAGCGCCACGCCAATCAGGTACAACACCTTCAACACGTACAAGTGCAGCAGATAGAAAAACATCGGCGCCGAGCCGAACACGGTCAGCCAGCCAATCCAGCGGCGACTCTGCACGCGCTCAAAGGCGAGCAACAGCAACAGCCCTACGCTCACAGTCAGCGCGATGAACAGCAGCGACGGCGGGTATTTGGTGATGTTGAAAAAGCTCATCAGTGTCTGCACCAGCGAATCGCTGATCGCCCACGGTTTTTCGCCGTAGCCGTTGAACAAGCGCAGCGCCACAAAGCCCAGCAATCCACCGACCCCGGCAATCAGCAAACGACGCTGACGCACCGCCGCGTCCATGCTGCGAGCAAACCACGGCCCCAGCACATAGCCCAGGCCGATTACACCAATCCACGGCAGCAGCGGGTACGAGGTGCGCAGGCGCAGGGTTTCGCTGATCTCGATCCAGCCTCGATCATGCAGAATCGCCCAAGGCACATGCAGCGCCGACTCGACCGGGAAATGCACCGCGTCGAGCAGGTTGTGCCCGGCGATGATCGCCACGCTCAGCGTCAGCAGCAGCGCACGTGGCAACCAGACCAGTAATGCCAGCGCGATCATGCTCAGGCCGATCGCCCAGATCACTTGCAGGTAAATCACGCTCGGCGGCAACTGGAAGGTCCAGGCGAAGTTGACCAAAGTGAATTCCAGCGCCACGAGGAACAATCCGCGCTTGAACAGAAACGCGCTGACATCGGCTTTGCCGGCGTATTTTTCGCCGTAGAGCCATGCCGACAGGCCGGTCAGCAAGACAAATACCGGCGCACACAAATGCGCCAATGTGCGGCTGAAAAACAGCGCCGGCTCGGTGCTGGCGATGTCCATCGGATCGGAGACCTGTCGGTGCAACAGGAAGGTTTCGCGTACGTGATCGAGCAGCATGAACAGGATCACCAGGCCTCTGAGCGCATCAATGGACAGCAGCCGGCCAGTCGTCAATGGGGCAGAACGGGGAAGTACAGGGGGCATGGGTCTTTCGCAATCGAGAGGAATAACACCGGACAGCCACAACGCCGCCCGCAAATTTTGCGTTACCTTATAACATCAAAAAAACAAAACCCAAACATCCACCATCGAGGTTGCCCCTCAGCGCCAGCCTTCTATAGTGAACAGGTCTGCCCTGTCCTTGAGCGCTGTCCATGGTCAACACCGCACACCTGATCATCTGCGAGCACTGTGATTGCGTGTACGAGAAAGTCGTGCTCGCCAAACACCAGAAAACCCTGTGCGTGCGCTGCGGTGGCGTGCTGCAGCGCTTCAATGGCCTGACCATCGAGCAGCGTCTGGCCCTGACGTTCACGGCCGCGATGCTGTGGCTGTTCGCCAATTTCTATCCGGTGATGAGCATCAGCCTCAAAGGCATGAAAAACAGCGCAACCCTTTGGGATTCGGTGCTTGCTCTGAGTCAGGGGCCGATTACGTTCATTGCAATGGTCGCGGCGATTGCGATCATCATCGCCCCGGCATTTCAGTTGGTGTTGTTGATCTGGGTGTTGAGTTTTGCCCTCGGCCTGAGGCGGGCACCGGGGTTCAATCTGTGCATGCGCTGGCTGGAAACCCTGCGCCCGTGGAGCATGCTTGAGGTGTGTCTGCTGGGGGCGATGGTCGCGGTGTTCAAACTCGCCGGCCTGCTCGATGTGCTGCCGGGGATCGGCCTGTTCGCCCTGGCGGTGCTGAGCCTGATGATGATCCGCATTGCCGGCCGTGACATCCGCGAACTCTGGGACATTTTATGAAGCGTCCACCGACCGCCAGTGAACTCAATTTATGCCTGTGCCACAGCTGTGGCCTGGCCTGCGACATGACCGACGAGCCACACGAATGCCCACGCTGTGATGCGCCTTTGCATCGGCGCAAGACCAATTCGCTGGCGCGAACCTGGGCGTACATGCTCGCCGCCCTCGCGTTTTATATCCCGGCCAATCTGCTGCCGGTGATGAATACGGTGATGCTCGGCAACGGCGCCGACAGCACGATCATGAGTGGTGTGCTGGAGTTCTGGGAGGCCGGAGCGTGGGACATTGCCCTGATCATTTTCATCGCCAGCATCGCGGTCCCGGGGGTCAAATTCGTCGCCCTGACCTTGCTGCTGGTCACCGTGCAGCGCAACAGCGATTGGGCGCGCAGGGAGCGTTCGAAGCTGTACCGATTCGTCGAACTGATCGGCTACTGGTCGATGCTCGATGTGCTGGTGGTCGCGCTGGTCGCGGCGCTGGTGAAGTTCCAGGCGCTGGGCGATATCGAGCCACGACCGGGCATCCTGTTCTTCGGCCTGGTCGTGGTGTTCACCATGCTCGCGGCGATGAGTTTCGACCCGCGCCTGATCTGGGACAGGGACACCAGCGACACGGTCAGCGACGCAGCGTCTGGAGCAGCACCTGCAACGGATGGCGCAGCGCCTGATCCGACTGGCGCTTGACCTGGCTGCGGCAGGAGTAGCCGGTCGCCAACGCCTCGCCCTGCTCCGCCGGAGCCTGCACCTGACGCGCCCACGATTGCTCGTAAATGACGGCTGAGGTCTGGCGATTTCGTGCTTCGTGGCCGTAGGTACCGGACATGCCGCAGCAACCGGTAGCCTGCGTGGCCAGCTTCAGACCGGCACGTTCGAAGACCTGTTCCCACTGGCGGGTCGCGGCCGGCGCGTTGGTTTTCTCCGTGCAATGGGCGAGCAGACGGAACGCTTTGGGCTGAGCCTCAGGCGCCTGCTCCGGCATGACCTTGAGTAACCATTCCTGAACCAGCGCTACTTCTGGGCACTCATTCAGGCCCGGTACTTTCAGGTATTCCTGGCGATAGACCAGAGTCATCGCCGGATCCAGCCCCAGCAGCGGCACGCCGGTCTGCGCCAGCGCCTGCAACTGCTCAGCGTTACGCAACGCCGCGCGATTGAACGCCGAGAGAAAGCCCTGCACATGCAGCGGTTTACCGTTGGCGCTGAACGGCGCGAGATAGACCTGATAACCCAGGCGCGAAATCAGCTCGACCAGATCAGCCAGCAGCGGCGCTTCGAAGTAGCGGGTGAAGGCATCCTGCACGATCACCACGCTGCGTTCGCGTTGCTCTGAGGTCAGTGCCGACAGCTTTGCAACCGTTGCTGGCTGCACCTGCCAACGGCGCATCGCCGCTTGGAAATCGAAACGGCTGAGCAACGGCACATCGACCATGCCACCGATCCGCGACAGCGCACTGCGCACCCAGCCCGCGCCCATCAAGCCGTTGTACAGCGCCGGAATACGCGCCATGTACGGAATGGTGTATTCCAGCGAGGCAATCAGGTAATCCCGGGCCGGACGCAGATAACGACTGTGATACAGCTCGAGAAAACGCGAGCGGAATTCCGGCACGTTGACCTTCACCGGGCACTGCCCCGCGCAGGATTTGCAGGCCAGACAACCGGCCATGGCGTCATACACTTCATGAGAGAAGTCTGCCGACGGATCGCGACTGTTGCGCCAGCGCTGCCACAGCGTGCTGAAAAACGCCGGTTTACGGATTGCGTCCGAGAGCACATCGACGCCCGCCTCGCCCTGCAACCGCAGCCATTCGCGAATCAGCGAAGCGCGGCCCTTGGGCGATTGCGCGCGTTCGCGGGTGGCTTTCCACGACGGGCACATGGCGTCATCAGGATCGAAGTTGTAGCAGGCGCCGTTGCCATTGCAATGCATGGCCGCGCCGTAGCTTTGCCAGACTTTTTCGTCGATCTGCCGATCCAGCTCGCCGCGCAGGGTCACTTCGTCGATCTTCAGCAGTGCTGCGCCGCTGTTGGCCGGCGTAGCGATTTTGCCCGGGTTGAACTGGTTGAATGGGTCGAACGCGGCTTTCAAGGCTTGCAGCGCCGGGTACAACTCGCCGAAGAATGCCGGCGCGTACTCCGAACGCAGGCCCTTGCCATGCTCGCCCCAGAGCAGGCCGCCGTAGCGCTGAGTCAACGCCGCTACGCCATCGGACACCGGGCGTACCAGCGCCGCTTGCTGCGGGTCTTTCATGTCGAGGATCGGCCGCACATGCAGTACGCCGGCGTCGACATGGCCGAACATGCCGTACTGCAAACTGTGGCTGTCGAGCAGGTCGCGCAGTTCGGCGATGTATTCGGCCAAATGCTGCGGCGGCACGGCGGTGTCTTCAACGAACGGCTGCGGGCGGGCTTCACCGGCGACGTTGCCGAGCAGGCCCACCGCCCGTTTGCGCATGCCATAGACCTTGTTCACCGCTGCCTGACCAACCGCCAGCGTATGGCCCAGGCGCTCCACGGTGCGGTCGTTTTGCAGATGTTCGAGGAACGCTTCGACGCGGCGTTGCAGATCTTCGGGATCGTCACCGCAGAACTCGACCAGATTGATGCCCAGAGTCGGCCGCTCAGCGTTTTCCGGAAAATATTCGGCAACGCCGTGCCAAACGATGTCCTGCATCGCCAGCAGCAAGACCTTGGAGTCGACGGTTTCAATCGACAACGGCTTGAGCGCCATCAACGCCCGCGCATCACGCAAGGCATCCATGAACCCGGCGTAGCGGATGTTGACCAGCATCGTGTGCTTGGGAATCGGCAATACGTTCAACCGCGCTTCGACGACGAAGCCCAGCGAGCCCTCAGCGCCACACAGCACGCTGTTGAGGTTGAAGCGCTGGTCGGCCTCACGCAGATGCGCCAGGTCATAACCGGTCAGGCAGCGGTTGAGATCGGGAAAGCGTGCCTTGATCAGCTCGCCCTGTTCATCAATGATCTGCCGCGCACAACGATAGACTTCGCCGACGCGATCATCGCGGGCGCACTGCGCTGCAAGCTCATCCTCGGCCAGCGGCAGACCGCGCAAACGCTCGCCGCCGCGCAGGATCATTTCAAGTTCCAGCACATGGTCGCGGGTCTTACCGTAGGTGCAACTGCCCTGGCCGCTGGCGTCGGTGTTGATCATGCCACCGACCGTGGCGCGGTTCGAGGTCGACAGTTCCGGAGCAAAAAACAGCCCGGCGGACTTCAGCGCGGCGTTGAGCTGGTCCTTGACCACACCGGCCTGCACGCGCACCCAGCGCTGTTCAACGTTGATTTCCAGAATGCGATTCATGTGCCGTGACAGGTCGACGACGATGCCGTCCGTCAGCGATTGACCGTTGGTGCCGGTGCCACCGCCTCGCGGGGTGATCACCACTTTTTCGTACGCCGGTTCGGCAATCAGCCGCGCCACCCGTGCAACGTCTTCGGCGTCCAGCGGAAACACCGCCGCTTGCGGCAGGCGCTGATAGATCGAGTTGTCGGTCGCAAGCACCACGCGGCTGGCGTAATCAGCGCTGATTTCCCCGCGAAAGCCGCTGTCTTTCAGGGCGGCGAGGAATTGTTGGTAATCGCCGGTCAGGGCTTTGGCAGGCGACAGCTGGGCAATCATCGGTCGGGGCATCTCGGTCAAATCGGGCTGTGTGGCGGTGAACAGTTGTGCGCAAGGAATGATTGCGTCAGGCTCCGCCATCTGATTGCGCCAATGTTCATTGCTGGCCAGCCATGGAACAAGCGTAATTTCGACCCGCTATCGATGAGTTTTACGAATGAATCCGCGCACCCTCACACCGTCCATGTCGCTGCTGTTGGCTTTCGAGGCCGCCGCTCGCCACGAGAGCTACACCCGCGCCGCCCTTGAACTGTCACTGACGCAGAGCGCGGTCAGCCGCCAGGTGCAGATTCTCGAGAAGATGCTCGGCATGCGCCTGTTCAGCCGCGAAGGCCGGCAGGTGGTGCTGACGGATGTCGGGCGCATGTATCAGCGCGAGCTCAGCGAAGCCCTCGGACAGATTCGCAGCGCAACCTTGCAGGCGATGGCGTTTGGTTCGGGCATCCATAGCCTGCGTCTGGCGACGCTGCCGACCTTCGGTTCGAAATGGCTGCTGCCACGGCTGAAGGATTTCTACACGGCGCACCCGGGCATGACCGTGCACCTGCATTCGCGGATCGAAACCATCGATTTCGACACCAGCGAAATCGACGCCGCCATCTGTGTCGGCGGCGGTGAGTGGCCAGGCCTGACCGCCCTGCCCCTGCACACCGAAGAACTGGTGGCGATTGCCAGCGCGCAGCTGTCGGCGACTGAACGCGACGAGGCCGAGCGACACATGGCCGGGCAGTTGCTGCTAAACGTCAGCAGCAATGCCCAGGCGTGGGCGGAATGGTTCAGCCATCATCAACTGCCGCATCGCAGCATGCGAATCGGGCCAAGCTTCGAAATGACCTCGCACTTGATTCAGGCAGTACGCGCCAATATCGGCGTCGGCCTGGTGCCGCGGATTCTGGTCGAAGACGAATTGCTCAAGGGCGAATTGCTGCAACTGGGCGAGCCGATTACCAGCCGACGCAGCTATTACCTGGTGTATCCGCCGCGCAATGAGAATCTGCCTTCGTTGAAGGCGTTCAGGGATTGGCTGGTTCATACGCTCTGACTCGTGGGCTTGCCCGCGATGGGGCCAGTCGCAACGACCTTAAAACCTCGGCTTGACCGCCCGCCAATCCGCCTTGTACCGCTGCATCTGCCGCACATCATCCCTCTGGCGAATCCCGCACGTCAGGTACTGATCATGCAGCTTGGCCAGTTGCTCATGGTCCAGTTCCAGCCCCAACCCCGGCGCACGGGTGATCTTCACGCAGCCATCGACAATCGGCAGCTTGCCGCCCTTGATCACTTCCTCGTCCGGCTCCTGCCACGGGTAGTGGGTGTCGCAGGCGTAATCCAGATTCGGCACTGCCGCCGCAACGTGCGCCATGGCCATCAGGCTGATGCCCAGGTGCGAATTGGAATGCATCGACACGCCGAGGCCGAACACGTCGCACATTTTCGCCAGTGTCTGCGTATCCCGCAGGCCACCCCAGTAATGGTGGTCGGCGAGGACGATCTGCACACTGTTGAGCGCAACGCTGCGGCGGAACTCGTCGAAATCAGTGACGACCATATTGGTCGCCAGGGGCAGACCGGTGCGCTTGTGCAGTTCGGCCATGCCTTCAAGGCCCGGGGTCGGATCTTCGTAATACTGCAGGTCATCGCCGAGCAGTTCGGCCATGCGAATCGCCGTCTCCAGCGACCAGTTGCCGTTCGGGTCGATGCGCAGCGGCAATCCCGGAAAGGCTTTTTTCAATGCCTTGATGCAAGCCACTTCATGCTCCGGCGGCAAGGTGCCGGCCTTGAGCTTGATGCTCTTGAATCCGTACGCTTCGATCATCCGCGCTGCCTGCGCGACGATCTGCTGCTCGCTCAGCGCCTCGCCCCAGTTGTCCGGTTTGTAGGGCGAGTCGATATGTTCGGCGTATTTGAAGAACAGGTAAGCGCTGAACGGCACTTCATCGCGGATCGCCCCGCCGAGCAGGTCCACCAGCGGCACGTTCAGGTAGTGCGCCTGCAAATCAAGAAACGCTACTTCGAATGCCGAGTAGGCATTGCTCACCGCTTTGCTGGCGTGGGAACCGGGGGCCAGTTCGGCGCCAGCGACGCTGGCGGGTTTATTCGCCGCCACGGTGGCCTGCACGATCGCGCGCAATTGATTGAGGTTGAACGGATCGAGGCCGATCAACTGGCTCTGCAATTGTTGCTGGATCGCCAGCGCCGGGGCATCGCCGTAGCTTTCGCCGAGGCCGATGTAGCCGTTGTCACTTTCAATCTCGATGATCGAGCGCAGGGCAAAGGGTTCGTGGATGCCACTGGCGTTGAGCAGTGGCGGATCGCGGAAGGCAATCGGGGTGACGCTGACACGGGTGATTTTCAAGATAACGCTCCTGACAGATCAACAATCGATTCAGTGGCTCGCAGCCGGACGAGCCGGCGCCACAGCGGCGGCTTCGTCACTTGGCTTTGCCGGGGTTTTACCTTTGGCGCCAGGCGCCGTGCGGGCGAAGAAGATCACCACGGCGGCGATCAGCGATGTCGCCGCCAGGCCATACAGGCCGCCCTCGATGGAGCCGGTGGTTTGTTCGAGAATGCCGAACGCGGTCGGCGCGACGAAGCCGCCAAGGTTGCCGATGGAGTTGATCAGCGCGATCACCGCCGCAGCGATGCGCGCGTCCAGATAGCTTTGCGGAATCGGCCAGAACAGCGCCGACGCTGCTTTGAAACCGATAGCGGCGAAGCAGATGGCGACGAAGGCAAACACCGGCCCGCCAGTGGTCGACATGAACATGCCGACCGCCGCGATCACCAGGGTCAGCGCGACCCAGGCCTGCTGGAATTTCCATTTGCCGGCCATCGCTGCGAAGCCATACATGGCGACAATCGAAATGATCCACGGAATGGAGTTGAGCAGCCCGACCTGGAAATCCCCGAGGTTGCCCATCTTCTTGATCATGCTCGGCAGCCAGAACGTCGCGCCATAAATGGTCAGGGCAATGGAGAAATAGATGAAGCAGAACAGCGCGATCTGTCGGTCAGCCAACAGCTTGAACATCGACGGCTTGGCGACTTGTACCGCTTCGCGAGCGCGCTGCTCCTCGGCAATCGCCGCGACCAGTGCGTCTCGCTCTTCCTCGCTCAGCCACTTGGCTTGGCGCGGGTGCGATTGCAGCCAGAACCAGACGAAAGCACACAGCACCACCGACGCTGCGCCTTCGATGAGAAACATCCACTGCCAGCC
This sequence comes from Pseudomonas glycinis, assembly GCF_054871425.1. Taxonomy (NCBI): domain Bacteria; kingdom Pseudomonadati; phylum Pseudomonadota; class Gammaproteobacteria; order Pseudomonadales; family Pseudomonadaceae; genus Pseudomonas; species Pseudomonas glycinis. The sequence goes on along the minus strand of NZ_JBTYHF010000005.1, from coordinate 192,549 downwards.
GTGCATGCCCAATCCGCTGATATGCAACAGCGCACCGGACACCGGGCCGGAAATCACCGAGGCAATCGCTGAGCCGCTGAGAAACACCGCCATGGTTTTGCCGCGCTCGGACGCCGGCAGCCACTGGGTGAAGTAGTAAATGATCCCCGGGAAGAACCCGGCCTCAGCCGCACCGAGGATAAAGCGCAGCACGTAGAAACTGGTTTCACCTTGAACGAAGGCCATGGCCATGGCTGCGGCACCCCAGGTGAACATGATCCGCGTCAGCCAGACCCGTGCGCCGTAGCGCTGCAGCAGCATGTTGGACGGCACTTCGAACAGTGCGTAACCGATGAAAAACAGCCCGGCGCCAAGTCCGTACGCCGCTGCGCCGATACCCAGATCGGTTTCCAGATGGCTGCGCACGAAACCGATATTCACCCGGTCGATGTAATTGACGATGAACATCACCACGAACAGCGGCAGGACGTGGCGTTTGACCTTGGCGGCGGCGCGGGCGAGCACCGTGATGTCCGGCGGACTCTGGAGGGTTTTCAAGGGGCAACTCCCGATCTTGTTTTTTTAGGGATGACTTGAAGCGATGAGCCGATCATGGACGTCGCGCATTGATCCCGTCTAATCTAAACAGGCATTCGATTGATACCCGGATTAGATCAATGTTCGAGCTCACCCAACTGCGCTGTTTCACCACGGTCGCCACCGAACTCAACTTTCGCCGCGCCGCCGAGCGCCTGAACATGACCCAGCCGCCGCTGAGTCGGCAGATTCAGCTGCTGGAGCATCACCTTGGCGTCGAATTGTTTACCCGCAGCACCCGAAGCGTTGCGCTGACGGCGGCGGGCCGGGCGTTTTTCGTTGAAGCGCAGAATCTGCTGGAACGCGCCCAGCAAGCAGCGATCACCGCACGCCGGTTTGCCGAGGGCGACATTGGCTCGGTGAACATCGCGTTTGTCGGCAGCGCGGTGTATGAGTTTCTGCCCAAGGTGATCGCCGAAGCGCGACTTAAGCAGCCCCAGGTGAAAATCGATCTGGCAGAGATGAACACCTATCAACAGCACGAGGCGTTGCGAGCTCGCCGTATCGACCTGGGCATTGCCCGAGCGCCATTGCAGGAACCGGGCTATGCCACCGAATGCCTGGTGCGCGAACCATTTGTGCTGGCAGTGCCGAGCGGGCATCGGTTGGCCAATGCAGCTGAGGTATCAGTGGCTGATCTGGATAAACAACCGTTCCTGATGTACTCCCATGAAGCCTATCCGCCGTTCAACGAACTGTTGACCGGCACGCTGCGCTCAGCGCGGGTGGCGCCGGATTACGTGCAGTGGCTGGGCTCGTCGCTGACCATTCTGGCGCTGGTCAACGCTGGCATGGGTCTGGCGCTGGTACCACGTTGCGCGACCAGCGTGGTGTTCAGGAATGTGGTGTTTCGCGAGATCGATCTGGGCGAAGGGGTGCAGAGCGAGCTGCATCTGATCTGGCGTGAGAACAATGACAACCCGGCGTTCGCAATGTTGCTGGAGGCGATTCGCCGGGCGGTGGTGCAGGGTTGGGGCTGAAAATTATTGTGGCAACCTGTATTTGAGCGGAGGCGGAGCGCTCGGGGCTTTGATCAACGGCTCCTCCAGCGGCTTGCCGTCAGGCCCAGTGAACAGGCGTTCGTATTGCTTTGGCATTGGTCGCGGTGCTCTTGCAGTCGTCATGATGAACCCTCTGATACCGGGCTGAATTCAACCCACTTAACTTGCGCGGAATCTATCAGCAAAATTTCGGCACCAAAAGGCGTCGACTTGCCATCGTCATTAACCCAACGTGGATTCTGCATCACGAATTGCCCACAACTGGATTCGGACGGCCACTCGACAGGCCAGCCAAACACGCGCCTCTCGTCATGTAAATGCAGGGTTATGAACCGGTCGAACTGGGCGAAAGCGCAGAACCATTCACTGGGGAAAGAAGATTGTTTCGTGACGTTTCGCTTACGTAACCAGCCGTGCAATTTGTCATTCGTAGCCAGGTAACAGGCAAACAAACCCAGCATCAGCGAAAACACAAATGCCCAGAGCGTTTGCGCCCGATCATCCCAGCTTCCTAATGAAAAACCCTTCGAGCCAACCCACAAACAGAGGTTGCCCACCGCCAACACCGCGCCCTGAATCACAAAAGTAAATATCAGCGCCTGCACGATCTGGCCGAACGTATCCGGTCGCTTGAATGCCGTAAGTGAATAGAAGATCCAGGTCGATAGAAAACCCGGGATGAGATACTGCAACAGCGGAATGATGTCCTTGACCAGATCATCCATGATCCGAGACTCCTTTCAGTCATGCCGATCCCGTCACGGGCCGACATTCAAAGCCTAGTCAAGGATCCTGCTGCGCCTCGCGGGCAACTGTCACAGCTCATTGCGAGCGTTTGGCTGGAGTCTTCATCCAATGAAAAAAGGCAGACATCGAACTTCGGTGTCTGCCTTTTTTGAGATCCGGGCGCCCGGTTACAGGCAGTCACGCACCGATTGGCGCAGCGATCCGGACTTGGCCCAAGGCGGCCCCTGATAGAGGGACACTTTGCTGCCGTCCTTGTATTTGACGATATCGAGAATCTCATCCGCCGTGATAATGCTCGGCGCGGTAATCCGGTAGCCGTTGGAAATCGACGTCTGCGAAGTCTTGGCCACGTCCTTCTGCCACAGCGGTAACAAACACGCGGCATATTCCTTGGGAGGCTTGTCACTGGTCTTGCTGAGGTTTGGCTCGCCCGGCACCAACGATGCTGGTAACGAGCAACCCGTCAACAGGGCCAGTGCCAAAGTGCCGATCCATACGCGCATGCTGTTTACCTGTTCCGAAAAAACGTGAATGTACCGTTTAACTGCGTGCACATCCATCGTGGCACCCCGCCGTTACCGGGGTTTGGACAATTTTTTACATCGGTTCAGCCGGGCGTCAGATGGCCTGGCCCCAGGTGGAAAAATGCGACTACTCTTTTCTACCGAGAATGTTCTGGAGGTGATCATGCGGCTCAATGAATACGAACACGAACTTCAACGGGATTTGCAAAGCGTGGCGTCGGACCTGAGGTGGTCGGCGGTCGACCTCAAGCGCATTGCCGAACAATTGCGCAAATCAGGTAACGAGGCAGACGCCCAGACTGTGTTGCGGTCTTGCACAATCCTGCAAAACGACGAGGAGAGATTGCAGATCTATGCCAGGGAGGTAAAAGCCCGGACCATCAGCCGAATCAAGGTGCACTGACTCCTGATCCAAACAAGAAGCCCCGGTCGAAACCGGGGCTCTTTCGTTATAACGCGTCAATTCACGTTCTGGCTTTGCACCCGCTTGGCGCGTTGCTTGTAACCAGGAAGCGCCGCCGCATAGGCCATCGCTTCCTCCCTGCTGGTGAATGACGCCAACCGGTCGCCCTGAGTGCAAACCCGCCATGGGCCGTTGTTCACGCTAAGCACGTCATAACCGTTCATGTGCAGCTTGTTCAGCATTGGAATGCTCATGAGCACCTCCATTTCGTCAACGGTGTTTTCGGTGTACGGGCTTACCTTACACCCGCTCCCCGCTGCGGTGTAAACCGGATTCGCCCTGGCACATGTCAATTCACTGGCACTTTTTGCTACGCAAATGGCTCCGAATCAAGAGGGAACCTTTAAATCCGCTTGCGGCTCGAATATTGCAGATTGATTACAGATTTATGACACGCATCAACAGGGCAATCATGAAAGTACGCGCCACCGTCATTTGCGAGCAGGATCGCCATATCCTCCTGGTACGCAAACCCCGCCATCACTGGTCATTACCCGGCGGCAAGGTCGAACCCGGGGAAACCCGTGCGGCGGCAGCCGTGCGCGAGTTGCAGGAGGAAACCGGGCTCAATGCGGAGGACGTCCTGTACCTGATGGATTTTCAGGCGGGCAGTACGCGGCATCATGTGTACGAGGCTTCGGTGGTCAACCTCGACGATGTGCGCCCGCAGAACGAAATCGTCGATTGCATCTGGTACCCGCTCGATGCCGTGCGCAATCTTGAAACCAATGACGCGACACGGCGCATCGTGCAGGCCTTTCAGCGCCGTTTATGACAATCAGCCGGCGAACGCCCGGCGACCGGCGCTGATTTCCGTTCGCAACTCACCGATGAAATTGGAAATATCGCGAATCGTCACCAGATGCTCGGGAGAAACGCCGTCAAGCAACAACTCGACACGCCCACTGCCCGGCTCATACACCTTGATCCGCAACAGACCTTGCCCGGTCGGTGTGCAATCACACTTGAACGTGGGGAAGCCTGACTCGACGATCCGGCAAATATCGGCAATGGCAAGCATGGACGGGCGCCTCGCAGGCGGAGAATCGATCCATCGAGCATAGACCCACGGTGTGTTTACTGCCCGCTCGAGAATGCCAAGCCGATCACAACTCACTCATGCCATTCAATGCGCGTCGTGATCCCAGATCCAGTTCCACATTCCGGGCAGATTCACCGGCTCAGCGCTTTGCTGAACCGTACGCGCCAACGCAGCTTTTTCCAGTGCGGCCTGATTGTCGTAGAACGGCTTGTCCGCCAGTCTGACCCCGGTCGCCGCCGCGCTATCGAGCAGAATCTGCAGATATTCGCGAGTGTGGCGCGCAGTGTAGCGATTGAGGTCATGGAACGTCACCACGACCGGAATAACGCCATCCACCGTCGGCAATTGACCCACGGCGATACGCTCGCGCACTTCCGATAACTGCCGCAGCATGTTCGCCCGACGCCGAGGGCTGGCGTTGAAGCCCCAGATCTTGCCGTCGTTGGCACTCATGTCCGTGAGCAAGACATGCAAGCCGTGTTTTTGATAGGCCGCAAATGTGCGCTTGTCGTAGTTCCAGAACGGCGGGCGCAACAGCTTGGGCTGCACCCCGGTGATAGCGGCGATGTCAGCGCTGCCATCGGTCAGCGATTGCTCCAGTTCTTGCGGATCAAGCGAACGATGGTTGGTGTGCCAGTGAGTCGCAGTGTGGAAAGCGAGAATATGTCCCTCGGCGTGTTCACGCCGCATCAGGCTGCGACCGATCTCGCTATTGCCTGCCCTGGGTGCTCGGGTCTGCACGAAAAACACGGCTTTGATATTTGCCTGCAGCGGATTGCTTTTGAGGCTGTCGAGCACCGTCGCCGTTGGATTCCACAACCCTGAAGCACTTGGGCCATCATCGAACGTCAGCAAAAAACGTACGGGGGCCTGGGCCATCAGGCGCGTTTCGGTTTGCGTGGTCATTTCAATCGGCGCGGCGATGCAACCGGCCAGACCGAGCGCGATGAGCGCAACACAAAGAAGTTTGCATCCGGATGTCATGTCTTGCCCTGAGGCCGAGGCCGTCGTGTTGTCGAATGGCAAAACTCCATCGCCTTTGTCCATCCATGCGCGGCTATCCGCGAGCGCAGGTTGGATAAGGTACACAGGGTTTGGTTCCGGTGCTGGTTTCAGTGCGTCATCGGCCGGCACATTGGCAGGTCCGACTAGACTCAAATTTCCTCAAGGAGATTTCAGCCATGTGCGGAAGACTCACGCAGTACCGTGGGATTCACGATTTCGTTGCGGTGCTGAGCATCCCCGATGCGTTGATCAATCACGTTGGCGATGCGCCGCTCAATCGCTACAACGCAGCGCCCACCACTACGCTGGCGGTTCTGCACCAGCACGAACAGGCCATTCATGCCGATAATTTGCGTTGGGGCTGGCGGCCGCATTGGGCCAAGGATCGTGCCCCGCCTATCAACGCTCGGGTAGAGAAAGTCGCCCACGGCGCGTTCTTCCGGGCGATCTGGCGGCAGCGGCTGATCGTTCCGGTCGACAATTGGTTTGAGTGGGTTGATAGCGGGGAAAAATCCCGACAGCCCTGGTTGATCCGTCGGGCGGATCAGGCTCCGGTCTTCTGTGCCGGTATCGGCCAGTTTCCGGCACCGGGGGTTGCGCCGAGGGAGGACGACGGGTTCGTCATCATCACCGCTGACAGCCTGGGCGGCCTGCTCGATATTCACGACCGCCGCCCGGTGGTCTTCGATTCGGCGCGAGCTCGGGAATGGCTTGATCCGGCTACGCCAGTGGAGCGCGCCGAGCAGATGCTGCTGTTTGAAGGCGAGCCCAGTGATGCCTTCGAATGGTACAAAGTCGGCAAAGCGGTCGGCAATACGCGTAATCAAGGTGCGCAATTGATAGAACGAGTCGACTAAATAATCCGTCCATCCTTGCGTTAATCAAGCAACGCCGCCACTGAGTCCCCTGCGTTACAAAAAGTGTTTCAACCGCGATACAACGCCCGTAAAACAGCCGTTTGAGCGAATCAACCGCCTGTCAGACATTTCGACAGTCATACATACATTTTCCCGCGCTGCGGATAGCATGCGCGCCGCCTTTCCGATTGGTATACCAGTTGACCAAAGAGTCAAAGAAATCAGGAATCCATCAACAACTTTCAAGCCTTGCAGAGAAATAAGTGAGCGACGATTTTGCAATCAAACAGGTCAGCGGCCTGAAGTGTGTCCATCTGTCCAAGACAGAACGCCTGGAACTCGACTGTTTTATCGGCCATTACATCAAGACCCGAAACCTGCACAGCGTGCCCGATATCGAACGCACCCTGCGCAGCACCCTCGAGGGTTATCCCGGCCATCCGCCGGTGATGGTCAATGAGCTCAATGCGTGGATCGATCGAACGTTGGGGTATCGCGCGACCTACCCGGATTTCACGCAGTTGGCAGACCTCTGAAACGCGAAGAGCCCCGCTGCTGCGGGGCTCTTCGTATGCGTTGTTCAAGGTTTCAGCGGACGCTCCTGATCGCGGTCCGACAGCTCGCGGCTGTCATCGTGCTTCCAGGTTTTTTCCTGCCTCTTCTGCTGCTCGATTTCTTCTTCTGTTGGCTCATCATCTTCCGCACGCGTTTGCTCAGTTGCCATGTGCACCTCACCTCAGAACAGTTGATGATCGTTAAAGGGTAGAACACTTTTGCGCGCCCGAATTCACCAAGGAATTTTATCCCGCGCGGCGTACCATAGCGCCATCCACCCTTACGTCAGGAAGACGCCATGCTCTACCGAATCGCCGCCGACGGGCTGGTGTTGTTTCACTTGTGTTTCATCTTGTTCGTGCTGTTCGGCGGGCTGCTGGTGCTGCGCTGGCCACGTTTGATGTGGCTGCACTTGCCGGCGGCCGCATGGGGCGTGGCGGTCGAGGTATTGCACCTGACCTGTCCATTGACCTACTGGGAAAACCTCATGCGCCACGCGGCCGGGCAGACCGAATACGCCGGCGGCTTCATTGAGCATTACATCTGGCCGATCATCTACCCGGCCGGTCTGACGCCGCAGATTCAACTGGCCCTCGGCAGCGTGGTGCTGGCGGTCAACCTGTTGGTGTACGCACGACTGCTGCGCTCATGGAAACTGCGCCGGGCCCGGCGCATTCCGTTTTAACGCGAGGCCGGTTTCAACGTTTCCAGCCACTGCGGATCGAAGCGTGGCTGGTCAGAATCAAGTCCCTGCGCCTGCATCCGCGCCTTGTGCTGTTCGACTTCGTCACGCAGTAGTCCATGATCGCTGGAGTTGCCGTCCAGCTCATGCATTTGCAGCAATCCGAGGTGATAGAAACGCAACACCTTCATCGCCGTCGGATCGTTGTTCTGCACCGCCGCTGTCACCTGATGCATGACATTGGTGATGCTCATCAGATTGCGCTTGAGGCGCCAGCTGTACACCGCCGGGGCCATCCAGGTCTGATGCCAGAAACGCCCGCGCAACAGCGCCGCCGTCAGCAGAAACGCCACGAATACGCCGCCGACATTGAAACGCAGGTTATCCCCGTCGGGTTCACCGAACACTGCCACCGCAACCGACGAAAACAGCATGGCCAGCAGCAGAAACAGCACGGCGATGATGATCGTGCTGCGGCGGGTCTGCTGACGAAAGGTAGCGGGGTCCATCGGCTGAATCTCGAACATCGAAAATGACTTCCTTGAGTGACAAAACGCGCAACGGAAAAAACTCGCCAGCGCATTATCGCATCGCACCGGGTTTTAGCTATGCTGGGGCTCCTTTTCATCTTTTCAAAGTCCAACGGGACATGGCGGTATAAGGCAGATCGTGCCATCTTCATTCATGGATACACACTATTCGGATGCCATCCGCTGCGTTGTGGATGACATCGTTTTAAGGATCACTGCATGACCCAACGACACGTAATCAATGCCTCGGTCAGCCCGAAAGGCAGTCTGGAAACCCTTTCTCAACGTGAAGTTCAGCAACTGAGCGAAGCCGGATCCGGCAGCACCTATACCCTCTTCCGCCAGTGCGCCCTGGCCATCCTCAACACCGGCGCGCATGTCGACAATGCCAAGACCATCCTCGAAGCCTACAAGGACTTCGAAATCCGTATTCACCAGCAGGATCGCGGCGTACGCCTGGAGCTGCTGAACGCTCCGGCCGACGCGTTCGTCGACGGCGAGATGATCGCCAGCACCCGCGAAATGCTTTTCAGCGCCCTGCGCGACATCGTCTACACCGAGAACGAACTCGATAGCCAGCGCATCGACCTGAGCAATTCCCAAGGCATCAGCGACTACGTGTTCCATCTGCTGCGCAACGCGCGCACCCTGCGCCCGGGCGTCGAGCCGAAAATCGTGGTGTGCTGGGGCGGCCACTCGATCAACACCGAAGAATACAAATACACCAAGAAAGTCGGCCACGAACTGGGCCTGCGCAGCCTCGACATCTGCACCGGTTGCGGCCCTGGCGTGATGAAAGGCCCGATGAAAGGCGCGACCATTGCCCATGCCAAACAACGCATTCACGGCGGTCGCTACCTCGGCCTGACCGAGCCAGGCATCATCGCCGCCGAGGCGCCGAACCCGATCGTCAATGAGCTGGTGATTCTGCCGGACATCGAAAAGCGTCTGGAAGCCTTCGTCCGTGTCGGCCACGGCATCATCATTTTCCCGGGCGGCGCCGGTACGGCCGAAGAGTTCCTGTACCTGCTCGGCATCCTGATGCACCCGGACAACGCAGGCCTGCCCTTCCCGGTCATCCTCACCGGGCCGAAGCATGCCGCGCCGTATCTGGAACAGCTGGATGCGTTCGTCATCGCGACCCTCGGCGAAGCGGCGAAGCAGCATTACGAGATCATCATCGACGACCCGGCCGAAGTGGCGCGGCAGATGACTCAAGGCCTGAAAGCGGTGAAGCAGTTCCGCCGCGAGCGTAACGATGCGTTCCATTTCAATTGGCTGTTGAAGATCGATGAGGGCTTCCAGCGCCCGTTCGATCCAACCCACGAAAACATGGCCAATCTGAAACTGCATCGCGACCAGCCACCGCATGAACTGGCGGCCAATCTGCGTCGGGCGTTTTCCGGGATCGTCGCCGGTAACGTCAAGGACAAAGGCATTCGCCTGATCGAAGAGCACGGGCCGTATCAGATCCGTGGTGATGCGGCGATCATGCAGCCGCTTGATGCGCTGCTAAAGGCCTTCGTCGCCCAGCACCGGATGAAGTTGCCGGGTGGCGCGGCGTATGTGCCGTGCTATCGCGTCGTCGCGTAATTTCAAGTCGTAACGCACACCCAATGTGGGAGCTGGCTTGCCAGCGATAGCGGTCTTTCATTCAACAGAGACGTTGAATCAGATGACGCTTTTCGCGAGCAAGCTCGCTCCCACAGGATTTATGGTGTGGCGCAAATTGGAGTCACAACCTCAATCCCCCTGTGGGAGCGAGCCTGCTCGCGAAGAAGCCCGAAAGAACACATCAATCTTTCGGGCTATCTACCAACCGCCGAGCCAACGCTTTAGCCTGCGCAGCGACGTCCGTCACCGCCGTACTTTCCCACCACATCCCGCGCAACGGCGGGCCCATGGCGAACAACCGAGCGCTCACCTGCCCCTCGGCATCCACCACTGCGCCGTCCTTTGCGGTGATCCCCAGCGCCAGCGGCCCCGGTTGCACCAGTCCCCGCGCCAGCAATTGCTGCGGCAACGGCCGAGCAACGCGCCGCCAGTCGTATTCAATACCGCTGGAATTGATCAGCGCCGCACCGCTGACGACGCCTGTTTCAGTCTCACCCCGCGGACGGATGCGAATGGTCAGAGCATCGCCCGCGCCGGGCTCAATGCCCTTGAACGACGCTGCATGAATGCGCAAGCGCCCTTCATTGTGCAGCCGTTTGATCAATTCGGCACTCAGTGGCGGCGAACGATGGTGATGACTCTCCCACCATGGCCGTACATGCCGTACGAATTGTCGACGCTGCACGTCAGTCGCCTGACTCCACAACCGCGCGATGTGCGCGCGAACCGTATCCAGCGGCGCCTGCCAGTCGATGCCTTGGGCGACTGCGTCGCGACAATGTCGACGCAACTCGCGCAGCAACTGGCGGGGCGTACGAATGTTGTGATCTGCTGCCAGAAAATCCACCCACGCCGGCGGTTGACGGCGCACGTGCGGCAGCAGGCCATGCCGGGAGAACACCTCAATCGGCCCGCGATGCCCGGCCTGCTCCAGCGATACCACGGCATCAACCATGGTCAGACCGGAGCCGATGATCAGCACGGTGGACTGCGGGTCGAGTTCGCGCATGGCCGCCGCATCCCAGGGATCGAGCGCTGCGGCGTTAAGGCCACTGGACTGCGTCTGCGGCGTGCGAGCGGCGGGAAACATGCCGGTGGCCAGCACCGCCTGCGATCCACGCAGAGTCTGGCCATCGCTCAAGGTGAGCTGCACTGAACCAGCATCAACTTGCAGGTCGACGACCTCAGCACAGAAATGTTCAACGGTCGAACCTTGCAGCGTACCCACTGCCCTGGCCTCAGCCAGACGCTGTTGCACATAGACCCCGAACAGGCCACGCGGCGGAAACAGCTCACTGACCGGCACGTCCTGCTCAGCCGATTCCGGCCAGCCGCCGCCGGCAATATGCGCGGTCAGCCACTGCGTCAGATCATCAGGATTATCCGGGTCGACGCTCATCCGCGCCGCGTTGCCGTTCAGCGTATGTCCCAACTCAACTGCGCTGTAAGCCTCACCACGTCCCAGTTCAGCACGCGGCTCGATAATCGCAATTCTTCGTTGCCCAGGCAGGCGTAACAATTGCACCGCCAGCATGGTGCCACTGAGGCCGCCGCCGATGATCAGGATGTCCGCAGGCTGCTCCATTCAGATCACCACATTACGCACGAACCGCGCAGCCACATCGCCATCGTTGCGGTAGGCATGCGGTTGATTGCTGGCGAACATGAAAAACTCTCCTTTATTGATGTGCTGCGCCTGATCGCCGAGCATCAGTGTCAGGCATCCTTCAAATACGTAAATCTGCTCGCTCCAGCCATCGGCGTCCGGTTGCGACGGGTAGACCTCGCCCGGTTGCAGACACCATTCCCATTGTTCGACTTCGCGGCTCGCGGTGGCTTTGGACAGTAGCACGGCTCTGCTGCCGGGAATCGTGCCCGCCCAGGCAACCTCATTGATCCGGCTCGGGTCGCGCGCATCGTGCGCTTGGATCAGATCACTGAAGGCAACGTCGAGCGCTTCGGCAACGCGATCAAGCGTGGTCAGGCTGACATTCTTTTCGCCTGCCTCGATTGCTACCAGCATCCGTCGGCTCACCCCGGATTTTTCCGCCAGTGCGGTCTGGCTCATATCCGCAGCATGGCGCAAGCGTCGAACGTTCTGGCTGACGTGTTGCAGAACGGAGGCTCGCTGAGTCAAATCTTTGTGCACTATATTGCTCACTCAGTGGGGTTGGGCAGTATACTGCGCAACATTGGCGGCATTGTGCGGCCTCCCTTTTAATGTGCGCAAGGTCATGATGTCGCCAAACAATTCTGCGTCCCGAATCCGCTTCTCCCGCTTCAGCAAAGCCGAGTGCGTGCTGGTGCTGATCACCATGATCTGGGGCGGCACATTTCTGATTGTGCAACATGCCATGACGGTCAGCGGCCCGATGTTTTTCGTCGGCCTGCGCTTCGCCGCAGCGGCGGCGATCGTGGCGATGTTTTCCTGGCGGCACTTGCGCGAGTTGACCTTGTTCGAAGTCAAGGCAGGGTCGTTCATCGGTGTAGCGATCATGCTTGGTTATGGCTTGCAGACGGTCGGGCTGCAAAGCATTCCGAGCAGTCAGTCGGCGTTCATTACCGCGCTGTACGTGCCGTTTGTGCCGCTGCTGCAATGGCTGGTGCTGGGACGGCGTCCGGGGTTGATGCCAAGTATCGGGATCATGCTGGCGTTTACCGGTTTGATGTTGTTGTCGGGTCCTTCAGGGGCGGCGCTGAATTTCAGTCCCGGAGAAATTGCGACATTGATCAGCGCCGTTGCGATTGCTGCTGAAATCATTTTGATCAGCACTTTCGCCGGGCAGGTGGATGTGCGGCGAGTGACGGTGGTGCAACTGGCGGTGACGGCGGTGTTGTCGTTCTTGCTGGTAGTCCCGACCGGTGAAGTGATTCCGGATTTTTCCTGGTTGTTGCTGGCGACGGCTTTGGGCCTGGGCGCAGCGAGTGCGGCGATTCAGGTAGCGATGAACTGGGCACAGAAGAGTGTTTCGCCGACTCGGGCGACGTTGATCTATGCCGGTGAACCGGTGTGGGCCGGGATTGTCGGACGGATTGCCGGGGAGCGCTTGCCGGCAATTGCGCTGGTGGGCGCAGGATTGATTGTTGCGGCGGTGATTATCAGTGAGCTGAAGACCAAGGGAAGGTCCACCGAGGCAGAAGCTGAGCTGGAGCGGGAAACGCAGGGGTGACCCGCAATCTCTTCTGGCTGCTCGCGAAAGCGCCGCACCATCGTTGCCCCTGAAACAGCGCCAAACACACAATTCCAGACTACTTTGTAGGATTCTGAGACATCCTCGCGTTTGGTGATCAGGGAGCTGGCACGTATGATGCTTCACAAACTTCCGCAGATTAGAAGCCTATGTCCCTGATAGTTCTACTGCTTCTGCCGTTCATTGGCAGCTGTCTGGCAGCGGTGCTGCCGCACAATGCGCGTAATGCCGAATCCCTGCTGGCGGGCCTGGTCGCTCTGATCGGCACCGTTCAGGTCGCGATGCTGTACCCGCAAATCGCCCACGGTGGCGTGATCCGCGAAGAATTCATGTGGTTGCCGAGTCTGGGGCTGAACTTCGTTCTGCGCATGGACGGCTTCTCCTGGCTGTTCTCGATGCTGGTGCTCGGCATCGGTACACTTGTCTCTTTATATGCCCGTTATTACATGTCGCCGGACGACCCGGTGCCGCGCTTTTTCGCATTTTTCCTGGCGTTCATGGGCGCCATGCTCGGGCTGGTGATCTCCGGCAACCTGATTCAGATCGTGTTCTTCTGGGAATTGACCAGCCTCTTCTCGTTTCTGCTGATCGGCTACTGGCACCACCGCGCCGATGCGCGGCGCGGTGCTTATATGGCGCTGATGGTCACCGGTGCCGGCGGATTATGTCTGCTGGCGGGGGTCATGATTCTCGGCCATGTCGTCGGCAGCTATGACCTGGACAAGGTCCTGGCCGCCGGCGATCTGATTCGCGCACATGCCCTCTACCCCGTTCTTCTGCCACTCATCCTGATCGGCGCGCTGAGCAAAAGCGCGCAATTCCCGCTTCACTTCTGGCTGCCCCACGCCATGGCGGCACCGACGCCCGTGTCGGCCTATCTGCACTCGGCGACCATGGTCAAGGCCGGGGTTTTCCTTTTGGCACGTCTGTGGCCGTCGCTGTCCGGCAGTGAGGAATGGTTCTACATCGTCAGCGGAGCGGGCGCCTGTACGCTGTTGCTCGGCGCGTACTGCGCCATGTTCCAGAACGATCTCAAAGGTTTGCTGGCCTACTCGACCATCAGCCATCTCGGTCTGATCACTTTGCTCCTGGGCCTGAACAGTTCACTGGCCGCGGTGGCGGCGGTGTTTCACATTCTCAATCACGCGACGTTCAAAGCTTCGCTGTTCATGGCCGCCGGCATCATTGACCACGAAAGCGGTACCCGTGACATTCGCAAACTCAGCGGCCTGATCAAGCTGATTCCCTATACGGCAACGCTGGCCATGGTCGCCAGCGCCTCAATGGCCGGCGTACCGCTGCTCAACGGTTTCCTGTCGAAAGAAATGTTCTTCGCCGAAACCGTGTTCATCAACGCCACCGCGTGGGTCGAAACCAGTCTGCCGATCGTCGCGACCATCGCCGGCATGTTCAGCGTGGCCTACTCCCTGCGTTTCACCGTCGATGTGTTCTTCGGCCCCACCGCCACTGACCTGCCGCATACGCCGCACGAGCCGCCACGCTGGATGCGCGCACCCGTCGAGTTGCTGGTCTTCACTTGCCTGCTGGTGGGGATTTTTCCGGCGCAGATCGTCGGGCCACTGCTCGCCGCTGCAGCGCTGCCGGTAGTTGGCGGGGAGTTGCCGGAATACAGCCTGGCCATCTGGCACGGCTTGAACGCGCCGATGATCATGAGCCTGATCGCCATGTCCGGCGGCATCCTCCTCTATCTGCTGCTGCGCAAGCAGTTCAAGCTGGGCCGTTTCAAGTACCCGCCGCTGGTGGGCCGCTTCAACGGCAAGCGTTTGTTCGAGCGCAGTCTGGTCGTAATGATGCGCATCGCCCGGCGCGTCGAGCGGCGCCTGGGCACCAAGCGTTTGCAGATGCAGTTGTTCCTGATGGTTTCGGCCGCCGTGCTCGCCGGTCTGATCCCGATGCTGCACAGCACGCTGACCTGGGGCGACCGGCCGAAAATCCCAGGATCCATTGTCTTCGTGACCCTGTGGCTGCTGGCGATAGCCTGTGCGCTTGGCGCCGCTTGGCAGGCGAAATATCACCGTCTCGCCGCCCTGACGATGGTCAGCGTCTGTGGCTTGATGACCTGCGTGACCTTCGTCTGGTTCTCCGCGCCGGATCTGGCGCTGACGCAACTGGCAGTCGAAGTGGTGACCACGGTGTTGATCCTGCTTGGCCTGCGCTGGTTGCCGCGACGTATCGAAGAAGTCTCACCATTGCCGAGCAGCCTGCGCAAGGCGCGTATTCGTCGTCTGCGCGACTTGCTGCTGTCGATTGCCGTCGGCGCCGGCATGGCCCTGCTGTCCTACGCCATGCTCACCCGGCAGACGCCGAACCACATTTCCTCTTTCTACCTCAGCCGCGCCCTGCCCGAGGGCGGCGGCAGCAACGTGGTCAACGTGATGCTGGTGGACTTCCGTGGTTTCGATACCCTCGGCGAAATCACCGTGCTGGCCGCCGTGGCGCTCACCGTATTCGCCCTGCTGCGGCGCTTCCGTCCGCCGAAGGAAAGCCTGCAATTGCCGGCCCAGCAACGCCTGCTCGCGCCCGACGTGGTCACCGATCTGGTCAACCCGCGATCGGCCAGCGACACCGCGCTCGGCTTCATGATGGTGCCGGCGGTACTGGTTCGCCTGCTGCTGCCTGTCGCTCTGGTGGTGTCGTTTTATCTGTTCATGCGCGGGCACAATCAGCCGGGCGGCGGATTTGTCGCCGGGCTGGTGATGTCGGTGGCCTTTATCCTGCAATACATGGTTGCCGGCACGCAGTGGGTCGAAGCACAAATGAGCCTGCGGCCATTGCGCTGGATGGGCACCGGGCTGCTGTTCGCCATTGCCACCGGTCTCGGTGCGCTAGTCGCCGGTTATCCGTTCCTGACCACTCATACCTGGCACATCAGCGTGCCGTTGCTCGGTGATATCCATATTGCCAGTGCGCTGTTCTTCGACGTCGGCGTGTACGCCGTGGTGGTCGGATCGACGTTGTTGATCCTCACCGCCCTCGCCCACCAATCGGTGCGCGGCCACAAGACGGCCTCGCTGCCCAAGTCCGTCGCCAGCAAAGGAGCCGTCTGATGGAAGAAGTCATCGCAATCGCCATCGGCATCCTTGCCGCGTCCGGGGTCTGGCTGATCCTGCGCCCGCGAACCTTTCAGGTGGTCATGGGCCTGTGCCTGCTGTCATATGCAGTCAACCTGTTCATTTTCAGCATGGGAAGCCTGTTCATCGGCAAGGAACCGGTGATCAAGGACGGCGTGACCCAGGACTTGCTGCATTACACCGACCCGCTGCCCCAGGCGCTGGTACTGACGGCGATCGTCATCAGCTTCGCCATGACCGCACTGTTCCTCGTCGTATTGCTCGCCTCGCGCGGCCTGACCGGCACCGACCACGTCGACGGCCGGGAGCCTAAAGAATGATGGCGATGACTCACCTGATCGCCGCACCGATCCTGCTGCCGCTGCTGACCGCCGCGATCATGCTGATGCTGGGCGAGAAGCACCGGCCGCTGAAGGCGAAAATCAACTTGTTCTCCAGCCTCCTCGGCCTGTTCATTTCAGTGATGCTGCTGCAATGGACGCAGACCACCGGCGTACCCGGCTCCATCGGCGTGTATCTGCCGGGCAACTGGCAGGCACCGTTTGGCATCGTCCTGGTGGTAGATCGCCTGTCGGCACTGATGCTGGTGCTGACCGGCATTATCGGCGTCAGCGCGTTGCTGTTTGCCATGGCCCGCTGGGACGGCGCCGGCTCAAGCTTTCACGCTCTGTTCCAGATCCAGCTGATGGGCCTGTATGGCGCGTTCCTGACCGCGGATCTGTTCAACCTGTTCGTGTTCTTCGAAGTGTTGCTCGCCGCGTCCTACGGTTTATTGCTGCACGGCTCAGGCCGGGCGCGGGTGTCGTCGGGGTTGCATTACATTTCGATCAACCTGCTGGCATCGTCACTGTTTTTGATCGGCGCTGCGTTGATCTACGGGGTGACCGGCACGCTGAACATGGCCGATCTGGCGATGAAGATCCCGCTGGTGCCGGAAGCCGACCGTGGCTTGCTGCACGCTGGGGCAGGGATTCTAGCGGTAGCGTTTCTGGCCAAGGCTGGCATGTGGCCGCTGAATTTCTGGCTGGTGCCGGCCTATTCCTCGGCCAGCGCGCCGGTGGCGGCGATGTTTGCCATCATGACCAAGGTCGGCATCTACACCCTGCTGCGCTTGTGGACCCTGTTGTTTTCCGGCCAGGCCGGCGCCTCGGCATTCTTCGGCGGCGACTGGCTGATTTACGGCGGCATGGCGACCATGGCTTGCGCAGGGCTGGCGATTATCGCCGCGCAACGCCTGGAGCGCATGGCCAGCCTGAGCATTCTGGTGTCGGCGGGGATCCTGCTCTCGGCGATCGGCTTCGCCCAGCCGAACCTGATCGGCGCTGCGCTGTTCTATCTGGTCAGCTCGACCCTGGCGCTGAGCGCATTGTTCATGCTCGCCGAACTGATCGAGCGCTCGCGCTCGGCCAACGAAATTCCGCTGGAAGACGAAAGCGAACTGCTGCCGCGTCCACAGGAATCGCTGCAACCGCCCAAGGGCATCAACCTCGACGACGAGCAGAAAGCCGTGGTCGGCCAAGTCATCCCCTGGACCATGGCCTTTCTCGGTTTGAGCTTCATTGCCTGCGCGCTGTTGATCATCGGCATGCCACCGCTGTCCGGGTTCATCGGCAAGCTCAGCCTGATCGGGGCATTGCTCAACCCGTTGGGACTTGGCACTGCGGCGCCGCTGTCTCCCGGCGCATGGGGATTGCTGGCCCTGTTGATCCTGACCGGTCTGGCCTCGCTGATGGCCTTCTCGCGCCTCGGCATTCAGCGCTTCTGGACGCCGGAAGAGCGCCCGTCACCATTGCTGCGCAAACTCGAATGCGCGCCGATTTTCCTGCTGCTCGGGCTGGGCATTGCCCTTACGTTCAAGGCTGAACCGCTGCTGCGCTACACCCAGGCCACGGCCGATGCGCTGAACAATCCGCAGCAATATGTGTTCGCAGTTCTAGGCACTCGGGCGGTGCCGAGCCCGCAAGCCAGAGCCGACATGCTCGAGGTGCAGCCATGAATCGACTGTTCCCGGCTCCGTGGTTATCGCTGGCCCTGTGGATTCTGTGGCTGACCCTGAACCTGTCCGTCAGCCCGGGCAATCTGCTGCTCGGTGCCGCGCTGGGTTTCGCTGCGCCGCTGATGATGCGCAAATTGCGGCCGAAACGTGCGCGCATCCGCAACCCCATCGCCATCCTGCGTCTGTTCTTCCTGGTCGGCCGCGACGTCATCATGTCAAACCTGATCGTCGCCTGGGGCGTAGTCAACGCCGGACGTCGTCCGCCCAACTCATGCTTTATCAAAGTGCCTCTGGATCTGCGCGATGCTCATGGTCTGGCGGCACTGGCAATGATCTGCACCGTGGTGCCCGGCACGGTATGGTCGGAGCTGGCGCTGGACCGCAGCGTTCTGTTGCTGCACGTCTGGGATCTGCACGACGAAGCGCAGTTCATCGAGCACTTCAAAAGCACTTACGAGCGACCGTTGATGGAGATTTTCGAATGAGCCCATTGCTGTCGAATGCGATTCTGCTGACGCTGTTTCTGTACTGCGTGGCGATGGCGCTGACCCTGGTGCGCCTGTTCAAAGGCCCGTCAGCTCAGGATCGGGTTCTGGCGCTGGATTACCTTTATATCGTCGCGATGCTGATGATGCTGACCCTGGGCATTCGTTACGCCAGCGATACCTACTTCGAAGCGGCGCTGCTGATCGCGCTGTTCGGCTTCGTCGGCTCCTTTGCCCTGGCGAAATTCCTGCTGCGTGGCGAGGTGATCGAATGAATGCCGAATTGTCTTTGTGGGTCGAGATTCCGGTGGCGGTGCTGCTGGTGCTCAGCGGCGTGTTTACCCTGCTGGGCGCAACCGGATTGCTGCGCATGAAGGATTACTTCCAGCGCATGCACCCGCCGGCGCTGGCCTCGACACTCGGTGCCTGGTGTGTGGCACTGGCGTCGATCATCTGCTTTTCGGCATTGAAATCCGCACCAGTGGTGCATGCCTGGTTGATTCCGGTCCTGTTGGCTATCACCGTGCCGGTGACCACCCTGCTGCTGGCGCGGGCGGCGTTGTTCCGCAAGCGGATGGCCGGGGATGATGTGCCGGCCGAGGTGAGCAGTCGTCAGACTGAAAGTGGTAACTGATGATCATGTGGCGCCCGTGATGGCGCCATCGCTACAGTAGGAATGCGCTCTCCCATGTGGGGAGCGAGCCTGCTCGCGAAGAGGCCTCTCGGGGCGTCGCAAACTCCGGATCAGCTCAAACCCAAGCCACCGCCAACAGCCCCGCGCCCAGCAGCGCACACAACGGCGAATACACCCAGGTATCCAGCCGCGCAAATCGCGAATCCTTCACTTCCTTGAAGAACCCGACCAGATTCGAATCACCGATCGCCCGAGCGAACATCAGCAACGCGATCGCGCTGATCACCCATTGCAGTGCCTTGTGCTGCACCGCCGGCACGCCCCAACCGACCCGCATACAAACCAGCGCCGCAATTATCAGCAGCACAGCCGCCACTGCCAGCGTCAGCCAGCCTGAGGGCTTGAAGGCCGGGCGTACCGTGGCGACGAAGCCTGACACCGGCACCTGCGGCACCACCACCGCCGCCGCCCATTGCCCACCCAACGCCCAATACACATGCATCAGGCCGATTGCCGCGAACACAGTCACCAGCCATTGAGCCAACACAAAGGTCATGGTTGAAATCCTTCAAAGGGATTTGAACAAACCATCGTAGTCGGATTTTTTGGCCGTGCACGACCGGTCGGCGGTGCACGGCATTGACCGCGTTATTTCAGATCAGCCGTCACCTTGTCGGCCACATCCTTGGGCAGCCACGCCTGCCACACATCCGGATGCGTCTTCATGAACGCGACCGCCGCCTCACGAGGCGCGGTGTGCTTGTCACTCATATCCGCCAGTGCCTTGTTCAGCGGCTCGATGGGAAAATCGACCTTGCTGAAGAACTCGGCAATTTGCGGGTTCTGCTTTTGAAACGGCGTAGACACGCCAATCGACAGTTTCGATGCCAGCGAGCGGGTTGGTTTCGGATTGGGATTATCGGCGTCTGTCAGCGTCTTCCACGCCTCGGCATCGAACGGCGGCTCTTCCAGTTGCACCAGTTTGAATTTGCCAAGCAGTGGCGTCGGCGACCAGTAATAGAACAGCACTGGTTTGCCGCGACGAATCGAAGAGCTGATCTCGGCATCCAGCGCAGCGCCGGAACCGCTGCGGAAGTTGGTGTAGTCGTCCTGCAAGCCATACGCCGTGAGCTTCTGCTTGTTGACCACTTCCGACGTCCAGCCGATCGGGCTGTTGAGGAAACGCCCTTTGCCCGGGCTTTCCGGGTCCTTGAACACGTCCTTGTATTTCTTCAGATCAGTGACACTGCGCAGATCCGGCGCCAGTGGCTTGATGCCTTTGGCCGGATCGCCCTTGATCACGTATTCCGGCACCCACCAGCCTTCAGTGGCACCCTTTACCGTATCGCCCAGACCGACGACCTTGCCCTCGGCTTCGGCCTTGACCCAGACCGGACTGCGCCCGGCCCACTCCTCGCCAATCACCTGGATGTCATTGTTGGCCAGCGCGGTCTCAAGGGTGATAGTGGTACCCGGCAAGGTATCGGTCGGCAAGCCGTAGCCTTTCTCGACGATCACCCGCAGCACCTCGGTGATCAGGCTGCCGCTTTCCCAGTTCAGGTCGGCAAAGTGGATCGGCGCCTGTGCCGCCTGCAGCGATTGCGCTGACGTCAGCAAACCAAAGGTGGCCACGCTGGCGGCCAGTAACCGTCGAAATCCGTTCATGCATCACACCTCGTGCTGTTCACAGCAATGGCAGTTGGCCTGACAGAAACGCAAGCCTCTGAATGACTCAGTCAACTGACTTTAGCCGAGGTTCCTGCTTTTTCCGGGGTCTACCGTGCGCGAGGTTACGTTTCAGACTTTTCCTGCAGGCTTTGCAGCTCACGTCTGACCATGCTGGCGTATGCCGCCGGTTGCAATGCGTAGAGCTGCGACGCCACCCAACTCAGCCAGGCACCTTGCAGTTCGGCCTTGCGGGCGAACAGGCGCTGAGCGTCTTCGCGTGCGCTGTCGAGATTTTGCGAATGGAAGTGCGCGCGGCTCACTCGCTGGCCTTGAAGGAAATCAGTTCACCTTTGCGCCATTTGGCAGCCTTGGCGGTGACGGCTTTCAAGGTTTTGGTCAGGCCTTCCTGCAATTGTTCACTGGCGGCGAACACCGTGACGACGCTATGACCTTCCTTGAACAGAATCGCGTGACCGTCGGCCGTACTGACAAATGCGTAGTCGCCCAAGCCGTAAACCGTGAGTTTGATGTCGCGAAAACGAATGTCCATCTTGCCGCCTTCACGGCTGGGCAACACTGACGCGATGAAATGGTCGCCGACCTTGAGCTTGAGCCCCGGTTTGTCATCGACCACCAATGCACTTTCGGTGTCGATTTCGGCAATGTAAATGCCTTCGGCGTTTTGCTCGGTGATGTAAACAAAACGTGATTGGAATTGCTTGACCAGCTTTGCACGCAAATCACCCAGCACGAACAAAGCATGCATATCGAGGTTACTGACTGCCAAAGAAACATCCCCACATTTGAAAAACCGTGCAGCGGAAAACACGCACGGCAAAAAACGGCAATGCCGATGAAAACTGCAAAATCACTCAAAAACCCGGAGCGAGCGAAGCGCTCTTGATCGCAAGGTTCGTAGACTACTGGATTGTCATTAGTGAAACCCGCTCCGAAATCGGCAAACCTTGAAGGAAAAAGCCTCAAGTGCGACTGGAGCAAATCTGACTACGAACTTCAGGGAAATTTCTCACGAAAAAAAGCACTTTTCCGACATATCGCTGGCGAAAAATTGCTTTAGATAAGCCCGGTCGTCAACAGGTACTGGCGATTCTAGAGCAGCGATGCTCATTACGACTACCCGCAACGGCCGTTAAATCCCGGCCGACTGATGAAAAGGACTTCATATGTGCACTTTGACTCATTTTGCCACGTCGGCCGACGCGCGAATCAACACACCTCTGACGATGAAGGTTGCCGACCTCGACAACCTTCCGACATCTTCTAACAATCATCGAACCACACACTTTCAAGTGGTGCCAGCGGGTATTGCGTTCTTTCACATCAAGGAGATATCCACGGGACGTGTCAGAGGTTTCCGCGGCAATCACAACGAAGCCTGCGCCCTTGCCCGCTCGCTTGAATCAAAAATCGAACTCCGCGCCAGCGCCTGCCTCTGATAAGGGGAGTGAACGAACAAGCCGCACCGGCACCGACCCAGGAGTAGATGATGGAACTGCCAACCGAGCTTAACCTGACCACCCTTTTCGAACAGCTGGGCCTGCCCTCGGATGAGGCGTCGATCAATGACTTTGTCGAAGCACATCCGCTGGATCCGGACACTAAACTCATCGATGCCGACTTCTGGTCACCCCAGCAGGCGCAATTACTCAAGGAATGGCTGCGGGCCGATGGCGAAGAAGCGCCGATCGTCGATGAGCTGAACGTACGTTTGCATCGCGGCAAGTAAGTACGATCAGTGCAGGCTGTCGCCGGGCTCGATGTTCAATTGTTCGAGCCAGGCAGCCTTGCACTCCTCCGCTTCATCGCGACTGGCGAAGGCTGTGCCGCGTCGCTCACCGTTGAGCAAAACTACCCAGCAAACACTGCGCCCCATCGCGCGTAAGCCGGCCGGAACACCGCTGCCGATCATCACTGCCACGTCTACCCTGCACTGCATGTGCCCTCCGAAATAATTAGCTACCTAACTAAGTCGTCAGATTAATGCTTTCCGTCGAGAGTAAACAGCAACCGCCGTGCACAGATTCATTGCGTCACCGGTAATAATTTCAGCGCGGATTCTCAGGTTTATAGCCCAGACGCAACCCGCCCCAGTGTCGGCCATTGATCATGATCGGCACCGATAAATCATGCATCAGCTCACCCGTATCGCGCATGTAAGTCTGCAACAGCACCGGTTGCTGATGGCTGCCGCAGCGGATACCGGTGCGGTCAGCGAATTTGCGTTTGGTGCGGTTATTTACCGTGTCGACCTGCACATCGCCGGTCAATGGCTGGCTGAATGCCTGGTTGTGCGTCGGTACATAACCCTGCTGCGTGCAGGCAATCGCAAAAACCAGCCCTTCATGACGCGCCAATAAAGGTTCTTGAATCGCCGGCAAGACCTGATCGGTGTATCGATCAAAGCGGGTTTGAAATTTGGCTGGTTCGGTGCCCGAAATCAGCTGGTAGCTGCGATCGAACAGGTCATCCAGGCTGATCCGCCCCTGCTCGACATCCGCCTCGAAGCGCGCCGCGATCTGGCTCGCACCTTCGCGCGCCAAGTCATAAATGCGCTGGTGATAGTCATCCAGGCCGACCTCGGCCAGGCGTTCGCTGATGGTTTCCGCCTGTCCTTCCATCTGCACAGCGGCCTCGGCGAGGCGGCGGGTCTGCTGATCGCTGATTGCCAGATCGCTGCGCATTTGCTCGATAGCGATAAACAGCGCGTCAAGCTGCTCGCGATTGGTTTGCGCGCCACGGGCGATTTCGCTGACCTGGGTTTCCACTCCAGCGGCAAGTCGCGCGATGTTTTCCAGATGCTGACCGGTATGCTCGACCTGTTCGACGCCGGTGTGCAGATCGCTCGACAACTCGCGAATCTGCGCCACCACTTGCGCGGTGCGTTGCTGAATGTCTGCAACCATCTCACCGACTTCGCCCGTGGCCGCCGCCGTCCGCGCCGCCAATCCGCGCACCTCGTCGGCGACCACAGCGAAACCGCGACCATGCTCACCGGCCCGGGCTGCTTCAATCGCAGCATTCAAGGCCAACAGATTGGTCTGGCTGGCAATCGACTGGATCACCAGCGTCACCCGTTGAATGTCGTCGCTGCGCACACTCAGGGCCTCGATCAATTCGCGGCTGGCGTTGGCGCGCTGACTGAGTTGCTGCATGCGCGAAATCGAGTCGAGCAGTTCGCTGCGCCCCGCCGCGCTGCTGTGATGCGCTTGGCTGGCGGCGTCCAGCGCGTCGCGACTGAGCTGTGAAGTCGCCTGTTCGGTGGCGATCATCACTTCGGCATTGCTGACGATCTGCGCTGCCGCGTCGAGTTGCGATTCAAGTTTGCTGGCGAGCGCTTTGACCGAAAACGCCACGCCGGCGGCAGACAGTGCGTTGTGACTGGTGGTGTAGGAGAGATCGCGAGTCAGTGCGGACAATGCGCTCGCACTATCGACCGGGACAGCAACAGGAACGTTGCGCGAACGCAGGCGCGGCAGCCAGACAATCAGCACCGCCAGCGGCATGCCGAGGTAGAGCGACCACTCGGCCATAGCCATGCCGGCCAGCAACAGCATCAGGGCGATGCTTTGCAGGGTCGGCGCGATCCAGCGGTTTTTCGGCAAAAGCACTGGTGCGGGCAGCGCCGCAACCAGAGATCCATCTCTCGTCATCTTGATCACCCCACGTTTGTTCTCATTGTTGTGACTGCATTAAACGCCACTACAACGCCATTATCCATGGTCCGTTAGTCGTGGGGTCTGTGGCAGGTCAATGGAACAACGGGGGAAATAGCGCAGACGAGCAAAAACAAAGATCGCAGCCTCCCGCAACTCCATGTAGAAGCTGCCGAAGGCTGCGATCTCTTGCAGGCGCCCCCTATTCAAGGGGCCGCCATGGAATCAGGCCTGACGCTGGTGCTTGTCGATCTGCTCGTGACGCTCTTGAGCTTCGATGCAGTACTTGGTGGTGGGGCTGATCAGCAGGCGCTTCAGGCCGATGGCCTCGCCGCTGTCGTCGCACCAGCCAAAGCTGTCGTCCTTGATGCGCTCAAGGGCTTGTTCCAGTTGCGGCAGCATGCGCTGGTCGCGATCGATCGCGTTGACCAGCCAAGTGCGCTCTTCTTCAACCGAAGCCGCGTCCGCCGGGTCAGCCGGGGTATCCAGGCTTTCGATGGCGATACGATTTTGCTCAATGCGCTCGTGGGTTTCGACTTTCATGTTCTGCAACAGCTCAGTGAAGAAAGCGTGTTGCTCTGCATTCATGTAGTCATCTGCCGGCATAGCCAGCAACTTGTCCTTTGTCATTGATATCTCTATAAAAAAACGTGCATTAAGGCGAATAAGGGAGCGTTTCGGCGAACCGTGTCGGCCGTCGAAAAGGCATCGTTTTATTGCAAACGCCACCCGGCACTCAATTTACGAGGGGCGGCAGTCTAAGGCCCGATCAAGACCTCAGCAACTGTAAATACAGGGAATTTGTCCGACAGGACCTGGAAACTGCTCTGACACAGGCTTCACACGGCCATCGGAGTGCGTTTATAGCAAGAAATTCAGTCCAGCGGCTGTATATAGAAGACAAACGGCTAACCATCCCGCCAGCGACAGCCGGGATTATTCTCGCAAGGTGCATCGTTTCAGCCCGGCAGAGCTTACGCAGCCCTTCTATTATCAGGCCCACCGCGTGCTCAACTCGCCTGAAGGATGCTGCCCATGCCCCGCCCCGCTCTGCCGGCCACAGACGAAATTTCCTTCGCCGGCCCGCCGGTCAACGCCGAGCGCCTGCTGCAAATGATCAGCGAAGAGTACGACGCGCTGCCGCGCCAGCTCAAACGCGTAGCCAGCTACATCAGCCAGCAGAGCGAGCGAATCATGGTCGAGCGCATCAGCGACATCGCCCGCGAGTGCGAAGTGCATCCGTCAGCCATTGTGCGTTTCTCGCAACGTTTCGGGTTCAGCGGCTTCAGCGAGATGCAGGCGCTGTTCCGCCAGGCCTGGACGCACAAAACCACGCCAGCGCAAAACTATCAGCAACGCATCCGTAGCCTGATCGCCAACAACTCGCAGACCGCCAACAGCGGCGACCTGGCCCGCGAATGCATCGACGCAACGCTCTCGGGCATCGAACGCTTGGGCCGCGAACTGGACGAGGTGGCGTTCGATACGGCCGTCGATCTCATCGTCAATGCCGACGACATCTATGTGGTCGGAGTCCGCCGCTCGTTCGCCGTCGCCGACTATCTGGTTTACAACCTGCAGCACACGCAGAAACGCATTCATCTGGTTTCCGGCATCGGCGGCGGCTATCGCGAACAAATGCGCAGCGTGCGCGCCAACGATCTGGTGATTGCCATCAGTTTCGTGCCCTACGCTAGGGAAACCCAGCACTGCCTGCGCTTCGCCCGGCAGCAGAACGCCAATGCCTTGATCATCACCGACAGCCCTCTTTCGCCACTGGCGAAACTTGCCAATAGCGTGTTGCTGGTCAATGAAGGCAGTGCGCTGGCCTTTCGTTCGCTGAGTGCGACGCTGTGTTTGTGCCAGGCGCTGTTTGTGGCGGTGGCCTATCGGCTGGAACTGAATGTCGATGAGATTCACGAACAACCCGGATTCGACGACTGACAATTGCCTCTCGCTCGGCTAGGTTATGCGTTCCCACCGGTTCGACTTGAAGGAACGCGTCATGAAACTGATCGGCATGCTCGACTCCCCCTACGTGCGCCGCGTAGCAATCTCCGCCAAATGCCTGGGGATTGACCTCGAACACGAGTCGGTCTCGGTGTTCCGCCACTTCGAACGATTTCAGCAGATCAACCCTGTGGTCAAGGCGCCCACATTGATCCTCGACGACGGCGTGGTCCTGATGGACTCGACCCTCATCCTCGATTACCTCGAAGCCAGCTGCGGCAAAAGCCTGCTGCCAAGCGATCTCAAACAACGCGCTCAAGCCCTGCGCCTGATCGGCCTCAGTCTCGCCGCCTGCGAAAAAGCCGTGCAGCTTTACTACGAACGCAACCTGCGCCCGGCCGACATTCAATATCAGCCGTGGGTCGAACGCGTCGAAAGCCAGCTCGCCGCCGCGTTTACCGCACTGGAAAAAGAACTTGAAGACAGTGACTTGCCTGTCGACGGCTCCCTCGCCCAGACCGGCATCAGCCTGGCGGTTGCCTGGAGCTTCACCGAACTCGTCGTACCCGATCAGATCGACGCAGCACGCTTTGCGCGTATCGCCGAGTACACCGCCTACGCAGAAGGCACCGATGCGTTCATCAACACACCGATGAACTGATCATGAGCTCCACCGACACCGCCGCCCCGGCGTTAAAGGAAATCTTCAACGCCGAGCGCTTGCAGCACATCGCTGACGAAATGAGCGCGGTGTACCCGGCGTTCAAGTCCAAGACGTTTCTCAAACACGCCCAGGACGGACTCGCTGAACTATCAGTGATGCAACGCATGGCGCGTGTCAGCGAAAGCCTGCATGCCGTGCTGCCGCTGGACTACGAAGATTCCCTCGAAGTGCTGTTCGAACTCGCGCCACGGCTGAACAGCGGCTTTGTCAGCATGTGCCTTCCACACTACGTCGCGAGCTACGGCGCCCATGCGTTCGACACCTCAATGGACGCGCTGAAGTACTTCACCACCTTCGGCTCCTCCGAATTCGCCATCCGCTACTTTTTGCGCAGCGACCTCGAGCGCTCGCTGGAACGAATGCACGACTGGACCCGAGACGAAAACCACCACGTTCGACGCCTAGCCAGCGAAGGCAGCCGCCCTCGCCTGCCGTGGTCGTTTCGCCTGGAAGCGGTGCAGGCGGATCCGCTGCTGGCCGCCGGGATACTGGATCGGTTGAAGGCGGACGAGAGCTTGTACGTGCGCAAGTCGGTGGCGAATCATTTGAATGATGTAACGAAAGTGCATCCGGAGTGGGTGTTGGACACGATTGAAGGTTGGTCGCTGGACAACAAGCATACGGCCTGGATTGCCAAGCATGCGCTGCGCAGTTTGATCAAACAGGGCGACGTGCGCGCGTTGACGGTGATTGGCGCGGGGGCGAAGGCTGAGGTTGAGTTGTTGGATGTGCAGGTTGAGCCTACGGTGGTGAGGTTGGGGGAAGCGATTACTTTGTCGTTTACGGTGAAGTCCATGGTGGCGCACGAGCAAAGGCTGGTGATTGATTATGCAATTGAGTATGTGAAGGCGAATGGCGGGGTTTCGAGGAAGGTTTTCAAGTTGAAGACTCTGGCATTAGCGGGTTTCGGGACTGAGGTAGTGCGACGGAATCAAGTCATCAAGGATTTTACGACGCGCAAGCATTTTGCCGGGCGACATGGGGTGCAGGTGATGGTTAATGGGGAGGTGTTGGGGAGCGCGGCGTTTGACGTTTTGATTTGAGGTGAGTTGTTTATTCACCAAAAGAGCCGGTAGCGGATCAGTTCACTGGCAGCCGTGCATCGATATTGAGCGCGGCGGCACAGTGGACGACTCACGGCTTCAGCGCTTACCAACTTCCGTACGGGATGCCGAATTTCTCGATATAGCGCTTGGACTTTTCGCTGACGGGATAGGCGTAGCGTCCTTGGTTCTTACCCTGACTCGGTCCTAAAGGCTCGATCTCTGCCTGTGCTCTAGCGACCTTGATCGGATGGTGGCACTCGTCTCTGACCCAAACCTGCACAACGCCGCCAGGCGCCAGGCCCAGATAGACCGATGAAATATAGGTACTCCGCCGCTCTGGTGTTTTCGCGCAGCGCTGCGCGACCGAAGTCCGCATCATTTGCCTGGCTTCTTCGGGTATATCTACCCAAGCCCGATAAGTTTGAGGCTCTACGATGGACTGCCAGCGAACAAAAATTCTTTTTGGGAGATCAGCGCCGACCACGGCTTTTGCGGACGCGCCCACTCCGTCCCAACCACGCGCCGATTCGGTGCCGTCTTCAGGTTGCCCGCCCGATGCCGATCCACCACCGGTACGCAAAAATGTCTTTCCCTTTATATCTTCCACAGCAGTGTCTTCAACCCAGACCTTCATGTAGTTGGGTTCGGTAAACCCGAGCTCCCACCAAGGGGATTTAGGGTCGTTTTTTGCTGACAGCGGGTCGGCATTACAACCAGCCACAAAAAGCGTACACAGCAGTGCTGTAAATAACTTCATTACCAAAGCGTCCAGTCAGGTACGTGTGGGTGCTTTACTCGGATTGCATCTTCCGTGGGGGCGTTGATGTAAACAGCTCTGATGCCACTCCCATCTCTCCTGCCAAGCGGATGGTTCCAGTTGGCGGACGTGTGAATGTACTTGAGTTTGAGTATTTGCTCCTCCTCTGGCGTGGTGCTGTAGTCGCCGGAGACAAAACGATCACACATGGGCTTGAGTTCTTCAGGAACGGCGAAGTCTGGCGTCTCGGGAATGTCTTCGAAGAGAACGCCTTTGGCTCTGGCGAGTTGATGCATCACGCGCAGGCTCACTCTCGACAGTAATCCACTCACCGGACGCTTGAGTTGGACGGCCGCATAGACTCGCTTGACTCGAGGACTAAGTCGATCCTGAGGGCTGACCGGTAGCAGTAATGGCGGTGGCGTAACGATCTCGAGATTTTCGAGCGGCCAACCCTTGGCTAGCCACTGATTTCTCACATTGATCGCATCCTGGTAGATCGATGTGGTAGCGACGTCAGTATACGTACCGACCTCTAGCGTCTGCATTGGGCTAACGAGAACACACTCTTCAGCGTCCTCAAGGTAACCTCCACCCACATCGGAATGCACACCCGGCAAGACGATTTCCGGATGATCCATCGCTACTCGATTGAGAGCAAAGTTAGCCCTGCATTCATCCCGCGCAGCCAACTGCACAACGTCGGTGAAATAACGTCGGTCGAGATAGAGTTTGACCCCCGTTGCGACTGCGCTTTTTATGTTGCCCAGATTGGACCATCCAGCAATCGACGGTACCGTGTCGAACAGCCCAATGAAGCCCACGTTGATGTCGCTGTGATACTGATCAACAAAGGTCGAACTGAGGGCATCGGACATACTGCGGAGAATGTCGCCTAAAGGCCCTTGTTTGCCACGCACTATCTCGTTGGCGAAATGTCTGGCGGCTGCGGCACCGCGACTAAAGCCAAACGTGTCGAAAGTCAACGAAGCAATTTCACTACCGGGATTTTTGTCCAATACTTCAGTGATACGCTGTTCGATCACCGCGAAACAGGACTGGACTCGCCCTGCAACGCCGGTTTCACCACGTCCTGTACCGGCGCCGAATTTACTGTCTTCTTTACCTGAACGGGTACCTATACCTTCGACGTAGACCATACCGAAAGCTCTCTTTCGTGGCCCTTCTCCCTCAGCGAGTCGTGTTGCTCCATACAGTTCGCTCAGCTTCTTCACATTGCTGACATCGCTACCATAACTACTATCCGGATCACCCATATAAGGCTGGCAACTGACGGGAATATCCTCAGGCGCAATCGGATGCTGAGCACCACACAACAACCCCGCAGCTGAGTTGTTCGCGTTGTTGCCCGTGCCATCAAAGAACACCCCGATCCTCAACGCAATCCCGATTTTCTCAGGCGCGCGCGCAGGCTCTTTCCCATGCTTCTCATACTCGGCCCAATGCTGGGCGTGTATGTCGACGGGTTTGGCTTCTTCGTAGCGATAGTTTTTCGGCGGGTTTGGAACGTAGCCACTCAATCCTTGATTCCTTCTGATCCTTGAAGAACGGCCAGAAGGGTGACAGCCGGGAGGGGGCGGTGCAAGCCGTGGCGGTGTGCCAGCCATGGAGCGTCAGTGCGAGCAGGCTCACTCCCAAAAAGGAATGAGCCTGGCTGGGGATGGCGGGTCAAATCGACCGCTGATTCACCCGCGCCATCAACTGTTCAGCACTTTCCTTGCGCTCGGAATAGCGGTCCACCAGATGCGCCTGCTGCCCACGCAGCAGCATGGTGAACTTCACCAGTTCTTCCATCACATCCACCACACGGTCGTAGAACGGCGAAGGTTTCATCCGCCCGGCCTCGTCGAACTCCATGTAGGCCTTCGGCACCGAGGATTGGTTGGGGATGGTGAACATGCGCATCCAGCGGCCGAGGACGCGTAGTTGGTTGACCACGTTGAACGACTGCGAGCCGCCGCAGACTTGCATCACCGCCAGGGTTTTGCCTTGGGTCGGGCGCACAGCGCCGAGTTCCAGCGGGATCCAGTCGATCTGTGCTTTGAACACGGCGGACATCGCGCCGTGGCGTTCTGGCGAGCACCAGACCTGGCCTTCCGACCACAACACCAGATCGCGCAATTCCTGGACCTTGGGATGGTCGACCGGGACGTCGTCGGGCAATGGCAAACCGGATGGGTTGAAGATCCGCGTTTCGGCGCCGAAGTGTTCGAGCAGGCGCGCGGCCTCTTCCACCAACAAGCGGCTGAAGGAGCGTTCACGGGTCGAGCCGTAGAGAAGAAGGATGCGCGGTTTGTGTTCGCCGACATTCGATGGCTTAACAGCGTCGATCAGGCTTGCGTCGAGGTTGGGCAAATGATTTGTCATGAAGCCTCCTTACAGCGTGCCGATGCGATCGAGTTCGGCTTTCAGTTGCTCACGACTGAGCGAGTGAAACGGCAGATCGAGGAAGGCTTGGCAGCGTTCACCGATGCGCATCAGAGTGGCTTGGAACGCCCCGTCGATTGCCGCTTCGTCGCCCTGCACTTCGGACGGATCTTCCAGTCCCCAATGCGTTTTCAGTGCCGGACCGAAATACACCGGACAGGTTTCGCCGGCGGCTTTGTCGCAGACAGTGATGACGATATCCGGCGGGTTGTTTGCGAAGGCATCGTTGCCTTTGCTGTGCAACCCGTCGATGGCGATGCCGTGCTTTTGCAACGTCGACAGGCTGCGCGGCAGAACCTGGCCTTTGGGAAAACTGCCGGCACTCACCGCTTGGAAACCAGCGGGAGCCAGGTGATTGAACATGGCTTCGGAAAGAATGCTGCGGCAGCTATTGGCCGTGCACATGAACAGGACTCGCATCGATGCGCTCCGTAGATAGTGGAAGATTCAGCAGCAGGCGCGTTCGCGCACGGGACGGCCATCCATGTTTTGCAGGCGCGCGGCGTTGTCCTTGAGCCAATCGGCATTGGCCTTGGATGTCAGCTGAAGGATTTCGCCAATCCATGCCGGCAGTTCCGGATTGAGGCGGTAATACACCCACTGGCCCTGACGGCGGTCGAGCAGCAAACCATTACTGCGCAGTTGCGCGAGATGGCGGCTGATTTTCGGCTGGCTGTCGTCGAGCGCACACATCAACTCGCAAACGCAGAGTTCACCTTGCTCGGCGATGAGCAGGATGGCGCGGACGCGGGTTTCATCGGCGAGGCTTTTGAAGACTTCGGTGGGGGTGATCATGGTGATCGGCTCGCCATATGCGGGAAATCGAATATACGGATATCCATATGTTTATCAACCCGTGAAAGCAGCCACGGTGAATAAACGTGTGGGAGCGAGCCTGCTCGCGAAGGCGGTGGGTCAGGCGAGGTTTGCGTATCAGATACACCGCTTTCGCGAGCAGGCTCGCTCCCACAGGGGGATTTGGATGCGCCAGGTTTAACCGCGTAAAAGCCCCTGCTCGGCCTCACACAACCCCACCACATAATCCCAGACCACCCGCAGCCGCACCGATTTATGCAGCTCCCGGCGGGTGCTGATCCAGTAGCTGCGCTCGATGCTTTCATCCGGCAACAGTGCCACCAGATCCGGGTCGGACGCGGCCATGTAACACGGCAGCACGGCGATGCCCAACCCCGAGCGCGCCGCTTCCTGCTGGGCAATGACGCTGGTGCTGTGAAACACCACGCGCGGGCTGCGGCAGAAGCTGTTGAGGAACATCAGTTCCTGACTGAACAGCAGGTCGTCAACGTAACCGATCCACGCATGCCGGCCCAGGTCTTCACGGCTGTGCAGCGGCGGTGCGTTGTCGAGGTAGGTTTGGCTGGCATACAACGCGAGTCGATAGTCGGTGAGTTTGCGCGTGACCAGCATGTCGGCGGATGGCCGTTCGAGGTGGATACTGATTTCCGCTTCGCGGTTGAGGATGCTGACAAAGCGCGGCACGGCGACCAGTTCCACTTCCAGCCCCGGATAGCGC
The DNA here is from genome assembly GCF_054871425.1 of Pseudomonas glycinis. NCBI lineage: Bacteria > Pseudomonadati > Pseudomonadota > Gammaproteobacteria > Pseudomonadales > Pseudomonadaceae > Pseudomonas > Pseudomonas glycinis. Next base: position 159,754 of record NZ_JBTYHF010000005.1, on the reverse strand, counting down.
TCGAACAGACCGATCATGCGGCTGGCGAGGAACTTGATGCCGAGGCCTTCGGTGACGCCGACGCGGATCTTGCCCAGCGGCGCGGTGGACTGGGTGATTTCTTCCTGCGCCAGCAGCGCGACGTTTTCCATCGCTTCGGCGTGCTTGAGCAGCGCCTCCCCCGCCGGGGTCATTTCATAGCCCTGGGCGTGCTGGACGAACAGCGCCGTACCGAGGCTTTTCTCGATCGATTCAATATGCCGCGCCACCGTCGCGTGGGTGGTGTTGAGCCGGCGCGCGGCGGTGAGCAGGCGGCCGCTGCGTTGCAGCTCGAGAAAAAAGCGCAGGTCGTTCCAGTCGAACATGGCAGGTCCTTGTCAGCTGTCGTCACTTCGGGCTGTTTGAAAACGCACAGCGGCTGCGCAAAAACTAACATTCTTTTAACGAAAGCTAACAACTAGAGTGTCCGACAATAAAAACAAAAAGCGAGGTCAGGGCATGCACACGTCCCTGGATGAATTCGACTACATCGTGGTCGGCGCCGGCCCCGCCGGTTGCTTGCTGGCCAACCGGCTCTCAGCGGATCCACAGCAACGGGTGTTGCTGCTCGAAGCCGGCGGACGCGACAACTACGCCTGGATTCACATTCCTGTGGGTTACCTGTTCTGCATCGGTAACCCGCGCACCGACTGGTGCTTCAAAACCGAACAACAACCGGGCCTCAATGGCCGCGCGCTGAGTTATCCGCGCGGCAAGGTGCTGGGCGGCTGTTCGTCGATCAACGGCATGATCTACATGCGTGGCCAGGCCGGCGACTATGACGGCTGGGCGGCAGAGGGCAATCCGGGCTGGGCCTGGAAAGACGTGCTGCCGCTGTTCAAACAGAGCGAAAATCACTTTGCCGGCGGCGCTGAATTTCATGGCGATCAGGGTGAATGGCGGGTCGAACAGCAGCGCCTGTCGTGGCCGATTCTGGATGCCTTTCGCAGCGCTGCCGAGCAAAGCGGCATCGCCAGCATCAATGACTTCAACCAGGGCGACAACGAGGGCTGCGGCTACTTTCAGGTCAACCAGAAAGCCGGGGTGCGCTGGAACGCGGCCAAGGCCTTTTTGAAACCGCTGCGCAGCCGGGCGAACCTGACTGTGCTGACCGGCGTCGAGGTTGATCGTGTCTTGCTGGAGAATGGCCGCGCGGCGAAAGTCAACGCGCAGCATGAAGGCCAGACCAGACAGTTCAAGGCGCGCAAGGAGATTGTTTTGTGCGCCGGCTCGGTCGGCTCGCCGAGCATTCTGCAGCGCTCCGGGATCGGTCCGCGGCCGCTGCTCGAACGCTTAGGGATAGGCGTGATTCATGAGCTGCCGGGGGTCGGCGGCAATCTGCAGGATCACCTGCAACTGCGCCTGATCTACAAGCTGGAAAACGCCCGTACCCTGAACCAGATCGCCGGCAGCGTGTGGGGCAAGATGGGCATGGGCCTGCGTTATCTGTACGATCGCAGCGGGCCGTTGTCGATGGCGCCGAGTCAGTTGGGCGCGTTTGCCCGCTCCGGCCCCGAGCAAACCTCGGCGAACCTGCAATATCACGTGCAACCGCTGTCGCTGGAGCGCTTTGGCGAGCCGCTGCACAGCTTCCCGGCGTTCACCGCCTCGGTGTGTGACCTGCGCCCGCAGAGCCGTGGGCGCATCGAGATTCGCTCCGCCGATCCGCAAGCGGCGCCGCTGATCCAGCCCAATTACCTCAGCCATCCAGAAGATCTGCGCGTCGCCGCCGATGCGATTCGCCTGACTCGGCGCATCGTCAGCGCCCCTGCCCTGCAAGCGTTCAAACCGGTCGAATACCTGCCCGGCGACAGCTTGCAAAGCGAAGAACAATTGCATGAAGCGGCGGCGAAAATCGGCACGACGATTTTCCATCCGGTCGGCACCTGTCGCATGGGCAACGACGGTGACGCAGTGGTCGATGCGCAATTGCGCGTGCATGGCGTGCCGGGTCTGCGCGTTGCCGATGCGTCGATCATGCCAAGAATTACCTCGGGCAATACCTGTTCGCCTACGCTGATGATTGCCGAGAAGGCGGCACAACTGATTTTGTCCAGATCTGCAGATATTTCCCATGTGGGAGCGAGCCTGCTCGCGAATGCGGTAGCTCACTCAGCCTAGGAGTTGACTGGCAAAAAGCTTTCGCGAGCAGGCTCGCTCCCACAGGAATCATCACCAGACTCAGGCATCGCGCATTACCGGACACGCAACACCAGTGGAACAACAAAAACAATCACTGTGAGGGATACCGATATGTCAGAACACGTTCAGCCGCTGGACGCTGCGGGCAGCGCCGAGACCAGCAACGCCACGCAGAAAGTCATCTTCGCTTCATCACTCGGGACGGTGTTCGAGTGGTATGACTTCTTCCTCTACGGCGCCCTCGCGGCGGTGATCAGCAAGCAGTTTTTTGCCGGGGTCAACGACACCACGGCATTCATCTTCGCGCTCATGGCGTTCGCCGCCGGCTTCATCGTACGGCCGTTCGGCGCGTTGGTGTTCGGCCGCCTGGGCGACATGATCGGGCGCAAATACACCTTTCTGGCGACGATCATTCTGATGGGCGTGGCGACGTTCTGCGTCGGCCTGCTGCCGACCTACGCCAGCATTGGCATCGCCGCGCCGATCATTCTGGTGGTGCTGCGCATGCTTCAGGGCCTGGCGCTCGGTGGCGAATACGGTGGTGCGGCGACCTACGTGGCCGAACATGCGCCGATCGGCAAACGCGGCTTCCACACCAGTTGGATTCAATCCACCGCGACCCTCGGCCTGCTGCTCTCGCTGCTGGTAGTGCTCGGTTGCCGCTACTTCACCGGCGACCAGTTTGAGGTGTGGGGCTGGCGCATTCCGTTTCTGCTGTCGATCGTCCTGTTGGGTATTTCCACCTGGATTCGCCTGAGCCTGCACGAGTCGCCGGCCTATCTGAAGATGAAGGAAGAAGGCAAAACCTCGAAGGCACCAATCCGCGAATCCTTCGGCAAATGGGAAAACCTCAAAGTCGTGCTGATCGCGCTGTTCAGCATCAACGCCGGGCAAGCGGTGACCTTTTACGCTGCGCAGTTCTATGTGCTGTTCTTCCTCACCCAGTTCCTGAAAATGGACCCGGCGGTGGCCAACAGTCTGCTGATCATCAGCGTGGTGATCGGCGCGCCGTTCTTCATCTTTTTCGGCTGGCTGTCGGACAAGGTCGGACGCAAACCCGTGCTGATGCTCGGCCTGCTGCTGGCCACCGCGCTGTACTTCCCGATCTTCAAATCCCTGGCCCATTACGCCAACCCGGCAATCGATCAGGCCAGCCGTCAGGCGCCGATCACCGTCCTCGCCGACCCCGCCACTTGCACCTTCCAGTTCGATCCGGTGGGCAAGGCCAAATTCGACAGCCCCTGCGACAAGGTCAAGACCTTCCTGGTCAAACAAGGCCTGCCCTACTCCAGCGTCGCAGCACCTGCGGGCAGCGCCGTGCAAGTGAGTGTCGGCGACGTGAAGCTGGATGGTTTCGATGAGGCGGCACTGCGCGGCGCGATCACCCTCGCCGGCTACCCGCAACAAGCCGATATGCAGCAGATCAACAAACCGATGATCGTCGCCCTGATCGTCGCGTTGATCATCATCTCGGCCATGTGCTACGGACCGCTGGCGGCGCTGATGGTCGAACTGTTCCCGACCCGCATTCGCTACACGTCGATGTCGCTGCCCTATCACATCGGCAACGGCTGGTTTGGCGGCTTCCTGCCCACCGTGTCGTTTGCGCTGGTGGTGTACACCGGGGATATTTTCTACGGGCTGTGGTATCCGGTGCTGATCACCGGGGTGAGCCTGGTGGTGGGGATGATCTGTCTGCGTGAGACGAAGAATATCGATCTCGACAAGAACTGAAAAACCCGCTCACACAATGGCGAGGGAAGCGATTCTCTCGCCATTTTTTGCTTCAGGCGTCCGCCTTGATCACTTCGAATGTCACCTGGTCCGGATAAAAGGCCACGTAGTCGCGGATCGGTGCGACGGAGACCTTCGGGTTTTCGTACGTCCACACCGCGTTGGCACCCTCATGTCCGGGCACTTGCAGGCTGAAATAGTTGGCGTCGCCCTTGTACGGGCAATAGCTGGTGTGGTCGGTGCGGGCGAAGTATTTTTCGTCGATGTCTTCGCGCGGGATGTAGTACACCGGCGGATAGTTGGCCTCATTGAGGATCAGCGCGTGGGAGGACGCGGCGACCTGGATGCCGTGGAATTTCACCAGCAGGCAGCCGCTGAGTTGTTCAACGCTGATCACGGGGCTGGGGCTTTTCATGGGGTTCTCCTGAAGACGGCGAAGAGACCGGTTCAGGTATAGCTGATGGTTGCGCAGCTCGACTGGATTACGGCCGAACGGCTAAACCTCCTGCAACGCTTTTATCTGTATATCCATACAGATAAAAGTTGCTCGCGTCGCAGACTCCAGCCATCCTGTGCGCTCCCACAAACCAACCAGCGATGGTAGCTATGCGGCTGTACCTCTGTGAAAAACCTTCCCAGGCCAAAGACATTGCGGCCGTGCTCGGCGCCAGGCGTCGCGGCGACGGCTGCTGGTTGGGGACGGACCTCACAGTGACCTGGTGCATCGGCCATTTGCTCGAAACCGCGCCGCCGGATGCCTACGACGCGCGCTACAAGCGCTGGTTGCTGGCTGATCTGCCGATCATTCCCGACAAATGGAAAATGACCGTCAAGCCGCGCACCGCCAGTCAGTACAAAGCGGTGAAACGTCTGCTTGGCGAGGCCAGCGAACTGATCATCGCCACCGACGCCGACCGCGAGGGCGAGATGATCGCTCGGGAACTGGTCGAGCACTGCCGCTATCGCGGGCCGATCCGCCGCTTGTGGCTGTCGGCGCTGGACGAAGCGTCGATTCGCAAGGCGCTGGCAGCGCTGAAACCGGGCGCAGAGACGTTCAGTCTGTATCACTCGGCACTGGGCCGATCGCGGGCGGACTGGCTGATCGGCATGAACATGAGCCGGTTGTTCACCTTGTTGGGCCGGCAGTCGGGTTATCAGGGCGTGCTGCCTGTGGGCCGAGTGCAGACGCCCACCCTGCGACTGGTGGTCGACCGCGACCGCAGCATCGCCGATTTCGTCCCCGTACCGTTCTGGGCAATCGACGTGGATTTGCTGCACAACGGCACGACGTTTACCGCACAGTGGCGCGCACCATCAGACGTTTGTGATGATCAGGATCGCTGCCTGAATCAGGCGTTGGCGCAACAAGCAGCGGCGGCGATCAGCAGTGCAGACAGCGCACGGGTGATCAAGCTGAAAACCGAGCGCATGCGCGAAGTCGCGCCCCTGCCCTTCGATCTTGGCACCTTGCAGGAAGTCTGCTCGAAAAAGCTTGGCCTTGGTGCGCAGGAAACCCTCGACATCGCTCAAGCCCTGTATGAAACCTACAAAGTCATCACCTATCCGCGCAGTGACTGCGGCTTTCTGCCATTGAGCCAGCACAGTGAGGCGCCATCGATCCTCACAGCGTTGCGTCAGGCCGATCCGAGCCTTGAACCTTTGCAGAGGCATCTCGAACCGCAGCGGCGCTCGCGGGCCTGGAATGACGCGAAGGTCAGCGCTCACCACGGCATCATCCCTACCATCGCCGCGAAGAACCTCGAACGCCTGACCGGCAAGCATCGCGCGGTGTACACGCTGATTCGTGCGCGCTACCTGGCGCAGTTCCTGCCCAATCACGAATACGATCGCACCCAGGCCGATTTCGATTGCAACGGGCAGGCGTTGCGCGCGGTCGGCAAGCAGATCATCGAAGCGGGCTGGAAGCGCGCATTGCCCGAAGCACTGGCACCGGCCAGGGGCCGCGAAGCCCCCGCGCCGCAAACCTTGCCGACCCTCAGCCAAGGCGTCGAATGCGCTGTGGGGAAAGTGAATCTCAAGGATCTGTGGACGCAGCCACCAAAACCCTACACCGAAGGCGATCTGATCAAGGCGATGAAGAACGTCGCCAAACTGGTCGAGGATCCGCTGCTCAAACAGAAACTCAAGGACACTACCGGCATCGGCACGGAAGCTACCCGCGCATCGATCATCCAAGGGCTGCTGGATCGTGGTTATCTGGTGAAGAACGGCAAGGCACTGGCGGCGACACCTGCGGCGTTCAGCCTGATCGATGCGGTACCGCGCGCGATCGCCGATCCCGGCACTACGGCGATCTGGGAACAGGCGCTGGACATGGTGCAAAGCGGCGAGATGAGTCTGGAAGAATTCGTCACCAAACAGGCTGCGTGGATGAGCAAGCAGGTCAGCCGCTGCTCAGCCCTCAGCCTGACCATCAGCGGCCCGCCGCCTGCCGGCAAAGCCGCAGCGCCGTGGAAAAAAAAGCGCAAGTCGACGGCCAGCAAAGCCGCCGGTACGCGCAAACGCACGGCGCGTCCGGCGACTCGATGAATCCCTTGAGGTTCCCTTCTCTACGTTGCTGAAACGGACCTTTTCTCATTCCAAAACAGCTTTGTCCGACAATATGTAGTGCTTGAAAATAATCACTACAAAACCGTTGACGGCATCGTTTTGCTTTTGCATGATGAAGACGTTCCCCGATCGGGAGCACTGGTAACACGCTTGAGCAAACTCGTCTGACCGCCGAGTTGTTTTTTCCGGATACACGCTGCCCACAAGGCAGATTGAAGAAGCTGACCTGGCCTGAACGTCCAGTACAAGGACGAGAAGCGCTGGCGAAAATTCTCAAGACGCTTGTGGCCGACACTGGATTGTCGTCAAGGAGCCTCCCGGTTTTCGCTGCTTCTCCTCGTTGTGACGCTATTGCGTAGCAGTTATTCAACACGACTACATGCAACAGATGCATGACCCCGTACTTCATACGGGCGAGCGCTGACGTCCTGGTTTCGGTGCCAGGGATCAACTAACCGATGGGCTACCTGTATTAGCGAATCAACTTTGAAAGATCACCAGACTGGTCAAGGGGCATAACAATGAATCTGAACAATCAACCCACCATTGAAGAACTGGCGCGTATGTTCGCGGCGCAGAAAGACAGCCACGACAGCCATATTCTCTGGATCAGCAAGTCGGGCCAGGTACACATTGACTGCCTGTCGCCTCACGCTGGCGAAGAAGAATTCGACCGCAACCACCAGAACCTGCTGGCCCGCCTGAAGATGTACCGCCGCGGCCACGGTTATGTCGGCAAGAAGGCTGCGGCCGACAAGGACTTCATTGGAAGTGTGCTGCAGACGCTTAAACAGGCGTGGGATTCGATGCAGAATCAGAATGAAGTTCGGGTGATTGATCGGTTGTATTGAGTTGTAGGTTGTTTAACTAAGGGCCTGCTTCCGATTGGGAGCAGGCCCTTTGTTGTTCTTTTGAGTTTTGCGGCGTGAGTGCCCCCGTCGCCCCTCACCCCAGCCCTCTCCCGAGGGAGAGGGAGCCGACCGAGTTGCCTCAGCTCAACCGTAGACCTGAATGACCGTGGCGATTATGAGTCAACGAAGCTCGTTCAGGTCGGAGTAACTTGACCAAACACCTCGGTCAGTCCCCTCTCCCGCTGGGAGAGGGTTAGGGTGAGGGGCTTTTCATGCCGAGCACCAGCTCCACAAACGCCAACGCCGCCGCACTGTGATAATTATTTCTGCGCCGCAACAACGCCGCGCCACGCTGTGGCGCCTCCCCTTCGACCCGCAAGCGGCGCAACGCGCGGTCTTCGCTGGCAATCGCCTCGGGCAGCATGGTCGCCAGCGGCGCATGCCGCACCACTTCCAGCAACGTACTCACCGAATTCACTTCAATCCGCACCTGCGGCGTAATCCCGTGCTCACGGAAATACTCATCCACCAATAACCGCGTAATGAAGCCCGGCGCCAGCAAGGCGAAATCCAGTGAAGCAACCTCCACCGGCGTCAACACCGAAGGGCTGTCATAGAGCGGATGCCCAGGCCCGACCATGATCCCCAGCGTCTCGGTAAACGCCGGTATGCATTCGATATCGGCATTGCGCACCGGGGTAAACGCGATCGCGACATCCAGCGAGTCATCCGCCAGCCCGGCCTCGATGTCGTCCATCGACAACTCGAAGATCTCCAGATGAATCCCGGGAAACCGTGCCCGGTAGTCGCGCACCAGTGGCCCGACCAGATACGCCATGAACGTCGGCGTCATCGCCAGGCGCAGGGTGCCGCGGGACAAGTCCTTCACGTCGTGCAAGGCGCGCTGCCCGGCCTCCAGCTCCACCAGCACGCGCCGCGCGCACTCGATGTAAGCCACGCCGGCATCTGTCGGCTTCACCGTGCGCGAGGTGCGATCGAACAGGCTCACGCCGAGGGTTTCTTCCAGTTGCCTAATCTGCTGCGACAACGTCGGCTGCGACACATGCAGCGCTTCGGCGGCGCGGGTGAAGCCACCGTGATCGGCAACGGCGAGCAAATAACGCAAATGTCGCAACAGCATGAGGGCACCATCTATAGGCAGGGCTTATGCGAAGCATTGTATATCGGTCTTGGACGCTATGAATCGACCGGCGCAACATTGCTTCCACACACAGCAAGCCAACCCCTGAAAGGAGTGACACCATGCAACAGTCCCACGCCTACAACGACAATAGCCTGGCCCTGACCACCCGCGTTCTCGACGCCAAGGCGAAGAAAGATCTGTCGTGGCAGGATCTTGCTGACGGCGCCGGCCTCAGCCTGGCCTACGTCACCGCCGCCCTGCTCGGCCAGCATCCGCTGCCGGAAAACGCTGCTCGAGTGGTCGGCGACAAGCTTGACCTCAACGCCGATGACGTCGCCGCTCTGCAGATCATTCCTTTGCGTGGCAGCCTCAGCGGCGTGCCGACCGATCCGACCATCTACCGTTTTTACGAAATGATCCAGATCTACGGCACCACGCTGAAAGCACTGGTTCATGAACAGTTCGGTGACGGCATCATCAGCGCGATCAACTTCAAACTGGACATCAAAAAAGTCGAAGACCCGGAAGGCGGCTCCCGCGCGGTGGTGACGCTCGACGGCAAGTTCCTGCCGCTGCGCCCGTTCTAATGCGCCCGGCCCGCATCCTGCGTGCGGGCCATCTCATTACTGCCACGAGGACACGCCCATGAAAGCCCTGATCGACGGCTTCCTGAAATTCCAGAACGAAGCCTTCCCGCAACGCAGCGAACTGTTCAAACATCTGGCCACGACTCAGCAACCCGGCACGCTGTTCATCACCTGTTCCGACAGTCGCGTGGTGCCTGAGCTGCTGACCCAGCAAGAGCCCGGCGAACTGTTCGTGATCCGTAACGCCGGCAATATCGTGCCCTCCTACAGCCCGCATCCGGGCGGGGTCTCGGCGACGGTGGAGTATGCGGTGGCGGTACTGGGGGTGACCGATATCGTGATTTGCGGCCACTCCGATTGCGGCGCAATGACGGCGATCGCCCAGTGCGAATGCATGGATCACCTGCCCGCCGTCAGCGGCTGGCTGCAGCATGCCGAGTCGGCGAAGGTGATGAACGAAGCGCGCGTGCATGGCAGCGACGCGGCGAAATTGAGTTCGATGGTGCGCGAGAATGTGATCGCGCAACTGGCGAATATCCAGACCCACCCGAGTGTGCGCCTGGCCCAGGAGCAAGGGCGGCTGAATCTGCATGGCTGGGTGTACGACATCGAGACCGGCTCGATCGACGCGCTCTCTTCCGATCGCCGCACCTTTGTGCCGCTGGCCACGCAACCTGAGACCTGCGCAATCAGCGCTAAGACTTCCAACGCAGCCTGACGCCCCGGCCGATGATCGTTCCCACGCTCCGCGTGGGAACGCAGCCCGTGACGCTCTGCGTCACTGGACGCGGAGCGTCCCTAGAGGCATTCCCACGCGGAGCGTGGGAACGATCAGATCAAAAGATCGCAGCCTTCGGCAGCTCCTACACGGCGCGGTCCGGGTTTCAAGTCAGCGTTTTACCGTGAGATCAACCTGAGTCATCCGGCTACGCACGGTAAACACGCCATCGCCAGAAAGAATCGCGCTACGCGCAAACAGGCGCCCGCTCTCCCAGTTCGAAAGACCCAGCTCAGGCTTGTTCAACGCGTACTGGCCATCGACCCAACGGGTGATGCCGTTGCCTACGAACGGGGCATTCACCGCATTGTAGAAACGTTCCTGAACCGCCGCCGCCACGCTGATCAACGACACGGTGAATTGCGGGCTGTAACGGTTGAAGAGCGCAATCGCCTGATCCAGATCGTCGACAATCATCAGGCTGACTTCCGGGGTTTCTTCCCATTCCCACTCGCGGCCCAGCTCCGACTCGGGCAAAGACTCGGCCAGCGCTTCGGTCTGGTAACCCTCGGCGCGATAAACCTCGACCGTTGCGTTCTGCCATTCGCTTGGCAGGCAACTTTCACTGCCCGCAACGATGTGCAATTTGCAGCCTTGGCCGCGCGCAGTACCGGCGTCTTTCAAGGCATCGAGGAACAGCGGCACCAGCTCATCGGCGCGTTCGCGCTGAATCAGGCAGACGTTCAGGGTATTGCAGACCTTGCGGTCCAGCGAGTTGCGCACCACTGCCGCGAAGCGAGTGGCGTCGGCGTCACGGTCGGCGATCAGCCACGCGCCGCCGGTACCGTGCAGGCTGACGGCAGTGCCGGCCTGTTGAGCAATGCTGCCCAACTGACTGACCGCACGGCCCGAGCCGCGCGCCACCGCCAGCGACAGACGCCGATCGGCAAACATCGCCCAACCAGCGGCGTGATTGACACTTTCGACCAACGACACCGCCCCCACCGGCAAGCCGGCTTCGGCCAGTGCTGGATTCAGCGCGTGAGTGACGATGGCTTGCGCAGTGCCCAACGCATCGCTGCCGATGCGCAGCACAGCCGTATTACCGGTGCGCAACACCCCGGCGGCGTCGGCAAATACGTTGGGTCGGCCTTCGAAGACAAACGCGACGATGCCCAGCGGCGAGATCACTTGCTCAACCTTCCAGCCATCGTGCTCGACACTGCTGATCACTTTGCCCCTGGTCGGTGGCGCATCACGCCAGGCGCGCAGCCCGGCGATCATGTCGCGGCGCATGCGTTCATCAGCGAGCAAGCGTGTGGTCGAGCGGCCGCGCGCTTTGGCCCGTTCGATGTCGGCGCGGTTGGCGGCTTCGATCTGCGTCCAGCATTCAGGGTTTTCCAGGCGCTGAGCGAATAGATCGAAAAATCGGCTGATGGCTTCATCGGACACCGCCGACAACGCTGTGAATGCCGCAGCCGCACGCTCGATTGCCACCGAGGCGGCCTGTTGATCGGCCACGGGGATCAGCAACAACTCGCCACTGACCTGCTCGACCAGCAGATGGTCACCGGGCTGAAACCGCGCGGCCAGTTCGGGGCTGACCACGGTGACGCGGTTACCAGCGAAAGGGATCGGCGTGCCAGCAACTAGACGTTCGAGCGCAAGAGACATGAAGCGGATTCACCATGCAGAGGGCGGCCGGAAAATGTATAGAACACGATCCTGCAAAGCAACACTGCACCCGGTGGGAGCGAGCCTGCTCGAAAGCGTCCGACCAGACGACATCGATGCTGAATGTGCCGACCTCTTCGCGAGCAGGCTCGCTCCCACACTGGAAATCGTGGTGTATCTTCAGAAGACGGACCAGCCAATCCGCGAGCTCAGCAGTTCCAGCGCCGCCATCCCCGCCAGCGAGTTGCCGGCGGTATTCAGCTCCGGCGACCACACGCACACGCTGAACTGCCCCGGCACCACCGCAACGATGCCGCCGCCGACCCCGCTCTTGCCCGGCAGGCCGACGCGATAAGCGAAGTTGCCCGCCTCGTCATACAAACCGCTGGTGGCCATGATCGAGTTGACCTGCTGGGTCTGGCGGCGCGTCAGGATCTGCTCGCCGCTGTGCTTGCAGAACCCGTCATTGGCCAGAAAGCAGAACGCCCGGGCCAGATCGATGCAATTCATCCGCAGCGCGCAATGGCTGAAATAGCTGCGCAACACCGCTTCGACATCGTTGTGAAAGTTGCCGAAAGACTGCATCAAATACGCCATCGCCGCATTGCGCGCGCGGTGCTGGTATTCGGAGTCGGCGACCTTGCCGTCGATCATGATCTGCGGGTTGCCCGACAGGCGTCGGACGAAGTCGCGCATCGACAGTGTCGGCGCAGCGAAGCGCGACTGGTTGATGTCGCAGATCACCAGCGCCCCGGCGTTGATGAACGGGTTACGCGGGCGGCCGCGCTCGAATTCCAGTTGCACCAGCGAGTTGAACGGCTGGCCGGACGGCTCGTGGCCAAGCCGTTCCCAGATCGCTTCGCCGGAGTGATCGATGGCCTGCACCAGGCTGAACACCTTGGAAATACTCTGCACCGAGAACGGCGTTTCAGCGTCGCCGGCGCAATACATTTCGCCGTCGTTACTGTACACGGCGATGCCCAACTGGTTGGCCGGCACCGTGCCGAGGGCGGGAATATAGTCAGCAACTTTGCCCTGCCCGATCAGGGGCCGGACCGCGTCAAGGATCTCGTTCAACAGCGCTTGCATGCCGGGTTCCGAAAGTCTCGCCCCATGGGATCGCGGGGACACTGGGGCTAGACGCTGCGCCCGCCGGTCGCATCACACCGGCAAGCGCCAGGCAAAATGTTCTAGGCTGAAGCGGACCATTCAGACACGGGAGAGCACCATGCACCTCGAAGGCTCCTGCCATTGTGGCGAAGTCACGTTCAGCCTCGACAGCGCCCATCCTTATCCCTATCAACGCTGCTATTGCTCGATCTGCCGCAAGACCCAGGGCGGCGGCGGTTATGCGATCAACCTTGGCGGCGACGCGACCACTCTCAAGGTTCGCGGACGCAAAAACATCAGCATCTATCACGCGAAGATGAAAGCCAACGGCGATAAGCGCGCCCATCGCAGCAGCGCCGAGCGCCACTTCTGCTCACTGTGCGGCAGCGGCCTGTGGCTGTTCAGCCCGGAGTGGCCAGAGCTGATTCATCCATTCGCCTCGGCGATCGATACGCCGCTGCCGGTGCCGCCGGAACGCACACATCTGATGCTAGGTTCGAAAGCGCCGTGGGTTGAAGTCGAGGCGAAGCCGAAGGATCAGCAGTTTGATGTATATCCCGAAGAATCGATTGCCCAGTGGCATGAGCGACTCGGTGTAACTCGCTGAACACCCGCCCTTCGCGAGCAGGCTCGCTGCCACATTTGGATTGCGATCACCTGTGGGAGCGAGCCTGCTCGCGAAGGGGCCGGGTCAGGCAATATCAATCAGTCCAGATGCGCCCAAGTCATCCTGAACAGCGCCCCACCCCACACCGAATCGCCAACTTCAACCTGCCCGCCATGGGACTGCGACACCCGCCGCACCAGCGCCAGGCCCAACCCAAAACCACCGGTGCGCCGATCCCGGCTGGCGTCCAGTCGGGAAAACGGTTCGAAGATTTTCTCCCGTCCCTCCAGCGGCACACCCGGACCGTCATCGCTGACCCGTACTTCATAGTCATCGCCATTGCGCAGCAGCGACACCTCAACGCGCTGCTCGGCATAGCGAATGGCATTGCGCAAAAGGTTGATCACCGCCCGCGCCATGAAGCGCGGTTCGATGCTTACAGTGTCGACCTGGCAACCGGCGATCGACAACTGCACCCCCACTGCTTCGGCCTCAAGCGCGACACTGCCGACAACGCTGTCTAGCCAGTCGGCCGCGTGAATATTCTCCCGTTTGATCACTGTTGCGCCGTGCTCGAGGCTGGCGTAGGTCAGCAGCTCCGAGACCATCTCCTCCAGCTCACCAAGGTCGGCATACATGTCGGCGATCAGCTCGCGATTCTCGCTGGCGTCCGGTAGCTGTTTGAGCTGATCAAGTTCGAACGACAGCCGCGCAATCGGTGTGCGCAATTCGTGAGATACCGCGTTGGTCAGTTCGCGCTGGTTGGCGATCAAGCCTTCGATGCGCGCCGCCATCAGATTGAAGTGCTCGGCCAGATCGCGGATGTTCGAGCGCCGCGACAACTGAATGCGCACCGACAGATCGTTGTCGCCGAAACGCTCGGCCGCCAGCCGCAGCTTTTCCAGGTCGCGCCAGTGCGGGCGCACCCAGAAAAATAGAACGATGCCGATCAACACCGCGAGCATCATGTACGCCGCGGTGATGTAGAACGGCATCAGGCTCGGCTCTGGCGGCAGCTTGATGCTGAGCAACTGCGAGCCGCCATCGATGTTGCTGATGAATTGCGTGTAATCGTCGCGGATCACCAACAGGTTTCGCGCGAGCTCGGCTTTTTCCTGCGGTGTCAGGGCCAGTTGATCGGCCTCGACCAGACTCAGCGACAGACCATAGTGCGCGCGCAATGAATCGAGTTTCTGTTCACGCTCGGCGCCCTGGCGGCCTTGCAGATGATCGACCAGCGACCACGCCTGACCGCGCACGGCTTCACGGTTGTAATCCTGCGTCTGGCTGTCGAGCAAGGCATTGAAGGTGTGCTCGACCGCCTGCAAGGCCAGCACCAGACCCACCGTCATCACCAGAAACAGGCCGAGGAACAAGCGCAGCATCTACAGCTCCCACGCGAACGGATTGAACAGATAGCCCTTGCCCCACACGGTCTTGATGCACACCGGCTCGCGAGGGTTGTCCTTGAGTTTGTTGCGCAATTTGCTGATGTAGACGTCGACGCTGCGATTGAGGCCGTCGAAGGCAATGCCGCGCATGCGATTGAGAATGTCATCGCGGGAAAGAATCTTGCCCGCCGCGCTGGCGAGCAACCAGAGCAATTCGAACTCCATGGTGGTCAGCTCGATCAGCTCACCCGTCAGGCGCACTTCACGGCAACTGCGGTCGATGCTCAATTGCCCGAACTCGAGGAAACTGACGACGCTGGTATCCGGCGTCTGCCGCCGTTGCAACGCCCGCAGCCGCGCGAGCAATACCGGCGGTTTGATCGGTTTGATCACGTAATCGTCAGCGCCGGACTCCAGACCGAGGATGTGATCGAGATCGTCTTCCTTGGCGGTGAGGATCACGATCGGCGTGTCCGAGACACTGCGAATTTCCCGGCAGACCTGCAAACCGCTCTGCCCCGGCAACATCAGGTCGAGCACCAGCACTTTCGGCTTGAATTCCAGGAACGCAGCCATGGCCAGATCACCGCGATGCACCGTGCGCACCTCGTAGCCGTGTTGTTCTAGAAAGTGTGCGATCAGTGCGGCGAGACGCTCATCGTCTTCGACCAGCAGAACTTTGCCGAAACCCAGGTTATCCATAACAACCGTTGCCAAGCCAAACGTGGAAGGGCCGATATTATGCTGGCATTCATCGAACAGGCGATGACGGCAGATAGCAAAAACCGGCCACTCGGGCCGGTTTTCGGTGATGTTTCATACTCTTAAGAGTTTTTAACAAATTCAGGCGGGCACACCGCTGTGGAAACGGAATTCCTCGTCCGGCGATTCGATCAGTTCCTGCTCGGCCGCACGGACGCGCTCGATCACCTGCGCGACATCCTTGGCATCACCATACTGATAGGCCAGTTTCAGATAACCCTGAAAGTGCCGCGCCTCGCTTTTCAGCAAACCGAAATAGAACTTGCCCAGTTCTTCGTCCAGATGCGGCACCAATGCTTCAAAGCGTTCGCAACTGCGCGCTTCGATGAAAGCACCAACCACCAGCGTATCCACCAGTTTCACCGGTTCGTGGCTGCGCACCACCTTGCGCAGGCCCGAGGCGTAGCGGCCGGCGTGCAGCTGACGCAACTCGATCTTGCGCCGTTTCATGATGCGCATGACTTGCTCGTGGTGCACCAGTTCTTCCCGGGCCAGGCGCGACATCATGTTGATCAGGTCGACATGGGCGTGGTACTTGGCAATCAGGCTCAGCGCCGTGCTGGCGGCCTTGAACTCGCAGTTCTTGTGATCGATCAGCAGGGTTTCCTGATCGGCCAGTGCCGCCTGGACCCAGGCGTCGGGCGTGCGGCAGCCAAGGAATTCGTGGATTTCGGGAAGGATCATGGGGCTCACGATAAAAGGTGTTCGAGCGAAGGGCGCCGATTATACCGGCCTGCCCGCAGACCACCAGCGGCGGCTGTTGATATGCATCAAGTCGCAGACGTTCGGGTAGCAACTATAGTTGTGCAACGCCGTGCCTTTTCTTTGCTGGAGACTCCGCTCATGCAAGCCATTCGCAGCATTCTGGTGGTCATCGAACCTGAACATGCAGAAAGCCTGGCGCTCAAGCGCGCCAAGCTGATCGCCGGTGTCACCCAGGCCCATCTGCATCTGCTGGTGTGTGACAAGAAGCATGACCACGCCGGCCTGCTCAGCGTGCTCAAGGCGGCATTGCTCGCCGAAGGCTACAGCGTGACCACCGAACAGGCGTGGAACGAGAGCCTGCACGAAACCATCATCGATGTGCAGCAGGCCGAAGGTTGCGGTCTGGTGATCAAACAGCACTTCCCCGACAGCTCGCTGAAAAAGGCCCTGCTGACCCCGGCCGACTGGAAACTCCTGCGCCACTGCCCTACCCCGGTGCTGCTGGTCAAAACCGCCGGTTCGTGGAAAGACAAAGTGATTCTCGCTGCCATCGATGTCGGCAATGCCGATGGTGAGCATCGGCATCTGCACAGCACCATCATCGATCACGGTTATGACATCGCCAGTCTGGCCAAGGCGCATCTGCATGTGATCACCGCGCATCCGTCGCCGATGCTCTCGGCGGCGGACCCGACGTTTCAGCTGAAATCGACCATAGAAGCCAAATACCGCGAGCAGTGTCGAGCGTTTCAGGCGGAGTTCGATGTCGATGACGAGCACTTGCACATCGAGGAAGGCCCGGCGGATGTGTTGATCCCGTTCATGGCGCACAAGCTGCAGGCGGCGGTGACGGTGATTGGCACGGTGGCGCGCAGCGGTCTGTCAGGCGCGTTGATCGGCAATACGGCTGAAGCGGTGCTGGATACGCTGGAAAGCGATGTGCTGGTGCTCAAGCCGCAAGAGGTTGAGGATCATCTGGTGGAACTGACGGCAAAACACTGAGGATTGCCATGCCTGACTGGCGCTTTCGCGAGCAGGCTCGCTCCCACATCTGGAATGCATTTCCCTGTGGGAGCGAGCCTGCTCGCGAAGCTTTTGCTGTTCAGGCGCCGAAGGCGTCTTTCAGAAAGCCCGGGGCGATGTAGCGCTGATAATGCGCTTCCGACAGCAGGAAGAATTCCCGATCAATGGCATCGCGCAGTTCCGGCAGGTTCCAATCGCGGAACTCCGGCAGCAACACCATCCCATACGCCTCAAGATTAATGATCACCCGCGCGCCCCGGGCAATCAGCTGATAGGCCCAGCAATATTCCGACTGATGCGGTACGAAGCGGATCTTGCGCTGTTCCAGCTGCTCGCGCAGGCGCGCCGGATCGAAGATCTCGACCTTGCTTGCCATCACTTGTGACAGCAATTGCTCCAGACGCAGCCACACCGCACGCTTTTCCTCCTCGTTGTACCCGTTCCAATGGATCACTTCGTGGTGGAAACGCTTGCAGCCACGGCACACCAGGTCACCGTAAACGGTGGAGCAGAGGCCGACGCAGGGGGTCTTGATGGTCTGATTGGGCATAAATGGGCAGAACACTGAAACGCGGAACAGGCCGGCATGTTAGCCCTTTGTCGGGCATTGATCACCCCTCAAACAGCAAGGTCTCGCCAGCGTCGCAGGTTTGCTCCGGCCGCGCTGATTGCCACGAAAGTCCAATAGAGCGCGACTTACCTTTAAATTTTTTTTGCCGTAGAATCAGCCAGCCTTTTAAGGCGCCAATGTCCGTTAGAAGCTGTTTTCAAAGCGTCACGAGCACAGTCGTTCCTTCAGAGCGGTGTTGGCGAAGGGTTTTTCCAGCGGGGAAAAGCCCAACGCCAACCCTCATCAGCTCCCCGTTCTGCAGGCGTAAAACTTTGAAAGCAGCTTCTGTAAGGAATTGCCGGTAATTCTGGCCGAACGACCCACAACGTCGTGAGGCGCATGAGTACGGCAATTTCGGGATGAGCGTCCCGGACACCCATTTGGGACCACTGATGAGGGTAATAACTGTGCTTGAAGCCTACCGCAAACATATCGAAGAGCGTGCAGCCCTGGGTATCGTTCCCCAGCCGCTTAACGCCGAACAAACAGCAGGCCTGATCGAGCTGCTGAAGAACCCTCCGGCTGGCGAAGAAGCTTTCCTCGTTGACCTGATCACCAATCGCGTACCACCTGGAGTGGACGAAGCCGCTTACGTCAAGGCCGGTTTCCTGTCTGCCCTGGCCAAGGGCGAAGCCACCTCCCCTCTGCTGGACAAGAAACGCGCTGTAGAACTGCTCGGCACCATGCAGGGCGGCTACAACATCGTCACCCTCGTTGAACTGCTGGACGACGCCGAGCTGGCGCCAGTCGCCGCCGAAGAACTCAAGCACACCCTGCTGATGTTCGATGCCTTCCACGACGTCGCTGAAAAAGCCAAGAACGGCAACGTTCACGCCAAGGCCGTGCTGCAATCCTGGGCTGACGGCGAGTGGTTCAAGAAGCGCCCGGTCCTGGCCGACAAGATCAGCCTGCGCGTATTCAAGGTCACCGGCGAAACCAACACCGACGACCTCTCCCCTGCGCCAGACGCCTGGTCGCGTCCTGACATCCCGCTGCACGCCCTGGCCATGCTGAAAATGGCCCGTGACGGCATCGTTCCGGACGAGCAAGGCAAGACCGGCCCGATGAAGCAGATCGAAGAAATGCGCGGCCAGGGCTTCCCGATCGCCTACGTCGGTGACGTGGTCGGTACCGGTTCCTCGCGTAAATCGGCCACCAACTCGGTGCTGTGGTTCTTCGGCGACGACATCCCGTACGTGCCGAACAAGCGCGCTGGCGGTTTCTGCTTCGGCAGCAAGATCGCTCCGATCTTCTACAACACCATGGAAGATGCCGGCGCCCTGCCGATCGAGTTCGACGTATCGAACATGAACATGGGCGACGTGATCGACCTGTACCCGCACGCCGGCAAAGTCTGCAAGCACGGTACCAACGAAGTCATCACCACTTTCGAAATGAAAACCCCGGTGCTGCTGGACGAAGTCCGTGCCGGCGGTCGTATTCCGCTGATCATCGGCCGTGGTCTGACCGAAAAGGCTCGCGCCGAACTGGGTCTGCCAGCGTTCGATCTGTTCAAGAAGCCTGAAGCTCCGGCTGAAAGCACCAAGGGTTTCACCCTGGCGCAGAAAATGGTCGGCAAGGCCTGCGGTCTGGCAGAAGGCCAGGGCGTGCGTCCTGGCACCTACTGCGAACCGAAGATGACCACCGTGGGTTCTCAGGACACCACCGGTCCAATGACCCGTGACGAACTGAAAGACCTGGCGTGCCTGGGCTTCTCCGCTGATCTGGTGATGCAGTCGTTCTGCCACACCGCGGCTTATCCAAAGCCGATCGACGTGACCACCCACCACACCCTGCCTGACTTCATCATGACCCGCGGCGGCGTTTCCCTGCGTCCGGGCGACGGCATCATCCACTCGTGGCTGAACCGCATGCTGCTGCCGGACACCGTCGGTACCGGTGGTGACTCGCACACCCGTTTCCCGATGGGCATCTCGTTCCCGGCCGGTTCCGGTCTGGTCGCGTTCGCCGCAGCCACTGGTGTAATGCCACTGGACATGCCGGAATCGATCCTGGTGCGCTTCAAGGGCAAGATGAAACCTGGCATCACCCTGCGTGACCTGGTTCATGCCATTCCGTACTTCGCTATCCAGAACGGTCTGCTGACCGTCGAGAAGAAAGGCAAGAAAAACGCCTTCTCCGGCCGCATCCTGGAAATCGAAGGCCTGGAAGGTCTGACCCTGGAGCAGGCGTTCGAACTGTCCGACGCCTCGGCCGAACGTTCGGCTGCCGGTTGCACCATCAAGCTGTCGAAAGAGTCGATCACCGAGTACCTGCAGTCCAACATCACCCTGCTGCGCTGGATGATCGGCGAAGGCTACGGCGATGCGCGTACCCTGGAACGCCGCGCTCAAGCGATGGAAGCCTGGATCGCCAATCCTGAGCTGATGGAAGCCGATGCCGACGCCGAATACGCCGAAGTCATCGAAATCGATCTGGCCGAGATCAACGAGCCTGTGCTCTGCGCGCCGAACGATCCGGACGACGCCCGTCTGCTGTCCAGCGTTGCTGGCGAGAAGATCGACGAAGTGTTCATCGGTTCGTGCATGACCAACATTGGTCACTTCCGCGCTGCCGGTAAACTGCTGGATCAGGTCAAGGGTCAGCTGCCAACCCGTCTGTGGCTGTCGCCGCCGACCAAGATGGACGCTCACCAACTGACCGAAGAAGGCTACTACGGCATCTACGGCAAGGCTGGCGCACGCATGGAAATGCCAGGCTGCTCGCTGTGCATGGGTAACCAGGCACGCGTTGAGCCGAACAGCACCGTGGTCTCCACGTCGACCCGTAACTTCCCGAACCGTCTGGGCGACGGCGCGAACGTCTACCTGGCCTCGGCCGAGCTGGCGTCCGTTGCTTCGATCCTGGGTCGCCTGCCGACCGTCGAGGAGTACATGGAATACGCTGGCAAGATCGACAGCATGGCGGCCGATGTCTACCGCTACCTGTCCTTCGACCAGATCGCCGAGTTCCGTGAAGCTGCTGCGAACGCCAAGATCCCGGTCGTTCAAGCCTAACGCTGCAAGGCAATAAAAAACGCCGCCCATCGTGAGATGAGCGGCGTTTTTTTATGCTGATCGTTCCCACGCTCCGCGTGGGAATGCAGCCCCGGACGCTCTGCGTCCCCAAGCGTGACGCAGAGCGTCACAAGAGGCATTCCCACGCAGAGCGTGGGAACGATCAGTCATCAGTGACAGGTCAGACAGCCAGCTTGTAAACCAGCGCCGAAATCGCCACCAGCCCGACCGCGGTAACAAACACGTTCGACGCCTGACCGCGATAGCGCGCCATCGCTGGCACCTTGCGAATCGCGTACATCGGCATCAGGAACAGAATCGCCGCAATCACCGGCCCACCGACGGTTTCGATCATGCCCAGGATGCTCGGATCAAGCGTTGCGACGATCCAGCAGATCACCAGCATGAACGCCGCCACGATGCGATCCAGCGCCTTGGCGCCCGGACGCCTCCCGCTCTTGACGATCAGGCCCTTGAGGCCTTCGCTGGCCCCGATGTAATGACCGAGGAACGACTTGGAGATCGCCACAAACGCAATCAACGGCGCCGCAAACTCGATGGTCGGGTTGCTGAAGTGGTTGGCCAGGTACGACAGGATCGAAAGATTCTGCTCTTTCGCCTCAGCCAGTTGCTCTGGCGACAGGGTCAGCACGCAACTGAATACGAAGAACAGCACCAAAATGACCATCAATGCATGAGCGCGCGCGAGGATCTGTGAGCTGCGCTCGTCGGCGTGCACACCGTAACGACGCTTCTGGTCCATCGCGAACGCCGAGATGATCGGCGAATGGTTGAACGAGAACACCATCACCGTAATCGCCAGCCACAGCGTGTGCAGCAGCGCTGACGGCGCCGGCACTTGCGACGCGGTGGCGAGGATGCCGCCGTTCCAGTGCGGAATCAGGTACACGGCGAGGAACAGCAGTGCAACGATGAACGGATAGACCATCAGGCTCATGGCTTTGACGATCGCCTGCTCACCGCAACGCACCACGGCCAGCAGACCAAGAATCAGCACGAACGACAGCAGCGCGCGCGGTGGCGGCGTGATGTGCAGTTGGTGTTCGAGGAAACTGGCGACCGTGTTGGTCAGGCCGACGCTGTAGATCAGCAGGATCGGGAAGATGGCAAAGAAGTACAGCAGGGTGATCAAGGCACCGGCCTTGATACCGAAATGCTGCTCGACCACTTCGGTGATATCGGCGCCTTCGCGACCGGACAGCACAAAACGGGTCAGGCCACGGTGCGCGTAAAACGTCATCGGGAAGGCCAGCAGCGCGAGGATCACCAGCGGCCAGAAGCCCCCCAGCCCTGCGTTGATCGGCAAAAACAGGGTGCCGGCGCCAATGGCCGTCCCAAACAGTCCCAGCATCCAGGTGGTGTCCTGGCGATTCCAGCTCGAAAGTTCAGCGGGTGCTGCTGCGTCGAAGCGCTTTTCGAGGCTATTGGCCTGATCATTCATCCGGTCGGATCTCCGCTTTCCGGTCACTTGCCACTCGGTCAGGATGCGTCGGAAAAAACCGACAGACATGCTCCGGCCGAAACAGGGGCGCGATTCTCCGTGATAAATCAATGCAAGCAAAGACTTAGCTGAGGAATGGTTGTGCGGAGCAGACCGATGGGGAGTCGTTTTCGGAATGCTTTTTGCCGTTTCCAGCTACGCTGCATGTCGTTTTCTGGCAATTTTTCCGGCACCGTGCGCAGCCGGAACGATCAGATCAATCGAGCGACCAGAAAGCCAAACGACATGCAAAGCAAGGCAAGACTCAGCAATGCGAGGATCGGAACGATGTCGCCTCGCTGCTTGAGGCGTAACCTTTCTACGTACTCGTCGTGCTCTCGATCGGAACGGTCAATCATGGCTTGGCGGTCGAACGTACTCATGGTGATTTCCTTTTTCGCGGGTAACGGGTTGGATAGAGCGAAACGCGCACATTCATAACTTGAGCGAAAGGCCGATCAAGGCCGCTGTCGCGGTCAACATTCCGGCCACTACCGCAACCGGGTAGAAATAGGTTTCCCATTTCATCTTTTTTTCTTCCGCCACAAGTTTTTTCCTCTCGGCCACAAGCTTGCGTATTTCATTCATCAGCTTGTCCAGTTCGAGGTTTTCCCGGTCGTTTTGAAGCATTCGCCTTCCCTGGCTGGTGGCAGCTATCGCGCAAGCTGCTCTGAGGCGTGATGATTTCGCATCCATACGGGTGCTGACCAGCAGACGCATCTGCCATTCCCGTAGGCAAAATCCGCGAGTCACGTAAGCCGCCTCATACACGGAATTTGCAATATTCCAGACCAATTACCTGCCAGAACCCTGACCTTGATCTAGCGTGTGAGAAGCCATAACCCAAGGAGCCCCCATGCCACTGGTCCGCGTCGACATCCAGCAAAATCCCGATCCCACTTTCGCCAGGCGCATCGGCGAACAGATCTACGCCGCTCTGCGCAGCTGTATCGATGTGCCCGAGCACGACAACTTCCAGATTCTCAACGAACATGACGCCCAGCATTTCGTTTATGACCCGCAATACCTCGGCATCCAGCGCAGCGACGGCGTGGTGTTCATCCAGATCACCATCAGCGAAGGGCGCAGCGTGGAAAAGAAACAATTGCTGTTCAAAACCATTGCCGAGCGCCTGCATGCGCAACTGGGTATTCGCCTGGAGGATGTGTTCATCAATCTGCTGGAGGTAAAGAAAGAGAACTGGTCGTTCGGTAATGGTGTTGCGCAATACGTCAGCTGATGGGTCGTGCGCCATGCCTGCGTACTTGCTTGTTCCACGAACCCGTCCAGAATCAAAGCACCACTGCTTGAATGCAACGATTGCCAAGCCGCTGCGGATTCAGCACTCTGAGTCGACTTTCGCGACCCACCCGCCGCCAATCACAGGAGCCGCGCAATGCCCGCAACCGTTCTGGTACTGGTTGAAACGATCAATGACTATCTGCCGATTCTTGAGCATCAGGGATTCCACCTGATCCTTGCACCAACGCCAGCCGAACGCGCGCAAGCCATCGCCACCCATGGCAGTCGCATCGACGCCGTGCTCACTCGCGGCCCACTGGGCCTGACTGCGCAAGAGATCAGCGCCCTGCCCGCCCTGAAAATCATCACGGTGATCGGCGCCGGTTATGAACAGGTCGACCTGCAAGCGGCCAGCGACCGCGGGATCACCGTCACCAATGGCGCCGGTGTCAACGCCTCGTCAGTGGCCGATCATGCGATGGCATTGCTGCTGGCATTGGTCCGCGACATCCCGCGCTGCGATGCCGCCGTGCGCCGCGGTGAATGGCCGAAAATCATGCGCCCGTCGCTGGCCGGCAAGCGTCTGGGCATCCTCGGGCTGGGCGCCGTGGGCATGGCGATTGCCAAGCGTGCGGAGCTGGGTTTCGACATGCAGATCAGCTACCACAACCGCCAGGTGCGCAGCGACGTCGCTTATGCGTTCTGCTCGACACCGACCGATCTGGCGCGAGCTTCGGACTTTCTGGTCGTTGCCACGCCTGGTGGCATTGCTACTCAACATCTGGTGACGCGAGCCGTGCTCGATGCCCTCGGCCCCAAGGGATTTATCGTCAACATCGCCCGCGCCAGCGTTATCGCAACGGCAGACCTGATCACTGCACTCGAACAACGTCGTATCGCCGGCGCAGCGCTGGACGTGTTCGATCACGAACCGGAAGTGCCTGATGCCCTGAAACACCTCAGCAACGTTGTGCTGACCCCACACGTCGCCGGGCTTTCCCCTGAAGCCACGCAAGGCACTGTCGAACTGGTCGGCAAAAACCTGATGGCGTTTTTCTCCGGGCAACCGGTGCTGACGCCTGTCGCCCTGCCACCGAAACTGAGCAACCAGCGCGTGCATTAAGGCGCGCAGGATCCTCGGCCTGCGCCGCTGCTCGCCCCATTCTCAAAGTTGATTATCCAGCAACACGCTAACCTATAAGACCGACCCGCGCTTGTGAGCACCCGAGCGCGCCATTAGATTAGCCAATGATGTCTGGCCTCCAAAATAAGCAGAAGGGATAAGCATGGCGCTTACTGACCAGTCCACCCGGATCCGCGCGGGCGAAGAACTCGATGCCAGCCTGATCGATCCGTACCTCAAGGCGCACATTCCCGGCCTGACCGGCACTCCGCAGATCAGCCAGTTTCCCGGCGGCGCGTCGAACCTGACCTACCTGCTGGAATACCCCGAGCAAGAATTCGTTCTGCGCCGTCCGCCGTTTGGCCACAAGGCCAAATCCGCCCACGACATGGGCCGTGAGTTCCGCATTCTCAACCAACTGCGCGACGGCTTTCCGTATTGCCCGAAAGCGTATGTGCACTGCACCGACGAATCGGTGATTGGCGCCGAGTTCTATGTGATGGAACGGGTCAAGGGCATCATCCTGCGCGCCGAACTGCCGCCGGAACTGGGCCTTGATTCGGCGAAAACCGAAGCGCTTTGCAAAAGCTTCATCGACCGCTTCGTCGAACTGCATCGGGTTGATTACAACGCCTGCGGCCTCGGCGACCTGGGCAAGCCCGAAGGCTACGTCGCGCGGCAGATCAGGGGCTGGAGCGAGCGCTACGAAAAAGCCCTGACCCCGGACGCGCCGCACTGGGAAGCAGTCAAAGCCTGGCTCAACGACAAGATGCCGGCCGACCACCCGACCTCAAGCATCGTCCACAACGACTATCGCTTCGACAACGTCATCCTCGACCCGGCCAATCCGATGCAGATCATCGGCGTGCTCGACTGGGAACTGACCACCCTCGGCGACCCGCTGATGGACCTGGGCAACACCCTCGCCTACTGGATCGAAGCCGGCGACCCGGCACCGGTGCAACTGATGCGCCGCCAGCCAAGCCACGCACCGGGAATGCTGACCCGCCGCGAATTCGTCGACTACTACGCCGAGCGCTCGGGCATCCGCATCGACAATTTCGACTTCTACTACACCTACGGCCTGTTCCGCCTGGCCGGCATCGTGCAGCAGATCTACTACCGCTTCTACCATGGCCAGACGCAGGACAAACGCTTCGCGCAGTTCATTCACATGAACAAACTGCTGGAGCAGATGAGCCTGCAGGTCATCCAGAAATCCAGCCTCTGATCCGGGCCAATAACAAGACTTCCAACAAGGGAAACCCATGTCCAAGACTCAGTTGTTCGACCTCGACGGCAAAATCGCTTTCGTCTCCGGTGCCAGCCGTGGCATCGGTGAAGCCATCGCCAAACTGCTGGCCCAGCAAGGCGCCCATGTGATCGTCTCGAGCCGCAAGCTCGAAGGCTGCCAACACGTCGCCGACGCCATCACCGCCGCCGGCGGCAAGGCAACAGCCGTGGCCTGCCACATCGGTGAGATGGAGCAGATCAGCCAGGTCTTCGCCGGGATCAAGGAACAATTCGGCCGCCTCGACATCCTGGTCAACAACGCCGCGACCAACCCGCAATTCTGCAACGTACTCGACACCGATCTCGGCGCGTTCCAGAAGACCGTCGATGTGAACATTCGCGGCTATTTCTTCATGTCGGTCGAAGCCGGCAAGCTGATGCGCGAAAACGGTGGCGGCAGCATCATCAACGTCGCCTCGATCAACGGCATCTCACCGGGCATCTTCCAGGGCATCTATTCGGTAACCAAAGCGGCGGTCATCAACATGACCAAAGTCTTCGCCAAGGAATGCGCGCAATTCGGCATCCGCTGCAACGCCCTGCTCCCCGGCCTGACCGACACCAAATTCGCCTCGGCGCTGGTCAAGAACGACGCGATTCTGAAACAGGCACTGACGCAGATCCCGCTCAAACGCGTAGCCGACCCAAGCGAAATGGCCGGCGCGGTGTTGTACCTGGCCAGCGATGCGTCGAGCTACACCACCGGCGTGGCGCTGAATGTGGATGGCGGTTTCCTGTCCTGATATCTGTCCCGTGTGGGAGCGAGCCTGCGCGCGAAAACGTTGGGTCAGTCAGCTGTGTTTTGACTGATACCACGCCTTCGCGAGCAGGCTCGCTCCCACAGGGTCACTGCAGGATTCCAGGCCTCGTGCAATCGAGGAATCGCGAATCTTATTGGGTTATGCAACGGGTAGTGGTGATGTGGCGAGTTACCTGCCCATCGACATACATATCTCCGGCAACCTCAGTATTCTCCAGCACCTCACACCGACGTTCCGGCGGAGGCGGCGGCGCGACAGGCGCAGGGGGTGGAGGACTGGCACAACCGGCCAACAACACTGCAAGAAAAGCCAACGGCAATACGCGTTTCCCAGGATTATTCATAGGACGACCCGCGGTAAAGAGAGACAAACTCCCGCAACCCAACCGGCCGCGGAAGACCTGACCACTCATTCTTTATAGCTGAGCGCCTTGTTAGCGCCAGTGGATTGGGGAGATTGGCTGGGATTGGCTGTCGGTTTTGCGGGGTGTTTCCGGTAGAGGGCTGGATTGGGATTATGGTCGTCGGCGAGGGCCTCAACGCGAGCAGGCTCACTCCTACAGTTTTGATCGAGTGAGTTCAGTAACAACCAGGTCGGCTGTCAGGCCGCCTTCGCGAGCAGGCTCGCTCCCACAGAAAAGCAAAAAGCAAAGCTCATCCGCTCTTCATCACTCAAAACAATGAGCGTTAGCTCGAGTACCGCTTTTGATCTTGATTCACAGGCGACGTCGGAAGGCTGAGTGGAGGGATTGATCCGGGCGTGGGAGCGCAGCGACCGTACGACGCAGTCGTACACAGCGGAAGGAGGTGCAGCGAAGCAAACCGTAGCCGCTGCGCCCGGATCAGTCCCGGAGCGAAGGAACCCGAGCCTGCGAGGGCCGAACGCAGGAGCAAGCCTTTTCGGTTACCTTTTCGGCGTCTGGAAAAGGTGACTCGCCGTAAGGGCGAAACCGCCAGCCGCAACACCCGCAGAAACGGATATACACCCAACCCCCCCCAGAGCATGGCCGGCCCAAAGGCCGCCAAGACCAAAGCGCGCTTAAGCCAAATCCGGATCCCGCGAAGAACGCAAGGAATTGCTTTCAAGCTCATACCGCAACTCATCCACCAACGCCTCGACCGCCCCAGGCGTACGCAGCGAAGCCAGATCCAGCCCGCTGATCACCAGATCCACCTGCCCCGAATCCCGGTGATACAACTTGACCGTCAGCGAATGATCACCATCCACCGAACACTCACAAGCCAGCGGCGCAAAACTGTGCTCGAGCCGAGCGCGCAACTGCGCAAGATTCATCATTGACGTTGTTCCTATGACTGTTTCAAAAGGGGCACGATCGCAAACCCGAAATGGTCTACACCGCACCCCACCAGCCTAAGAACACAACGCCTTGGCCAATACATGAATTTGCACCCTTGTAACTAGTGCATTTGCACCCTCAGCGCTGCCCCTTGGTGCCCCACTCTCCCGAAAACAAACCACGCTCACGAGCCCAGACAATCGCTTCACTGCGGCTGTGCACATCAAGCTTCGAATACACCGTCGCCACATGATTGCGCACGGTGTTCGGCGCCAGCTTCAACCGCGCGGCGATCTCCTTGTCCGCCAGTCCTTCACAGATCAAGCCCAGCACATCGCGTTCACGGGCCGTCAGGTCAGTGAACGAGGCACTTGGCAGCTGCGGCGAGTTGATCTTCTTCACGTTGGCCAGCTTTTCGATCAGCGTCCGGCTGAACCACGACGCATCCTTCATCACTTCTTCGATC
This sequence comes from Pseudomonas glycinis, assembly GCF_054871425.1. Taxonomy (NCBI): domain Bacteria; kingdom Pseudomonadati; phylum Pseudomonadota; class Gammaproteobacteria; order Pseudomonadales; family Pseudomonadaceae; genus Pseudomonas; species Pseudomonas glycinis. The sequence continues at coordinate 131,407 of NZ_JBTYHF010000005.1, read as the reverse complement.
GCCGCGACCAGCTCAAGCTCAGTGCGCTTGCGCTCGGTCATGTCCATCAACACCAGCAAATAGCAGGACGTGTCGTGAATGTTCACGGTGTCGGCCGAGACCGCACACTCCAGCAACTCCTCGTCCTTCTTGCGCACCGGCACATCGACCCGATCCACCCGACCGTTCTTCGCCAACGCCGACAGCAGTCGCGTGCGCGCGCTGTCATCGTGGATGAAGCTCAGCTGCGTCACGGTTTTCCCGAGTACGTCATCGCTGTCATAGGCCAGGGTATCGAGGAATGCCTGGTTGACGTCGATGACCTCCTGCTTGTCAGCGGTGCAGATCAAAATCGGCACCGGAGTCAGACGAAAAGCCTTGGCAAAGCGCTCCTCGCTCTGACGCAAGGCCACTTCGACCCGGCGCCGAGGCTCCATGTCGACGAAGGAGAACAGCATGCAATTCTCGTCATTGAGCAGCAGCGGCTGACCGGCAACGATCACCTGTTTACTGCCACCGTCGGGGAGGCGCAGTTCCGCCTGCATCTGCGGAATGGTCGCGACATCGCGCAAGCGCTGAACGGCCAGATCGCGCTGATCGGCCTGTTCGAAAATATCGATTTCATACGCCGAGGTGCCGATCACCTGATCGCGGGTATAGCCGGTCATTTCCAGAAAGCCCGGGTTGACCTTGATGTAACGCAAATCGCTGAGACGACAGATCACTGCCGGCGCGGGGTTGGCGTTGAAGGTTTTTTCGAAGCGCAGCTCGGCGTTGGCCCAATCGGTGACGTCGCTCATGATCAGCACCAGCGACTCGGGCTGGCCGACGCGGTCGGTCAGCACCATGCTGCGCACGCTGTGCACCCAGACCCGTTCCGGGTCGTCCACGGACGAAACTTCAATCAGCACATCATTGAACGCCTCGCAGCGCGCGACGCGGCTGATCGGGTAACTCTCCGGTGGCAAGACATGATTGTTGCGATAGCGCAGCGTGAAGCGTTTGGCATACTCGTCGGCGTTGCTGCCCAGATCACCGATGGTGCTGACACCGTGCATGGTCAGCGCCGCTTCGTTGGCCCAGAGAATGCTTTTGTCGAGTTCCAGCAGAATCACCCCGTCCGACAGCCCGGCGATGATCTGCTGCAACTGGCGACGGTTGGTTTCGGTGGTCAGGACTTCCTGGCTCATTGGATCTCCACACTGTGATGCGGCTAGGTGAAGAGTACGACCGCAGCGGTTCGGGATCGTGCCGCGGCCTCAAAATCGCCAGAAATCCCCTGTGGGAGCGAGCCTGCTCGCGTAAGCGCTGGGTCAGATAGACCATTCGGTGACTGACCCGGCGCATTCGCGAGCAGGCTCGCTCCCACAGGTTTACTGGGTGTGTTTACCTTAGGCGGCACGCTCGCTGTCCGCCACCATCGCCGAAGCCGCGAGCATCGCCCTTAGTAACACCGCACACCCTGCCGCGAGATCATCCGGTGCGGCATTCTCGATTTCGTTGTGGCTGATCCCGCCCTCGCACGGCACGAAGATCATCCCGGCCGGACCTAGCTCGGCGAGAAAGATCGCGTCATGCCCGGCGCCACTGACAATGTCCATGTGCGACAGACCCAGCCCTTTCGCGGCGCCGCGCACCGCCTCCACACAGCCCTTTTCGAAGTACAGCGGCGGGAAGTCGGCGGTCGGGGTCAGTTCATAGGTGAGGCCGTGCTCTTCGCAGGTCGCATCGATCACTTGCTTCACCTCAGCAATCATCGAATCCAGCCGCGCCGGCTCCAGATGCCGGAAGTCGAGGGTCATGCGCACTTCGCCGGGGATCACGTTGCGCGAGCCGGGATAGGCTTGCAGGCAGCCGACCGTGCCACAGGCGTGAGGCTGATGACCGAGGGCGGCGCGGTTGACGGCGCCGACGATCACCGAGGCGCCGACCAGGGCATCCTTGCGCAGGTGCATCGGCGTCGGGCCGGCGTGGGCTTCGACGCCGCGTAATTTCAGGTCGAACCACTTCTGCCCGAGCGCGCCGAGTACCACGCCGATGGTTTTCTCTTCATCTTCAAGGATCGGGCCTTGCTCGATGTGCGCTTCGAAATAGGCGCCGACCGCGTGCCCGCTGACCTTGCGCGGGCCGGCGTAGCCGATCGCATTCAGTGCTTCGCCGACCGTGACGCCGTCGGCATCGACCTTGGCGAGGGTTTCTTCGAGGGTGAATTTCTCGGCGAAGACTCCGGAGCCCATCATGCACGGGGCGAAGCGTGAGCCCTCTTCGTTGGTCCAGACCACCACTTCCAGCGGCGCTTCAGTTTCCACGCCGAGGTCGTTGAGGGTGCGCAGCACTTCGACGCCGGCGAGCACACCGAAGCAACCGTCGAACTTGCCACCGGTGGGTTGAGTGTCGATGTGGCTGCCGGTCATCACCGGCGGCAGGTTCGGGTTGCGCCCGGCGCGCCGGGCGAAAATGTTGCCCACGGCATCGACCGTGACGCTGCAACCGGCGTCCTTGCACCACTGCACGAACAGGTCGCGGGCCTGGCGGTCGAGGTCGGTCAGGGCCAGGCGACAGACGCCGCCCTTGACCGTGGCACCGAGTCTGGCCAGTTCCATGAGCGAGGCCCAGAGGCGATCGCGGTTGATGTGCTGATGGGTGGATTGCAGAACGTCTACGGCTGCGTTCATGGGGATCTCCTCAATGCTGATGCCGATAGTGCCCATGCTCTGCGTGGGCATTCATCCATGGACGCTCTGCGTCCGCTGTTGGGACGCAGAGCGTCCCGGGCTGCATTCCCACGCAGAGCGTGGGAACGATCATGTGTTACACCGCTGTTTTCACGGCAGAAGGCTGCGCCCGCATTACACACAACCCGTAATAAATCACTCCGCCCAACGCCGAGCCGGTGAACCAGCCATAGCTGTAGAACCAGCTGAACGCGTCGCTGCCCAGCGACAGCAAGGTCAGCGCCACCGGCACGCCAAAGGCGAGAAAACCCGCCCAGTTCCAAGCCGGATACACGTCATCGCGGTACAGCCCGGCGAGGTCCAGTCGCTGTTTTTTGATCAGGAAATAATCCACCACCATGATCCCGGCGATCGGCCCGAGCAGGCTCGAATAGCCCAGCAGCCAGTTCGAGTACACGGTTTCCAGGCTGATGTCGGAAACGATCAGGCCAAGCTTTTTCAGCAGTTCATGGCCCATCAGCACCAGCCCGACCAGACCGGTGAGCAACACCGCTTTGGTGCGGTTGATCACCTTCGGCGCGATGTTCTGGAAGTCATTGGTTGGCGAGACGATATTGGCGGCGGTGTTGGTCGACAGTGTGGCAACGATGATCAGCGCCATGGCCACCGCGACCCACACCGGGCTCTGGATATGGCCGATCAGCGTGACCGGGTCGGACACGGTGACGCCGACCAGTTTCACCGATGCGGCGGTCATCACCACGCCCAGCGCAGCGAAGAGGAACATGGTCAGCGGCAGGCCGAAAATCTGCCCGAGGATCTGATCCTTCTGGCTCTTGGCGTAGCGACTGAAGTCGGGAATGTTCAGCGACAGCGTGGCCCAGAACCCGACCATTGCCGTCAGCCCTGCCGCGAAGTAACTCACTACGCTGCCGCCTTCCGGACGCTTGGGCGGGATCGCCAGCAACTCAGTCATCGACACATTGGGCATCGCCCACACCAGCAGGCCGATGCCCACCGCCACCAGCAACGGCGCCGACAAGGTTTCCAGCCATTTGATCGACTCGGCACCGCGAATCACCACCCACAGATTCAGCGCCCAGAACACCATGAAACCGATCACCTCGCCGGTGCCGCCGAGGGATTTCCAGCCCTCGAACACCGAGCCGAGAAACAGGTGAATCGCCAGTCCGCCGAACATGGTCTGGATGCCGAACCAGCCACACGCCACCAATGCGCGGATCAGGCACGGCACGTTGGAACCGAGAATGCCGAACGACGAGCGCAGCAGCACCGGAAACGGAATGCCGTACTTGGTGCCGGGGAAAGCATTGAGGGTCAGTGGAATCAACACGATGACGTTGGCAAACAGAATCGCCAACAGCGCTTCGCCGACGCTCAAGCCGAAATAAGCGGTGAGCACGCCGCCGAGAGTGTAGGTCGGCACGCAAATCGACATGCCGACCCACAGCGCGGTGATGTGCCATTTGTTCCAAGTGCGTTCGCGCACCTTGGTCGGTGCCATGTCGTGGTTGTAACGGGGACTGTCGAGGACGTCGCTGCCGGCTTCGAGCTCGTACAAGCCGTCGCGCTCGGTCACTTGTGATCTGGTCTGTTGCATGGCCGCTCCACTGTTCTTCTGATTATTTTTTGCTCATCAGGCGGCTGGCGCATACGGCGCCAACCGGACGATGGCCGGAGGAACTGACAACTTTCATGCACCGGCCATGGTGTCAGCGGCGGCATCAATAAACGTGCCGGGTCTGGCGCTGAACGCTTGGGCGGTACACTGGACGCTTTGCAACTTTCTGATATTCATCAGTTTTAATTGAATATTCGATGAGTCCGGGAAAACTTGTCTGAACGCTCAGGCTAAACGTCGGGCAAGTTGTCCGAAGTGTCAGGACTCAAACTGGTGCACTGCATTTATTTTTGTCGGTGAACGCGCCACCGCAGTACAACTTCAAGCGGCTGATTTCACATAGGAAATCTTGCTCATATTTCCATCCTGTCAAGTGCGTCAAAATGGTGAGCAGCCTCACCATTTTGGTGATTTCCAGTTTTTATCGTTATTTTTCAGTAACTTGAACAGGCTATAAGCTTATAAAAAATATTCTTGATCATTCTTGAAATCGCGACTAGTTTCTATTCCTGACAGCGATGACAGGAATACGAACTGCGCCGCTGTACTTCAATAAAACATTTAGAACCGGCACAAGTCGGTCATGCCTGCGAGGAATCCGGAATGTCTCTGTTGATCCGTGGCGCCACCGTTGTTACCCATGATGAAAGTTACCGCGCCGACGTCTATTGCGCTGACGGCGTGATCAAAGCCATTGGTGAAAACCTCGACATTCCCGCCGGCGCCGAAGTGCTCGACGGCAGTGGCCAGTACCTGATGCCCGGCGGCATCGACCCGCATACGCATATGCAACTGCCGTTCATGGGCACCGTTGCCAGCGAGGATTTCTACAGCGGCACCGCTGCCGGCCTGGCCGGCGGCACTACCTCGATCATCGATTTCGTCATTCCCAATCCGCAGCAATCGCTGATGGAGGCGTTTCATCAGTGGCGCGGCTGGGCGCAAAAGTCTGCGTCGGACTATGGCTTCCACGTCGCGATCACTTGGTGGAGCGAGCAGGTGCGCGAGGAAATGGCCGAGCTGGTCAGCCACCACGGCATCAACAGCTTCAAGCATTTCATGGCCTACAAGAACGCGATCATGGCCGCCGACGACACTCTGGTGGCGAGTTTCGAGCGCTGCCTGGAACTCGGTGCGGTGCCGACCGTGCACGCGGAAAATGGCGAACTGGTCTATCACCTGCAACGCAAGCTGATGGCCCAGGGCATTACCGGGCCGGAAGCGCATCCGCTGTCGCGACCTTCGCAGGTCGAAGGTGAAGCCGCGAGCCGGGCGATCCGCATTGCCGAAACCATTGGCACGCCGTTGTACCTGGTGCACGTTTCCACCAAGGAAGCCCTCGACGAAATCACCTATGCCCGCAGCAAGGGCCAGCCGGTTTACGGCGAGGTGCTGGCCGGGCACTTGCTGCTCGACGACAGCGTCTATCAACACCCGGACTGGCAAACCGCCGCCGGCTACGTGATGAGCCCGCCGTTCCGTCCACGCGGCCATCAGGAGGCGCTGTGGCACGGGCTGCAGAACGGCAATCTGCACACTACCGCCACCGACCACTGCTGCTTTTGCGCGGAGCAGAAAGCCGCCGGCCGCGACGACTTCAGCAAGATTCCCAACGGCACCGCCGGTATCGAAGACCGCATGGCGGTGCTGTGGGATGAAGGCGTCAACTCCGGACGATTGTCGATGCAGGATTTCGTCGCGCTGACCTCCACCAACACCGCGAAGATATTCAATCTCTATCCACGCAAAGGCGCGATCCGCGTGGGCGCCGATGCCGATCTGGTGCTGTGGGATCCGCAAGGCACTCGGACCATTTCCGCCAAGACCCACCATCAGCAGGTGGACTTCAACATCTTCGAAGGCAAGACCGTGCGCGGCGTGCCGAGCCACACCGTCAGCCAGGGCCGCGTGGTCTGGGCCGACGGCGACCTGCGCGCCGAACGCGGCGCCGGACGCTACATCGAACGGCCGGCCTACCCGGCGGTGTTTGATCTGTTGAGCAAGCGGGCGGAGTTGCACAAGCCGACTGCCGTTAAACGCTGACCCTTAGTGATCGTTCCCATGCTCTGCGTGGGAATGCAGCCCGGGACGCTCTGCGTCCCATTGGAACGCAGAGCGTCCCTTGGGGCATTCCCACGCAGAGCGTGGGAACGATCAACCACTGCCCACCAGAGGCAGCACCTCAATTAGCCATGAGGCCATAAACCGTGATCGAGACCCTGAACCACCTTCCCCCCCCGCACGAAAGCGCGGCCGCCCTCGCCGGCCATTTCACTGATCTGGCGCCGCCGCTCAATTCACGGCAAGCGCATCTGGAGGCGTCGCGCTGCCTGTATTGCTACGACGCGCCTTGCGTCAATGCATGCCCCAGCGAAATCGACATCCCGTCATTCATCCGCAACATCCATCAGGACAACGTACAGGGCGCGGCGCAAAAGATCCTCTCGGCAAACATCCTCGGCGGCAGTTGCGCGCGGGTCTGTCCGACGGAAATCCTCTGCCAGCAAGCCTGCGTGCGCAACAACGCGCAGGAATGCGCGCCGGTGCTGATTGGTCTGCTGCAACGCTATGCCGTGGACAACGCGCATTTCGCCGAGCATCCGTTTCAGCGCGCCCCGGCCACGGGCAAACGTATCGCCGTGGTCGGCGCCGGGCCGGCCGGGTTGTCCTGCGCCCATCGCAGCGCGATGCACGGGCATGACGTGGTGATCTTCGAAGCACGGGAAAAGGCCGGCGGGCTCAACGAGTACGGCATCGCCAAGTACAAACTGGTCGATGACTACGCGCAGAAGGAGCTGGACTTTCTCCTGCAGATTGGCGGGATAGAAATCCGCCACGGCCAGAAACTCGGTGCAAACCTCACCCTCAGCGAACTGCATCAGCAGTTCGACGCGGTATTCCTCGGCCTCGGCCTGAATGCCAGCAAGCAACTCGGTCTGGCCCACGAAGACGCGCCGGGCCTGCTCGCCGCCACCGATTACATCCGCGAACTGCGCCAGGCCGATGACCTCACGCAACTGCCCTTGGCTGAACGCTGCATCGTTCTCGGCGCCGGCAACACCGCGATCGACATGGCCGTGCAAATGGCCCGCCTCGGCGCGCGCGACGTCAATTTGGTGTATCGCCGTGGTGCCGCAGACATGGGCGCCACCCACCATGAGCAGGACATCGCCAAAGCCAACCAGGTGCGATTGCTGACCTGGGCCCAGCCGGAGCAAGTGTTGCTTGATGATCAGGGCCGCGTGCGCGGCATGCGTTTCGCCCGCACCGATCTGGTTGAAGGCCGTCTGCAAACCACCGGAGAAACCTTCGAGCTGGCTGCCGATGCGATCTTCAAAGCGATCGGCCAGAGCTTCGATGACAACGCCCTCAGCGATCCGCTGGCGCGCGAGCTCAAACGTCAGGGCGAACGCATCGAGGTCGATGAACACCTGCGCACCAGCGTCCCCGGCGTGTATGCCGGCGGCGACTGCACCAGCCTCGATCAGGACCTCACCGTGCAAGCAGTGCAGCACGGCAAACGCGCCGCCGAGGCGATCAACGCTCAACTGATGCTCAACGTGGAGGCTGCGTAAATGGCCGATCTCTCGATAGTCTTCGCCGGTATCAAAGCGCCCAATCCGTTCTGGCTGGCTTCCGCGCCACCCACCGACAAGGCCTACAACGTGGTCCGCGCCTTCGAAGCGGGCTGGGGTGGCGTGGTCTGGAAAACCCTGGGTGAGGATCCGGCGGCGGTCAACGTTTCCTCGCGTTATTCGGCGCATTACGGCGCCAATCGCGAAGTGCTGGGTATCAACAACATCGAACTGATCACCGACCGTTCGCTGGAAATCAACCTGCGCGAAATCACTCAGGTGAAAAAGGATTGGCCGGATCGCGCGCTGATCGTGTCGCTGATGGTGCCGTGTGTCGAGGAATCGTGGAAACACATCCTGCCGCTGGTCGAGGCCACTGGCGCCGACGGCATCGAACTCAACTTCGGCTGCCCCCACGGCATGCCCGAACGCGGCATGGGCGCAGCGGTCGGCCAGGTGCCGGAGTATGTCGAGCAGGTGACGCGCTGGTGCAAGACGTACTGCTCGCTGCCGGTGATCGTCAAACTCACCCCGAACATCACCGACATCCGCGTCGCTGCCCGGGCGGCGCATCGTGGTGGCGCCGATGCGGTGTCGCTGATCAACACGATCAACTCGATCACCAGCGTCGACCTGGACCACATGGTCGCCCTGCCCACCGTCGGCAGCAAAAGCACCCACGGCGGTTATTGCGGTTCGGCGGTCAAGCCGATTGCGCTGAACATGGTTGCCGAAATTGCCCGTGATCCGCAGACCCAGGGTTTGCCGATCTGCGGCATTGGCGGCATCGGCAGCTGGCGCGACGCCGCGGAGTTCATGGCGCTGGGCAGCGGTGCGGTGCAGGTGTGCACGGCGGCGATGCTGCATGGTTTCCGCATTGTCGAAGAGATGAAGGATGGCCTGTCGCGGTGGATGGACAGCCAGGGTTACGCCAATATCGCCGAGTTTTCCGGGCGCGCCGTGGGTAACACCACGGATTGGAAGTACCTCGATATCAACTATCAGGTCATCGCGAAAATCGACCAGGAGGCGTGCATTGGTTGCGGACGTTGCCACATCGCTTGTGAAGACACGTCACACCAGGCGATCGGCAGTCTGAAACAGGCCGACGGTACGCATAAATATGAAGTGATCGATGAGGAATGTGTGGGCTGCAACCTGTGCCAGATCACCTGCCCCGTGGCCGACTGCATCGAGATGGTGCCGATGGACACGGGCAAGCCGTTTCTGGACTGGAATCATGATCCGCGTAACCCCTACCACGTTGCAGTCTGAAAAAACCCCTCACCCTAGCCCTCTCCCAAAGGGAGAGGGGACTGATTGGGGGATGCTGACAAACTTCGCCGACCTGAAATAGTTGTTGTGAATCCATAATCGACACGGTCTTTCAGGTCGATGTACCTCTCAATACACCTCGGTCGGCCCCCTCTCCCTCTGGGAGAGGGCTGGGGTGAGGGTAAGCCCTTGATGGTGCTCTTCAAGGCTCCAGCCCGATCCCGCGCAAAATCACACCTGTCACGGTCTGCACCGCCCGCTCGAACTGCATATCCGACAACGGCTGATGATCATTGAGAATGTTCACCTGATGATCGAAGTCGGCGTAATGCTGGGTCGACGCCCAGATCATGTACAGCAAACCCGACGGCTCCACCGGCAGAATCCGCTTGTCCTCGACCCACTGGCGAATCTTCGCTTCCTTCATCTTCGCCCAGTCATACAGGCTCGCATCCAGCGCCTCGCCCAAGGTCGGCGCGCCGTGGATGATCTCGTTGGCCCAGACCTTCGAGCCATAGGGCCGGCTGCGCGAGTGGTTCATCTTGGCGCGGATGTAACTGCTCAGCACCACGCGCGGGTCGTCGAACATCTCGAAGCACAGGGCGTCCTGCTTCCACACTTCCAGCAGATCGAACAGCACTGCGCTGTACAGCTCGCTCTTGGTGCTGAAGTAGTAATGCAGGTTGGAACGCGGCAACTGCACTTCGGCAGCGATGTCCGCCATGGCGGTGCTGCCGAAGCCTTTTTCGGCGAAAACCTTTTCCGCCGCCAGCAGGATTTTCTCGACGTTACTGCGGCGAATTTCGATCTTGTGATTGCCCATGTGGGCTCCCTGACAACAGCGTTGCGCAAGACTAGCATCCGCTCTGATCCGGGCGCGACCGCCGCCAACAAAACTTCGCAGGTACAAGCGCTATGGCACAGCGCTCACACCGATAGGCGATGGTTCACTCACGCCCAGATTACCTTCAACCTGCCCGGCCATGTGCAGCGTGCCGGCCATCACCCCCGTGGTCGGATTCTGCAGCAGCTTCTGCCAGGCCTTGTCGAAGGTGTTGCCGAGGCTGCTGCGGATCAGCGCTTCGCTGTCGGGGCGGTCGTTGGCCTGGATGATGGCGCGAATGCCGGCCACGCCGACCGAAATCATCGCCCCGGCCAGTTTACCCGCCGCTGCCGCCACTGCACTGGCGGCGCCGCGCGGGGCCATTTCTGCTTCGATGCGCTGGCTGGCGCGCTTGGCCACCGGGGCCATCGCCGCGTCGGTAGAGGAAATGCCCCTGGCGCCGCCGTCGGTGTGGATCTTGTCGATCAGCGCGGCGTACGCCGGGAGGGTGTTGAGCGGCTCGGTGCTGATGACTTTGAACAGCGAAGCATCCCGCGCCGGCGGCGGGCCGAGGGCGATGGCCGGGACCTTCTGCAAGCGCCCGTTGAGCTGCGCAATCGGCACACCATGACGCTGGGCGATGAGCGGCATCTGCTGCGCCATCAACTGCGCATAGAACCCCGTGGCCTGCGCCAGAATCGCATCCGGATCGATCTCCACGGCGACCGGCGCGAGGACTTTTTCCTGATATTGCTCAAGCAGATACGCTGCCAGCCGTTTCGCCGAAGCGTCCTGCTCGCCGCCGGCGCTGATCGTGTACCAACTGACCTTCATCGACAGCCATTCCTGGGTCCAGTAGCTGCTGAACCAGGGGATGAAATTTTCTTCAGTTTGCTGATAGACCCGAGTGCGCCAATGTTCCATCGAGCCACGGGCGAACAGCTTGACCTGCTCGGTGGCCTGCTGCGATGCGCTGAGGATCTCGCGGTCGATCTGCTGCCAGGTTTGCGCCGACACCACCACCGCCTGCGGCGCACTCACCGGCGCCCGAGCCGAGGAGGCGCAGCCGGCCAGCAAAAGCAGTGCGGCGACGACCAGCGCTCGTGGGTTCACGGTGGTGGTGTCCTTTGGCTTGGGGAGGTGCAGGTTTGAGTATAGGTGGGTCAGTCGATTTCGATGCTGAAGGTTCCGGCCTCTTCGCGAGCAGGCTCGCTCCCACAGGTGCTACGCCATCAGCCTCACTGCAATGCCCAACCATCACCGCTGTCGATATCCACCATCGCCACGATTGCCTTCCGCCCTCCCATGATGAAAGGCACGATTGACTCATCCGAAACACAACGAGGCGTTCACACCATGATCCACACCCAAGTCACCCTCTCCGTGAGTTTCCCGGTGTTCGGCAGCAACTACTACCAACAGCACGTCGTGCCCCGCAAGGCGCAGACGCTGGTGTTCAACAAGGATTTCGACGATCTGCTGATGCCCGCCGCCAGCAACCATTTCAGCAATGAAGTGGTCGGCCTCAACGATCAGTTCCGTTTTCTGAGCGACATACTCGCCACCCATTTGCTCGATCACGAGGCCTCGGTGCCTGCGCGATCCCGCGTCCAGGCGAACGCTCGTTTTTTCAACTGAGGCTGATGCACAGAGGGCGTTCCTTTGATGGGAACGCCCTCTTCACTCAATCAGTCATCATCGCGATCACGGTGATAACGACGGCCATCGCGGCGGTCGTCATCGCGGTCGTCCCAGCGCCGGTCATGGTCGTAATAGCGGCCGTGGTCGCGGTCGTAGTGCCGGCCATGGCGATGGTCATCATCAAAATCCGCAATACAGCCGCTGAGCAATACGGCGGCGGTCACAGTGAGCAGCATGGTTGTCGCTTGCTTCATTCAACACTTCCCTAAAACCCAAGGTCTTGACGACGGAAATCGCCACGCTGCCCGCGTCTTCGGGACGCAGTGCGCGCAGCCGCAGATACGACCGGGCAAAAGCGCGTTGATTCAGTGGCCACTATCGACCGTTTGTCGGCTCGTTCGTCGCAGCCGAACAGCGGCGTAACGCCACCTATACTGCTTGCAACCTACCCCCATGCAATGGATCTGCGCCCTCAATAACAATAAGCAGAGGTGGATCATGGTCTGGCAGCAAATCTACGACCCGTTCGGCAACCCGGTACTCTCCACGCTGATGGCCGCAGTGCCGGTGGTGGTGATGCTCGCGGCGCTGGCGTTCTTTCACGTCAAGGCGCATCTGGCGGCGCTGTTGGCGCTGGCGTCCGCCCTGCTGATCTCGATTTTCGCCTTCGACATGCCGGCGGGCATGGCCGGTTCGGCGGCGTTGTTCGGCGCGGCGAATGGCTTGCTGCCGATCGGCTGGATTGTGCTCAACATCATCTTTCTGCATCGCCTGACCACCGAAAACGGTTCGTTCAAAGTGCTGCAGGATTCCCTCGCGCGCATCACCGATGACCGACGTTTGCAATTGCTGCTGATCGCCTTCTGTTTCGGTGCGTTCTTCGAAGGTGCGGCAGGCTTTGGCACGCCGGTAGCGGTGACCGGGGCGATTCTGATCGGCCTGGGTTTTTCGCCATTGGCCGCATCCGGCCTGGCACTGATCGCCAACACCGCACCCGTAGCTTTCGGTGCGCTGGGCACGCCGATCATCACCCTGGCCAAAGTCACCGGGCTGGACGAGATGGAGCTGTCGATGATGGTCGGGCGGCAGCTGCCGTTCTTCTCGGTGCTGGTGCCGTTCTGGTTGATCTGGGCGTTTGCCGGGTGGCGCAAGATGCTTGAGGTGTGGCCGGCGATTCTGGTGGCCGGGGTGAGTTTCGCCATCCCGCAATTTCTCGTGTCCAACTACCACGGGCCGATGCTGGTGGACGTCATCGCTGCGCTGATATCCATGGCCTGTCTGACGCTGTTCCTCAAGGTGTGGAAACCGGCGACCATCCACACCTCGGCAGCGCTGTCCGGGCGCGTCGACAACTCCAAAGTCGATGAAGAAACAGTCACCGCCAGCGCTGCGTTCAGCGATCAGGCGCGCCCGGCAGTGATGCGTGCGTGGATGCCGTGGATCATTCTCACGGTGTTCGTTTTTGCCTGGGGCACGCAGGGCTTCAAGAACATGTTCGACACGCGCCCGGTGATCGACCCGGTCACGCAATCGGCCAAGCTCGACCCGCAAGGCAAACCGGTGCGCGAGGCCAACCCGATCTTCGCCCCAGCGGTGACCTTCACCGGTCTGCATCTGCAAATAGAAAAAGTGCCGCCGGTTGTCGCAGCGCCGAAAGCCGAGGAAGCGATTTACAAGTTCACCTGGCTGACCGCGACCGGCAGCGGGATTTTGCTGGCGGCGATCGTCGGCGGTCTGCTGATGGGGTATTCGATCCCGCAACTGATCAAGCAGTACCTGCGCACGCTGTGGGTGGTGCGTTTTTCGTTGATCACCATTGCGGCGATGCTCGCGCTGGGCTTCCTCACGCGCTATTCGGGGCTGGATGCAACCATGGGCCTGGCGTTTGCGGCCACGGGGATTTTCTACCCGATGTTCGGCACTTTGCTCGGCTGGCTGGGGGTGGCGCTGACCGGTTCCGATACCGCGTCAAACGTGCTGTTTGGCGGCTTGCAACGGGTGACCTCGGAACAACTGGGTATCAGCCCGGTGCTGATGGCGGCAGCGAACAGTTCCGGTGGGGTGATGGGCAAGATGGTCGACGCGCAGTCGATCGTCGTTGCCTCGACCGCAACCCGTTGGTATGGGCATGAGGGCGAGATCCTGCGTTACGTGTTCTTCCACTCGATCGTGCTGGCGATCCTGGTCGGCGGGCTGGTGACGTTGCAGGCGTATGTCGCACCGTTTACCTCGATGGTGGTGGGTGGGCCATAACTGCAAAACACAACTCCACTGTGGGAGCGAGCCTGCTCGCGAAGAGGTCGGCAGATCCAGCAGCGGCTGGGTCTGACCCGACGCTTTCGCGAGCAGGCTCGCTCCCACGGGTCAATTGATGAGCTGCGCACATAACTCTTTAGCGCAAATCCGACAAAACCTTTTCCCTCCCGCTGCGGTCACTCCTTTTACGAGACTGGCATGCATGCCGGCGCGCCCGTTTGGGCCTTTTGCAATCCTGCCGCCCGATGAGAGAAAAGGAATCGAACCATGCCGATTTCCCGACGCAATTTCATGATCCTCGGCGCCGTAACCGCGACGGCGTTCGCCATGCCCCCCTTTATCAGCCTCAAGGCCTACGCGGCCAGTCTGGAGCAACCGGCCATGAGTAAAGTTACCCTGCAAGTCAACGGTAAACCGCAAACCCTCGAAGTAGACACCCGCACTACCCTGCTCGACGCCCTGCGCGAACACCTGCACCTGACCGGCACCAAGAAAGGCTGCGATCACGGCCAGTGCGGCGCCTGCACGGTGATCGCCGACGGTCGGCGGATCAACTCCTGCCTGACCCTGGCGGTGATGCACGACGGCAGTGAGGTGACCACCATCGAAGGCCTCGGCATGCCGGACAAGCTGCACCCGATGCAGGCCGCCTTCATCAAGCACGACGGTTACCAGTGCGGCTATTGCACCCCTGGGCAGATCTGCTCGGCGGTCGCTGTGCTCAAAGAAATCCGCGACGGCATTCCCAGCCACGTCAGCCCGAGCCTGACCGAGCCGCCGAAGCTGATTGCCGCCGAACTGCAGGAGCGCATGAGCGGCAATATCTGCCGCTGTGGCGCTTACTCGAACATCATCGAAGCCATCACTGAAGTCGCGGAGGTGCCGGCATGAGAGCCTTCAATTACAGCCGCGCCGACTCGCCTGCCGCAGCCGCTTCCCAGGCTGCGCAAGTCGAGGGCGCCAAGTTCATCGCCGGCGGCACCAACCTGCTCGACCTGATGAAACTCGACATCGAAACCCCGGTGCACCTGATCGATATCAACCACCTCGGCCTGGACCAGATCGAAGCCACACCCGAAGGCGGACTGCGCATCGGTGCGCTGGTACGCAACACCGATCTGGCCGCCGACGCGCGCGTGCGCAAGGACTACGCCCTGCTCTCCCGCGCCTTGCTCGCCGGGGCTTCCGGGCAGCTGCGCAACATGGCGACCACCGCCGGCAACCTGCTGCAACGCACCCGCTGCCCGTACTTTTACGACACCCACCAGGCCTGCAACAAACGCAACCCCGGCAGTGGCTGCGCGGCGATCGGTGGCGTGACTCGGCAACTCGGAATCATCGGCGTCAGCGACGCTTGCATCGCCACTCACCCGAGCGACATGGCCATCGCCATGCGCGCACTCGATGCGCAGATCGAAACGGTCAAGCCTGACGGCAGCACGCGCAGCATTCCCATGGCGGATTTCCATCAATTGCCGGGCAACACGCCGCACATCGAAACCAGCCTCACGCCCGGCGAGTTCATCACCGCCGTGACCCTGCCGGCACCGGTCGGCGGCACGCACATTTATCACAAGGTGCGGGATCGCTCGTCCTACGCGTTTGCCCTTGTTTCAGTCGGTCTGATCCTGCAAAAGGACGGCACCGGCCGTGTCGCCGTCGGCGGCGTTGCGCCGAAACCGTGGCGGGTCGAAGCCGCTGAAGCGCTGTTGCCCAAGGGCGCCAAAGCAGTCAGCGAACGCCTGCTTGAGGGCGCGACACCCACCGATGACAACCAATTCAAACTGACACTGGTCGAGCGCACGCTGGCTTCGGTGTTGGCGCAAGCGAGGGAAACCGCATGAAATTCGACACGCCCGCCACCACCAATCCCATCGACCGCCTGAAAGTCGTCGGCCAGCCCACCGAGCGCATCGAAGGCCCGTTGAAAACCAGCGGCCAGGCCACTTACGCCTACGAGCAACATGAAGCGGCGGCCAATCAGGCCTACGGTTTCATGGTCGACTCGGCGATCGCCAAAGGGCGGATCAAAGCCATTCATCTCGACGAAGCCAAAGCCGCGCCCGGCGTACTCGCAATCGTCACTGCCGAGAATGCCGGCAAGCTCGACAAAGGCGATTACAACGCCGCGCATCTGCTCGCCGGTCCCGAAGTGCAGCACTACCAGCAAGCCGTTGCATTGGTGGTTGCCGAAACCTTCGAACAGGCCCGCGCCGCCGCGCAACTGGTCAGGGTCGATTACGAGACCAGCGAAGGCAAGTTCGATCTGGCCAGCGTCAAAGACCTCGGCGTCGAGCCAAAAGACGAGTTGCCAGACGTCAATCACGGCGACTTCGACAAGGCCTTCACCGCCGCGCCGGTGCAGTTCGATCAGACCTACACCACGCCGGACCAGTCCCACGCGATGATGGAACCGCACGCCACACTGGCCGCGTGGAAAGGCGATCAACTGACCGTGTGGACGTCGAACCAGATGGTCGCCTGGAGTGTCGGTGACATTGCGAAAACCCTCGGCCTGCCGAAGGAAAAAGTCCGATTGGTCTCGCCGTACATCGGCGGTGGTTTCGGCGGCAAGCTGTTCATTCGCGCCGACGTGATCCTCGCCGCTCTCGGCGCGCGCATGGCGGGGCGGCCGGTGAAAGTCGCCCTCGCCCGCCCGCAAATGGCCAACAACACCACCCATCGTCCGGCTACGATTCAGCGCATCCGCATGGGCGCAACGGCGGACGGCAAGCTAACCGCCATTGCCCATGAAGGCTGGTCGGGCAACCTCGCCGACGGCAAGGTCGAACTGGCCGCGCAACCGAGCCAGTTGCTCTACGCTGCAGAAAACCGCCGCGTCAGCATGCGCCTCGCCCCGCTCGACCTGCCCGAAGGCAACGCCATGCGCGCGCCGGGTGAAGCGCCGGGGCTGATGGTGCTGGAAATTGCCATGGACGAAATGGCCGAACAACTGAAGATGGACCCGGTACTGTTCCGCATCGCTAACGACACTCAAGTCGACCCGGTGAAAACCGAGCGGCCGTTCTCCCAACGCCAACTGGTCAAATGCCTGCAGATCGGCGCGGAGAAATTCGGCTGGGAGCAGCGCAAGGCGCAACCGGGCAGCCGTCGTGAAGGCCGCTGGCTGATCGGCATGGGCGTGGCGGCGGCGTTTCGCAACAACCTGCTGGTCAAGTCCGGCGCCCGCGTACGCCTGGAGCGTGACGGCAAGGTCGTTGTTGAAACGGATATGACCGATATCGGCACCGGCAGCTACACGATCATTGCGCAGACCGCTGCCGAGATGATGGGCGTTGGCCTTGATCATGTGGTGGTGCGTCTGGGCGATTCGGACTTCCCGGTGTCGGCCGGTTCCGGTGGCCAGTTCGGCGGCAACTGCTCGACCGCCGGGGTCTACGCCGCGTGCGTGAAATTGCGCGAAGCGGTGGCGGCCAAGCTGGGCCTGGCGGCGGATCAAGCGGAGTTCGCCGATGGTCAGGTGCGCGTCGGCAGCAAGAGCCTGCCGCTGCGCAACGCGGCTGAAGGCGGCGCATTGGTCGGCGAGGACAGCATCGAATTCGGTGATCTGGCCGAGAAGTATCAGCAATCGACCTTCGGCGCGCACTTCGTCGAAGTCGCCGTCGATGCCGCCACTGGCGAAGTTCGCGTACGGCGCATGTTGGCGGTGTGCGCTGCGGGGCGAATTCTCAACCCGACGTCGGCGCGCAGTCAGGTCATCGGCGCGATGACCATGGGCGTCGGCGCGGCGTTGATGGAAGAGCTGGCGGTGGACAAGCGCCTGGGCTTTTTCGTCAACCATGACCTCGCCGGATACGAAGTGCCGGTGCACGCCGACATACCGCATCAGGAAGTGATCTTCCTCGAAGAAACCGACCCGATTTCGTCGCCGATGAAGGCCAAGGGCGTGGGTGAATTGGGGATTTGCGGCGTGAGCGCGGCGGTGGCGAATGCGATCTACAATGCCACCGGCGCAAGGGTCCGCGAATATCCGATTACGCTGGACAAGATTCTTGATTCGTTGCCGGAGATGATCTGAAGCGAAAAGCCCCTCATCGGAACGCCGCCCGCCTAGCCCTCTCCCAAAGGGAGAGGGGACCGATCCGGGTATATTCAGGATGTGCAGCGACGTGAAAGTCTTCTGTGTATCCATAATCGCAACGGCAAGTTCAGGTCGATGCACATCGCAAGACACCTCGGTCGGCTCCCATTCCCCCGGGAGACGCCTGGGGTGAGTCGCATGCTGTTAGCGCACCTGCATGGGGTGCTAGGGGTCGAGTGGATTCACCACCACGCTTGCAGAATGCCGAACGTCTCGAGCATCCCCCAATCGGCTCCCTCTCCCTCGGGAGAGGGCTGGGGTGAGGGGCGCGGTTTCACTCGATCTTTGGATATTGCTCTTCACTGACCTGCTCCATCCAGTCCACCACCTTGCCATCCAGCACTTCGGCGATCGCGATATGACTCATCGCCGTCGTCGGTGCTGCGCCGTGCCAATGCTTGGCGCCCGGGGCAATCCACACGGTATCGCCCGGGCAGATTTCACGAACCGGCTGGCCCCACTCCTGCACCAAGCCTGCTCCCGAGGTGACGATCAATGTCTGCCCCAGCGGATGGGTATGCCATGCAGTGCGCGCGCCCGGCTCGAACGTTACGGTCGCACCACTGACCCGCGCCTCGTCGGTACCTTTGAACGGCGCATCCACCCGCACCGTGCCGGTAAACCAGTCAGCCGGGCCTTTCGCCGATGGTTGCGAGCCATTCGGTGTGACCGTGACACGGGGATTTTCAGTGGCGTGCACCTCACCAGCCAGCAGTGAAAGCGTCAGCGCGGAAGCAGCAATCGGGTCCATGGCATTTCCTCCAATAAATGATGCAAGCACTGTAGCGATCCGCACTCTTTGGATAATCGACTAGAATCCGAAAAAACTTATGCAGGACAATCATCAATGCTTCGGGAAAACGCCACCGACCTGCTCGCCTTTCTCGCCGTCGCCCGTGAACGCAGTTTCACCAAGGCTGCGGCCAAACTCGGCGTGTCACAATCGGCGCTCAGCCACACCATTCGCAGCCTCGAGGCGCGACTCGGCCTGCGCCTGCTCACCCGCACCACGCGCAGCGTGTCGCCGACCGAGGCCGGCGAACACTTGCTGCAAACCATCGGTCCGCGCTTCGATGAAATCGAAGGGGAACTGGCCGCCCTGAGCAACCTGCGTGAAACCCCGGCGGGCAAGATCCGCATCAGCGCCACCGACCATTCGCTGAACTGGATCCTGCGTCCGGTGTTGCAGGATTTCCTGCCGCAATACCCGGATGTATCCGTCGAGGTTTGCTGCGACTATGGTTTCGTCGACATCGCCGGCCAGGGCTTCGATGCCGGTGTGCGCCTGGGCGAAGACGTCGCCCAAGGCATGATCGCCACGCGCATTGGCCCGGACATGCGCATGGCCGTGGTCGGCTCCCCCGCCTATTTCGCCCGGCGCGATCCGCCGCAAACCCCGCGCGACCTGACCGACCACGCCTGTAACAACCTGCGCCTGCCAACCAATGGCGGGCTGTATTCGTGGGAGTTCGAAAAGGACGGTGAAAGCCTGAAAGTGCGCGTCTCCGGCCAGGTCACCCTGAATGGCGTGTACCCATTGCTCGACGCCGCGCTGGACGGTTTCGGGCTGAGCTACATCCCGGAAAACGTCGTCGCGCCCTTTCTGGCGGACGGTCGCCTGGTCCAGGTGCTGGGAGACTGGTGCCCGGCATTTTCCGGTTATCACCTGTACTACCCGAGCCGGCGCCAGGCAGCGCCAGCGTTTGCGTTGTTGCTGGAAGCGTTGCGCTATCGCGGTTGACCCGGCTCAGCCCAGCAACGCAATCAACTGATGCCGCTGCGCATCGGTCAGCATCGGCCCAAAACCGGCTCCGGCGTTGTCAGCCATGTAGCGCGGATTGCTGGTCCCCGGAATCACGCAGGTCACCGCCGGATGCGCCAGGAGAAATTTCAGTGCCAGTTGCGGCCAGCTGTTGACCTGCACATCCGAGACCCACGCCGGCAGCGGCTTGCCCTTGAGCCGGGCGAGCAAATCACCGCCGCCAAACGGCCGATTGCAAATCACTGCCACCCCACGCTCGCGGCACAGCGACAGGATGCGTTTCTCGACCGCGCGATCATCGAGGGCGTAGTTGATCTGCAGAAAATCCAGCTTTTCGGCTTCCAGCACCGCTTCGACCTCGTCATACGCCGACGAGGTGTAATGGGTGATGCCGATGTAGCGAATCCGCCCCTGCTCCTGCCATTCGCGCAGGGTCGGCAAGTGGGTTTGCCAGTCGAGCAGGTTGTGAATCTGCATCAAGTCGATGCGCTCGGTTTGCAGCAGTCTGAACGACTGCTCCATCTGCGCGATGCCCTCCTCGCGCCCGCGCGTCCACACCTTGGTGGCGAGGAACGCCGGCGAGCGCGGTTCGTGGATCGACAGCAGTTCACCGGTGGTTTGCTCGGCGCGGCCGTACATGGGTGAGCTGTCGATCAGCGTGCCGCCCTTCCTGAACAGCGCCTCGAGGACGGCGGGCAATTGCCGGTAAACCGGATCGCCCGGGGCGACGTCGAAACCGCGATAGGTGCCCAACCCGACCATGGGCAGTGCCTCGGAGCTGGAAGGGATGGCGCGGGTCTGCATGGTCTGGTCTCCTGCCGTGGGCGGCGCAGTGGCGGTCGGCGCTACGCTGCCGGCCAACGCCCGATCAATGGTGAGCAGCGCCGCAGCTTGGGCAGCCAGCGTGAGCAAGCGGCGACGTGAGTACCCCTCAGTGTGGCGCATGCGAGTCCTCCTGCTGCGCGGATCTGTTGCACGGTGTGTGCGCCGGCTGTCAGGCGCAGTCGCTGAACTACACTGCCACAGCCAACCTCTCTCCCCGTTAAAAGTAGCCGAATGTCTCGAACCCTGATGTCACTCGTCGTTTTCATCATTGCCGTGTACCTGGTGCTGTGCGCCGCGCTGTTCGTGTTTCAGCGCTCGCTGATCTGGTTTCCCCAGCCTGCCGCCGTGGTTACAGCGGACTCGCGAATGAAACTGTCGATGCCGGATGCCGAGGTCTGGGTGACAACTCGAGAGCGCAGCGGATCGCGCGCGCTGATCTATTTCGGCGGCAATGCCGAGGACGTCTCGCGCAATCTGCCGGAATTCACTGAGGCGTTTCCTGGCTACGCGCTGTATTTCCTGCATTACCGAGGCTTTGCTGGCAGCACCGGCTCGCCATCCGAAGCCGCGATTGCCGAAGATGCGCTGGCACTGTTCGATCAGGTCTATGCCAGCCACCCGCAGATTGCAGTCATCGGACGCAGCCTCGGTTCGGGGGTGGCGGTGCGCCTGGCCAGTCAGCGGCCGGTGCAGAATCTGATTCTGGTGACGCCGTTCAACAGCCTTGCGGAAATCGCCGCACGGCAATACCCATGGGTGCCGGTGAAATGGTTGCTCAAGGATCGTTTTGAATCGGGCAAGTACGCAGCGCATATCCGCACGCCGACATTGCTGTTGGCGGCCAGCGATGACGACGTGATTGGACGCAGCAGCACGCAGCGCTTGTTCGAGAGCTTTCCTGCGGGCGTGGCGACACTGAAGGTGGTGCCGGACTCGGGGCATAACTCCATTTCCGAGCGGGGGGAGTATTTGCGGTGGATGGGGGATGTGTTGAATCGCTAGTGGTTGTTTGCCAGTGATAGAGAGGTCGACCGGGGCGGCGTCTTCGCGAGCAGGCTCGCTCCCACAGTTGTTCCGAGTACGCCGTAAGCGCGATGTGGGAGCGAGCCTGCTCGCGAAGGCAGCGGTTCGAACAACAGCAATTCAATTGCATTTGCCGCCACTGAACCAAGTCCAAAAAACCCAGTCCTATCCGCGCCGCCACACACGGCTCCCTCACTCTAGCGCTGTCCCCTTTCAGAGCTGTCCGTCCCATGCGCCACGCCGTTCGTTCGTCTCGCTTCGTTTCGCTGTGCCTGCTGAGCCTGTTCCCCTTTTTCACTGAATCCGCCCACGCCAGTGCGGAGCGCGAACTGGTGGCCGCCATCAATGATTACCGCGCCCATCCGCAACGCTGCGACCGCCGCCCTGCGCAGCGTCTGGCGCCTTTGGCTTTGAAATCGAATCTGGCCTTGCCGATCGGCTATCGCTACGGCGGCGGCATGCGCGAGGCGTTGAAGTCTTCCGGCTATTCAGCAATCACGGTGCGCAGCATCCGCATTATCGGAGCCGAAGACGCCGACGAGGCCTTCGATCAGTTGCAGAGCGATTATTGCGGCGCCTTGCTGGATGCGAACTACGCCGACATCGGCGTCAGCCATTCGCGCAATCAATGGCAGGTGGTGCTGGCGCAACCGGTGCTCGACAGCCGCGTCGGTGACAACCGCAGCGTCGGCAAGGCGCTGCTCGCCGAGGTCAACGCTGCCCGCGCCCGGCCGCGTATGTGCGGCCGCCAGCGCTTTGCCGCCGCGCGGCCATTGAGCTGGAATGCCGCCCTCGGCGCAGCGGCTCAGGGCCACAGCAAAGCCATGGCTTACGGCAATTATTTCGCCCACCGCGATCCCGACGGTGACATGCCGGCCGACCGCGCCCGTGCTGCCGGTTATCGCGGCCGCCAGGTCGGGGAAAACATCGCTGCCGGGCAAAGCTCACCGGGCAAAGCCATGGCCGGCTGGCTGGCCAGCCCGGGCCATTGCGCCAACCTGATGAACCCGATGTTCACTCAGGTCGGCGCCGGCTTCGCCAGCGAAGCGCGCAGCGACGACGGCGTTTACTGGACGATGCTGTTCGGCGCGCCGTAAATCACGGCTGACTCCGGGCATTCTCATCGCTTGGGGTGGCCGGGCGCGGCATGACGTGTTGATGGCCGGTCGGGTCGTTGAGCTGGATGACATTACCCTTCTGCCACGCATCAGCCCCCGTTGCGACAGGCGCCGGTTTGATCTCGGAACGGGCCTTTTTCTTCTCGGCACTGTCAATGCCCAGTCGCTGATCACGCTGCCGGACCATTTGTGCATCCGCTTGACCATCAGCGGTGAAGCCCATCATCAACTGCGGCACGCCCAGCGGGAGTTGCTTGTCCTGATCGGTATGCCAAGTGTGCCAGGTCTTGCCGTAGGTATTGGCGAGTTTTTCCATCAAGCGGGTTTCCGCCACTTGCGGGATGCCCGGCGCAACCAATTGGCCAGAAGTCACTTCGTGGGCGTGGCTGTGCCACAGGGTTTTTTCCTTCGCCGGCAACTGCGTGAACAGGCGCTGGCTGATGATGTATTCCACGCCCATCAATTTGGCTTCAGCGGTGTTGCCGTCGTAGATCACGCACTGGAAGACTTCCTCGTTCAGCGCCGAGCAGTAGTGGTGCGCTTCCATCTGCGCGCCGGGATGGCCGTTGTAAAAATGAAAGCCATCAAGGTACATGTTCAACGCGCGGATCGGCGGTTTGTCCTGCAACCACTGCGCGCCGACTTCGAGCATCTCGGTGTCGGAGGCCTTGGCCTGGCCGGGCGTCTGCACCGGCGAATCGGTATTGCTCATCGCGCAACCGGTCAATGCGGCGACCATCAAACCGATAGGAACCCAACGTCCCTGTGAGGTTGTCGTACGCATGTTTCACTCCTCGAACTTTCAGTGACGGGCGCGTGCTGGCCCTGTTCTGCAACTGAAAGCAGGAGATCGGCAGAGTTCGAAAAAGCTGCGTGCGGATCAGACTGGAGAGATCGTCGCCAGCACGCCAATCAGAATGGTCAAGGTCAGAAAGCCGCCGAGAAAAATCGCCATCTTGTACATGTTGCGCTCCTTGAGGCTGGGTGTGCGGTGCACCGGACGCTGCGGGATGAGGTCGGAGGGTGATTGGCCGCACTGCCGGGGCATTCTGAGCCTGTGGCTGTACTGAATACAGAGGCAGATGAAACAGAAAAATACGGATCAGATGCGCATCTGATCCGCTTCGGGCATGAAGCGGTATTCAGGCTGAGACTTGAGGATCCACTTTCGGCGCGGTTGATCTACAGTCATTGCCGACCGACAACAAGAAAAACCGGAGTGACCATGCCCGACCTCGCCTTGCAGCCCAACGCCGCCGCGTCCCTCGAGCGCTGGCACGAGATGATCCGCAGCGGCAATCTCAAAGCCCTGCCCGAACTGCTCGATCCGCAAGCTGTGTTCCGCTCGCCCATGGCCCATACGCCCTACCCCGGCGCGCCGGTGGTGGCGATGATCCTCAACACCGTGTTCGAAGTCTTCGAAGATTTCGCCTATCACCGCGAGTTGGCGACGGCGGATGGCCTGAATGTGATTCTCGAATTCAGCGCCAGGGTCGGCAGCAAGGAACTCAAGGGCATCGACATGATTCGCTTCGATGAGCACGGCAAGATTGTCGAGTTCGAAGTGATGGTGCGGCCGCTGAGCGGGTTGCAGGCACTGGGCGAAGAAATGGGTCGGCGACTCGGTGCTTATCTCGCGTCTGCAAAAGCCTGAATCCACCCTGCATAAAAAAACCCACTGACCGTCGCCGGTTCAGTGGGTTTTGTGTGTCAGGGTTCTGCTTACAGAGCCATGTCACGTGCAGCGTTTTCCTTCGGCGCTACGGCTTTGTCAGCCGCAGGTGCCGCCGGAGCAGCTACCTGACCGATCGCTGGAGGCGTCGGCAGTTCGAGGATTTTCGCGGTGTAAGCCCACTCGGCAGCCACTTTGGCCGGATCGCTGTTCAGCTGGGTGCCATAGCTCGGCACGATCTGGTGCAGCTTGGTCTGCCACTCAGGGGATGCGACTTTGTCTTTGAAGACTTTCTGCAGCACGCTCAGCATGATCGGTGCAGCGGTCGACGCGCCTGGCGATGCGCCCAGCAGGCCGGCGATCGAGCCGTCTTGCGAAGCAACGATCTCGGTGCCCAGCTTCAGCACGCCACCAGCGGCTTCATCACGCTTGATGATTTGCACGCGCTGGCCGGCTTGCCACAGGCGCCAGTCTTCGGCTTTGGCGTTCGGGAAGTATTCCTTCAGCGCGTTCAGACGGTCTTCATCCGACAGCATCAACTGGCCGGCAAGGTACTCGACCAGCGGGTATTCCTTGATGCCGACCTTGGTCATTGGCCAGATGTTGTGGGTGGTGGTGCTGGTCAGCAGGTCGAAGTACGAACCTTCCTTGAGGAACTTGGTGCTGAAGGTCGCAAACGGGCCAAACAGAATGACGCGCTTGCCATCCAGAACACGGGTGTCCAAGTGCGGAACCGACATCGGTGGCGCGCCAACCGAAGCCTTGCCGTAGGCCTTGGCCAGGTGTTGCTCGGCAATCGTCGGGTTCTCGGTCACCAGGAACGAACCGCCAACCGGGAAGCCTGCGTATTCCTTGGCTTCCGGAATGCCCGACTTCTGCAGCAGGTGCAGGGCACCGCCGCCAGCGCCGATGAACACGAACTTGGCGTCGGTTTCGGTCTTGCTGCCGTCCTTGAGGTTTTTGTAGCTCACACGCCAGGTGCCGTCGGCGTTCTTGGTGATGTCTTCGACTTCGCTCGACAGCTTCAGATCGAAGTTGGGTTTGGTTTGCAGGTGAGCGGCGAACTGGCGGGTGATTTCGCCGAAGTTCATGTCCGTACCCAGCGGGCTCCAGGTGGCCGCGATTTTCTGGTTCGGGTCACGCCCTTCCATCATCAGCGGTACCCACTTCTTGATCACCGCCGGGTCTTCGGAGTACTGCATGCCGGCGAACAGCGGGCTCGCCTGCAGGGCTTCGTAGCGCTTTTTCAGGAACTTGATGTTGTCATCGCCCCACACGAAGCTCATGTGCGGTGTGGTGTTGATGAACGAGCGAGGGTTCTTCAGCACGCCCTGCTGAACCTGCCAGGCCCAGAATTGACGGGAAACCTGGAACGCTTCGTTGATCTCGACAGCTTTCGGGATCGTTACGTTGCCCTTGTCGTCTTCCGGGGTGTAGTTCAGCTCGGCAAGAGCCGAGTGACCGGTACCGGCGTTGTTCCAGCCGTTGGAGCTTTCCAGGGCGACGCCATCGAGGCGCTCGACCATTTCCATCGACCAGGTCGGTTCCAGCTCATTGATCCACACACCCAGGGTGGTGCTCATGATGCCGCCGCCGATCAGCAGGACGTCAACTTTCTTGGCTTCGGCAGCATTGGCAGACGACATCCCCATCGCCAAAGCCAGACCGAGCAAGGCTGTGTTCACTTTCTTAAACATCTGTTGCACCTATGATAAAACGCCTTCCGCCCGTCGTTGTTATCAGTCTGCGTTGCGCTGTGTTGACGCTCAGGCTGGCGTCGCGCAATCCGGCACACTTCAATATTGACGGGTGGGCACACAAGGCCGACATGTGGCATCGACCTCAGTTAATGTCCCTTCTGAACTGACTTCTTATCGTTATTGGCTTCAGCTGCTTGAGCGACAGGGATCCCGTCGGCCCGCCCGAAAGGCCAGCCAACCGAATTAAGTCAAAGCAAATTTGGCGCGGAGAATATCACGTCAGGGCGAACCCGCGCGTCTGTTCCCGACTTGAAAGTCTTTTTCCGCTCAGGGGCTTATCGGCCATCGGGCACCAAACATGATGGCGATCAGGCATCGGCCTGCAAACTTTTTTGCGCGATGTGCTTCGCAACTTGATAAATCAGTGCCAACCGCTCGTTGTTCATGCAGAAAATTACCTGCTAAGTTGTACGATGACTGACGAAATAAACCAGTCATCCAAACCCAATAACAACAAGGAACCAACATGACCAAATCCTGCCTCCTCATTGGCTTGTTCTGCGCGTTCAGCGCCTGCGCCATGGCCGCCCCTGCCCCGGCGGAAAAGGACGTTGCCCAAGCAGTTGATCACCTGACTCAGGCGATGCTGCACAAAGACATCGCCGAGTTGAACGCTCTGACCGCGCCGAACCTGACCTACGGCCACTCCAGCGGCAAGATTCAGAACAAGCAGGAATTCATCGCCGACATCGAAACCGGCCGCAGCGCATTCAAGACCCTGGAGATGCAAAAGCAGACCATCACGATGTCCGGCGATACCGCATTAGTGCGCCACCACTTCTCCGCACAGGCGTTGAAAGGGACCGAGGTGATTCCGACCGAGATCGAGAATTTCCAGATCTGGCAGAAACAGGGTGGGAAATGGTTGTTGGTTGGGCGGCAGGCGTTCAGGTTTTGATTGAGGGCACATTGGCCTGATTCAGTGTTGCCCGAGCTGGCCTATTCGCGAGCAGGCTCGCTCCCACAAAGGACTCGACACTGGCGAACCTTGTGGGAGCGAGCCCGCTCGCGAAAGCGCTGGCTCAGGCAATGGAAAACCCGCTGGTCTACCTCAACATCACAACCGAAACCGATCCACCGACCGCGCCAACTGCCCCGCCAGATTCGACAACTCATCCGTAGTCGTCGCCGTCTGCCCGATCACCCGGCTATTGCCCTCGCTCATTCCCGCAATCATCTCCACCTGATGGGCGATCTCATTACTGGCCTGACTCTGTTCGCCAATCGTGCGGGTGATGTCATTGACCAGTTGCGTGGTGTTCAGCGTGGCGTCGAGGATCTCGCGAATCGCCCGCTCGACTTCCGCCGTCACTGCCATGCCCTTGTCGACCTGCGCCACGCCCGCCTCCATGCTGCTGACCGCCTCGCGCGTGCTGTTCTGGATGCGCGCGACCATGGCGGCGATTTCCTGGGTCGAAGCGCTGGTGCGTGCGGCCAGACTGCGCACTTCATCGGCGACCACGGCAAAGCCACGGCCCTGCTCACCTGCCCGCGCTGCCTCGATCGCCGCGTTGAGCGCCAGCAGGTTGGTCTGGTCGGCGATGCTCTTGATCACCTGAATGATGTTGAAGATCGCCTCGGATTCCTGATCCAGCGTGCGGATCACCTGCGCCGACTGCTGTGCCGAGCGGGCGATGTCGTCCATGTCGCTGACCACTTGGTGAATCACCCCGCCACCCTCCTTGGCCAGGTTTTCGGCCTGATTGGCCATGCTCAGGGCACGTTCGGCGTGGCGGGTAATCTCTTCGATGCTCGCGGTCATCTGGCTGGCGGCGGCCGCCATGGTGCCGGCGGCAACGCTTTGCTGCTGGCTGC
This sequence comes from Pseudomonas glycinis, assembly GCF_054871425.1. Classification (NCBI taxonomy): domain Bacteria; kingdom Pseudomonadati; phylum Pseudomonadota; class Gammaproteobacteria; order Pseudomonadales; family Pseudomonadaceae; genus Pseudomonas; species Pseudomonas glycinis. The sequence continues at coordinate 103,464 of NZ_JBTYHF010000005.1, read as the reverse complement.
TGTCGGCGACCTGATGGCAGCCCTGGCTGAGCTGCTCGCTCATGCCGCTGACACCGTGGGCGTTGCGCCGGACCACGTCAATCATGTTGCGCAAATCGCGCTGCATGGTCGCCAATGTGCGTATCAAAACGCTGGCTTCGTCCTTGCCGGCGGGCTCGACAATTGGTTCGCTGAGATTGCCATGGGCAATGCTTTCAGCGATGCGGCTGGCGGATTTGAGCGGCCCCATGATACTCAGGATCACCCAGCGCCCCTGAATCAGCAGCAGCAACAGACTGACGGCCAGCACCACTGCCAGCGCAAGATTGGCGTGGCGGATGGCCGCTTCGGTGCCTTCGCTGGTGTGCAGGGTATTGTTTTCGATCAGTTCGCTGAGCGCGCCCATCTGCTCTTCGAGCTGAGTAAAGGCGCTATTGAACGTGCCGAGCTGCTGTTGGGCGGCATCCGGATTGTCCAGCGCCACGCCGACGATCTGCTCGGCGGATTTGATGTAGGTATCGAGGCTCGGCTTGATCTGCTCCAGCGCCGTGCGCAACTGCGGGTTGATCGGCAGCTTGAGGTTGTCATCCAGCACTTCACGAAAATGCCCGGCGTGCTCGGTGAGCGAATCGCGCACCTCGGTGGCGGTGGCGGTGCTTTTGCCCAGGCCGACCAGCATCGCCGAATAGACATCGGCGCGCAGGGCGTCGTGCATCATGTCCGCTTCCATGTGATTGCGCAGCGCGCTCATGCTCACCGTGTTATCGCCGACCGCCGTGGCCATCCGCAGATTGCCAACGTAGCTGACCAGACTCACGATCAGCGCCGTCAGCAGGCTGGTCGCAATCAGCAACACCAAACGCAGTTTGATCGACACCGTGGAATCTCCCGTGGGCACGCTGGATTGCGCTTGTCGGATTTCAGTTAAGCCTATGTGCAGGGAACTGCCGACACAGAGCGTATCGGCTGATGTCAGCGGCGACTTGAATCCGGCAAAACTTTTCAAACGCGAACCCGGTCACACATTGCAGCGCCGCTGGGATAATGCCTTCATCGCCGGTTAACCCCGGCAGGCTATCAATCCAGCGCTTCGAACATTCATGCAGCTGAAGGAAACGCTTATGAAACGCGCACTGTGGTTTGGTCTGCTCGGCACGCTGGCAATCGGCACCGCACAGGCAGCAACGGAGAAAGTCGCAATCAATCTGGTCAGCGCCGACGGCGCGCCGCAGGCGATCGGCTCGGTAACAGTCAGTGAGACGCCATATGGCCTGCTGTTCACCCCCGACCTGAAATCGTTGCCGGCCGGCATCCACGGCTTCCATGTCCATGAAAACGGCAGCTGCGAAGCGGGCACCAAAGATGGCGTCAAGGGCGCAGCACTGGCCGCTGGCGGACACTTCGATCCGGCGAAAACCGGCAAGCACCTTGGCCCTTACGCCAACGGGCATCTGGGCGATCTGCCGGCGGTATATGTGATGGCTGATGGTGTCGCCAACTACCCGGTGCTGGCGCCGCGCCTGAAGAAGATCGCCGAGATCAAGGGCCACGCCCTGATGATTCACGCCGGCGGCGATAACCATTCCGACATGCCCAAGCCTCTGGGCGGTGGCGGTGATCGCATGGCCTGTGGGGTGATCTGATCCCTCACCGCGGCGCTCGGCGCCAGCGCGTCAATACCAGCAAGGACAGCCCGGCGCCGAACAGCGCCAGGGCCATGTCCTTCTGCGAATCCCACGGATCATTCTGCGCACCGACGAAGGCTTGGCCAGTGTCGTCGCCCAGGTAAGCGCCGCCGACCCATTCGATCAATTCGTACAACGCCGACGTCGCCAGCACTACATTCAGGGTCAACAGCGCCAGCCAGGCGCCACGCAACGGCGTCAGACGCAGCAGCACTTCGCGAATCGGCCAGACCAGCAGCAATCCATAGCTAAGGTGCACCAGCCGATCATAGTGATTGCGTTCAAGACCCAGCACTTTGTTGACGCTGACCCCGGTCAACAGCGTGCCCCACTGATCGTAGGGCACCCGCGAATAGGTGTAATGCGCGCCGACTTCATGAATGCACAGAAAGGCGAAGAGCATCCCCAGCGACAGCGTCGACAGGCGAAAACGCCGATGCGCCAGCAGCAGGGTCAAGACCAGCGCCAACGCCAGGACATTTTCCAATAGCCAGTCGAGGCGGCTGCGCGGGAACAGGCCGAGCGCGATGGTCAGGCAGACAAATCCAGCGAGCAAAAGCGCTTCGATTCGCGTATCTGCCGGTTGGGCAACGTTGTCGCTGACTCTGACGAGCATGGGTCGATTCTCGGCAATACAGGCAAGCGGTAGACCCTTGCCGGTTTTGCCCGTTCCTCGCCGCTACGTTTTTGCGGCCTACGGAACTCCCGCGCGCCGTTCACCTCTGAGGTTATGTAGTCCCTTCCCTTTTTGCTTAGCGCTTGTGGAGGAACACGTCATGCGCAAGTTAGTCCTGATTTCTTCTCTTATGCTTTGCCTGCCGGTCGGTTCGGCGCTGGCCCGCGTTGACGCGGGTGATGTCGCCACTTCGGCAGGTGTGTCCGCGTCGCTGTACTCGACCTTCAAGGACGACAAAATGGTGATTCCGGCCCGTGACGACGTGTCTGCGTTCGTTGCAAGCGGCGGGGCCATCCGTGGGGTTTATCTTGAGTCGGTACTGCAACAGGTGCGCCAAGCCAACCCTGGCTTGAACGCCAGTGATGAAGACCTGGCTAACGCCATTCTGGTGCAATACGAAGGCGTGCAGCAGTAGTCACGAGGGAAGCAGCGGCCGATGGACGGCCGCTGAGTGCGCATAGGCAAAATTGTCCGACGGCCTCTATGATGGAGGCCATGACGACCGTGCCCTTACGCTCACCCTGCCCACCCGGCGCCTGCATCTGCGGGCGCGACCCGTTGCTGGAAACCCCCGGCGCCGATCTGCGCATCCTGCGCCTGACTCGCGCAGAGGAAAAAATCCTCCTGGCGCGCCTGGAACAACTCAAAGACCTCGACGACCTCAAACGCCTGCAACAGCGTATGTACGAGCAACTCGGCATCCGCGTCGACGTCGCCCCCGGTTTCAACGAAGTCCGCACCATGCGCGGTATCGCCATTCAGATCGACGAGCTGCCAGGCCTGTGTCGCAAGACTCGCGCGGCGATCCCGGCGGCGATTCGCAAGGGCCTGGAAAACCACCCGCAAATCGCCTTCGAACTGCTCAACGCCCACGACTTGCTGCGCGACACCTGATCACTTTTTCATGCCGACGCGTTTGCGCATCTCGGCGGTGATGGTCTGGCGGGTTTTCTTCATGTCCGCCCAAGGCTCATCACCGACTTCGGTCAGACGCTCGTGAACGTTGTAGATGTTCCAGTGATTACCGCCCTTGATTTCAGCGACTTCCTCTCGGTACAGCGGCACCGACACCGGCATGCCTTCCCGCGCCCGGGCGGCGTAGGCGCAAATGGTGGTGGCGCCGAGGCCGTTGCGCAGGTAATCGATGAAGATCCGCCCGACGCGGTTTTTCGGACCGGACACCGCTGAAATACGATCCGGCAGCAACTTGGCCATGTGGCTGACGATGGCGTGGCTGAAGTCCTTCACTTCGTCCCAGCCATGCTTGCGGGTCAATGGCACCACCAGGTGAATGCCTTTGCCGCCGCTGGTTTTCAGGAAGGCTTTGAGGCCCAGCTCATCGAGCACGGTGAGGGTCAGCGCGGTGGCTTCAACCATGCTTTTCCATGGCAGCGCCGGATCCGGGTCGAGATCGAGGACGAAACGATCGGGCTTGTCCAGATCCACCTTTGTAGCGTTCCAGGTGTGCAGCTCGACGGTACTCATCTGCACCGCGCCGACCAGCGCTTCGGGATTGTTGATCATCATCACTGGCTGGCCGGTGATGTCCTTGTCTAGTGCAGTAATCCCCGGGATAGCCAGGCGTTCGGCGTTCTTTTGGAAGAACAATTCGCCGGCAATGCCGTCCGGTGCACGCACCAACGCCACGGGGCGATCCTTGAGTTGCGGCAGGATGTATTCGGCAACGCTGGCGTAGTACTGCGCCAGTTGCATTTTGGTCGTGCCGCTGACCGCGTCAATCACCCGATCCGGGTGGGTAATGCGTATTTTGCCGCCGGCCAGTCCTGATTGCGACGGCGCGGTCTCGGCTTTTTTGCTGGCGGCGGTTTTCTTTGCCGGCTGCTTGTCGGCAGTTTTGGTCTTTTCGGTTTTTTCGTTCTTTTCGGACTTGGCAGCTTTCACAGGCTTCGCTCGCTCCGCGGTAATGTCCTTGGCCGGTTTGTCATCGCGCAAACCATGGAATACGGCGTGGCGCACCGAGCCGTCCTTGGTCATCTCGGCGAATGCCACTTCGGCCAGCAGTTTGGGTTTGAGCCAGTGCACACCTTTGGCCTCGAAACCGCTGGGCGGATTGACCACTGCGGCGCTTTTGGTCTGCAACGGCTTGAGTTGGGCGAGGATGCTTTTCAATGTGGTTTCGTTGAACCCGGTGCCGACCTTGCCGGCATAGCGCAACTCGCCGCTGTCACGGTCGTGCAGGCCGAGCAGCAAGGCACCGAAAGCACTGCGCGCACCTTTCGGATCGGTGTAGCCGACGATGACGAATTCCTGGCGATGCTTGCATTTGAGCTTGATCCAGTCGCCGCTGCGCCGCGATACATATGGCGAACCGAGGCGTTTGCCGATCAGGCCTTCCATCTGCATCTGGCAAGCGCTGTTGAGCAGCGCGTCCGGGGTTTCTTCGAAGGCTTCGGAGAAGCGCAGCGTTGACGATTCTTTCTGCGCGCCGAGGATGGTGCTCAGCGCGGCGCGGCGTTCTTCCACCGGCACGTCCCGCAGGTCGACGCCATTCAGATACGGCACGTCGAACAGGTAATAAACAATGTTGCCGCTGCGCCCGGCATCGAAGGCATTCTGCAACGCCTGAAAATCCGGCACGCCTTGCTCATTGGCCACGACCATTTCACCGTCGAGCCATGCCGATTCCAGACCCAACGCCGCCAGTGCCTTGGCCTGCTGCGGGAGTTTGTGCGTCCAGTCGTGGCCATTGCGGGTGAACAGCTGCACCTCATCGTGATCAATCCGCGCCATGATCCGGTAGCCGTCGAACTTGATCTCGTAGCTCCACTGCCCTTCGGGTGCGCTGTCGACCAGCGTCGCCAGTTCCGGCTTGATCAGTGCCGGCAACTTGGCCTTGCGCGCGCCGGTAAGCTGCCCGGACGCCTGCTTGCGCGGCTTGGCCGGGGCCTTTTTTACCGGTTTGGCTTTATCGGCAGCAGCCGCCGATTTGCCGACAATCGTGCGCTCACTGAGCACGCTGTCGGGCTCGGCGACCAGCACGTCGAAATCATCCTGCGGTCGCGCGGCGTTGTCCTGATGCTTGATCAGGAACCATTGTTCTTTCTTGCCCGGCATGTGCGTGCGCACCAGATTCCACACGCCGCCGAGCTTCTCGCCCTGCAGCTCGAACTTCAGTCGGCCCTTGGCATAGGCCTTGTGCGGATCCTCCAGCGGAATCCACACGCCGCGATCCCAGACGATCACATCACCGGCGCCGTAATGCCCCTCGGGAATGCTGCCTTCGAACGTCGCGTAATCGAGCGGATGATCCTCGACATGAATCGCCAGACGCTTGACCGACGGGTCCAGCGACGGCCCCTTCGGCACCGCCCAGCTTTTCAGCGCGCCGTCGAGTTCCAGGCGAAAGTCGTAATGCAGGTGCGAAGCGTCGTGCTTCTGGATGCAGAACTGCAACGCATGATCCTTGGCCGACTTACGGCCCGAGCGCTTGACTGCGGCCGGTTCCGACGTCGCGGAAAAATCACGCATGCGGTTGTAATCGTCGAGGTTCCTGTTCATGAGCACACCGATGGCAGACGGGTTCTGTTATGCAGAAGAGCGACACGGCGGCGGAAAAATTCAATCGAGGTAAAAAAGCCCCGGACGGATGGAGCGGCCGGGGCTTGTAACGACACATCCAGTAATTGGCTGGGGCTGGCTAAACAGAGTGCAGACGCTAAGGCTTTTCCGGCCTGATTGCGTCAGGCAACGATAGACCGACGCAGCCATAGCGCCAGCACCGTTGGGCTGACGCCGGGTCACCGATGAAATCGCACCCGAGAAATTTTCCGCGAGCCAGCTAAGATTCATGGGTGGTGAACCTTATCCCGGCCAAACCGGTCGATAGCTGCAACCCGACCCGGTTTGCCGACGCCCTTTCTGACGATGGGCGATACCCGGCTTGCTTCACTTTCTGGAGAACGCCCCCGTGATATCCACCGTACACATCGCCAGGCTCAAAGCATGGGGCGCCCATGGTTTTACCGCGACTGGCGTGGTCACCGCCTTCCTCGCCACCCTCGCCCTGCTGGAAAACCAGCCGATTCATTGCCTGATGTGGCTGGGCGTGGCGCTGATAGTCGACGGCCTCGATGGCGCACTGGCGCGCAAGGTCAATGTGCAATCGGTGCTGCCGAGTTTCGACGGCTCGATCCTTGATCTGGTCATCGATTACCTGACTTATGTATTCATCCCGGCGCTGTTTATCTACCGCTACATTCCCCTGCCCGATTACACCCTGTTGCTGACGGTGTCGGTGATTCTGGTGTCGTCGCTGTTCTGTTTCTGCAACGTCAACATGAAGAGCAAGGACAACTATTTTGTCGGCTTCCCGGCGGCCTGGAACGTGGTTGCGCTGTGCCTGTACATCATCGGCCCGGGGCCGTGGATCACCTTTCTCACCGTGATCGGTCTGGCATTGCTGACGGTGACGCGGATGAAATTCCTGCACCCGTTCCGCGTGCGGCGTTTCATGCCAATCAATATCGCGGTGACGGCGATCTGGCTGTTGTGCAGTCTGTCGCTGGTACTCAATCACCCGGTGATCAATCCGCTGGTAATGGGCTTGTGGTTGCTGATGTCGGCTTATTTCCTGGGGATCTGCATCTGGCGCACGGCGCTGGAGTGGTTTGATCGCGGCCATTTGAAATAAGCACATCCCCTGTGGGAGCGAGCCTGCTCGCGAATGCGGTGGTTCCATCAACATAAAGGTTGGCTGGCACACCGCTTTCGCGAGCAGGCTCGCTCCCACAGAGATCTTCATCGATCAGGAGATCCGAGGTGGGCTAGCGCTTGGTAATCACCACCTCCAGATACTCACTCGGCACCACCAGCGACGCCTCCCCGGCGCGATTCGACCGGTTGAGCAACTCCGTCAGATCATCCTCCAGCGCCTGTCCGGCCTCCGCCGACAACACCGCAAAAGCCTTGTGCACCGGCCCGTACCAGTGGCGAAAGATGTCAATGAAATGCGCCGCCGAGCGGTAGCGGAAATTGAAGTGGCTGCGGGTCACGCGTACGACAAAATCGCGGTCATCGAAATGCTTGTGCAGCCACGCATCCGAGCCCCAGTTCGATGGCGGCTGAGCAACCGCGGGCGGTGGCAGATGCTGGCCGAGAATCTTGAACATCTGCCCGACGAAGCCCTCCGGCGTCCAGTTGGCCATTCCGATCCGCCCGCCCCGCCGACAGACCCGCCCCAGCTCATTAGCGGCGCTGGCCTGGTCAGGCGCGAACATCACGCCGAACGTCGACAACACGGCGTCGTAGCTTTCATCGGGAAAAGGCAAAGCCTCGGCATCGGCCACCTGAAAAATCACCTCCAGATGTTCGGCCCGGGCGCGATCCTGACCACGCTCCAGCAGTGCCGCGACGTAATCGGTGGAGGTCACCACACAACCGCGCCGCGCCGCTGCCAGGGTCGCGTTGCCGTTACCGGCGGCGACATCCAGCACCTGTTCATCACAGCGCAGATCGCAAGCCTCGGCGAGGCTTTCACCGACGATCTGCAAAGTCGTGCCGATCACGGCGTAGTCGCCACTGGCCCAAGCGACTTTCTGACGTTCCTTCAGGGCAGTGAGATCAATCGGGGTACTCATGACAGCGAGCTCCGTGGCAGAGAGAAAGCACAGGCTGCGACGCGGACCGTGCTTGCTCACTATCGCGCCGAGGCTGCCCGGCGTCCCTGCCAATCGTCCGCCAGCCCCCTAAACCCGGCACTTTGCCGATGAGCGGCGTAAATCTGTCAAGCGCCTGATACACCTTGCGCATTGTCAGCGTTGCGGGATTGGTTTCTGATGCGGGCTCGCCCAAGCAAAGGACTCGACCGATGTCACTGCACCTCGACTGGCTCGCCGCGCACATGCAACACAGCGATCGCTACGCAGCGTGGATTCACCAACAATTCCACTACGAATACGCCGACCAGCCCCTGGCTCAATGGCAGCGCGAATTTGCCGAGGGCCAAAGCAATGGTGAATGGTCGTGCCTGATTGCCATGGACGGTGAACGCCTGCTCGGTGGTGCCGCACTGGCCCGCAACGACTTGGCTGATCGCGCCGATCTCGGCCCATGGCTCGCCTGCGTATTCGTTGATCCCGAGGCGCGCGGGCAAGGGTTGGCGGAGCAGCTGATTGAAGGGATTTGCGAGGCAGCAAAGCAGCGTGGGGTGTCGCGCTTGTACTTGCACACGCAAGACAAACACGACTACTACCGTAAACGCGGCTGGCAGCTATTGGAGGGTTTCCAGGCGTGGGAAAAACAACAATGGCTCAAGGTCCGCGACCTGTGAGCCATTGGTTTTTTTGATCAGGCTGCCGGTGCTTTCGCCTCCTCCAGCAACTGCTTGATCATCTGCTCCTGCTCGGCATAGCGACCTTCACCGAAGTGGCTGTAACGCATCTGGCCCTTGGCGTCGATCAGGTAATGCGCCGGCCAGTATTGATTGTCGAAGTTGCGCCAGATCGCGTAGTCGTTGTCGATGGCGACCGGGTAGGTGATGCCGAGTTTTTTCACCTGATCCTTGACGTTGTTGATGATGCGCTCGTAGCCGTATTCGGGGGTGTGCACGCCGATCACTACCAGGCCGTCCTTCTCGTATTTCTTCGCCCAGTCTTTGACGTACGGCAAGGTGTGCTGGCAGTTGATGCAGTCGTAGGTCCAGAAGTCCACCAGCACCACTTTGCCGCGCAGGGATTCGGCACTGAGCTCTGGTGAATTGAGCCATTGCACAGCGCCCGACAGCGACGGCATCGCGCCCCGGGCCTCGTCCATCATCGAATCGGCGCGGACCTTGCTGACGAAGTAGTCGACCACTTTCGGCACGTTTTCCAGGACGTTTTTCTCGACGCTGGCCACGCCCTCGGAAGAGGTATTGGCGAGCAGGGTCTTGTCGGCGCCCGTCGAAATCACCGCAACTGTAGCAAGCACCGCAACCCCGGCACCGCGACGCAACCAGCCGCTGAACGGGATCGACGGTTTCAGCCGATTGACCAGACCGCGCCCGGCGAAGATCAACGTGCCCAGCGACAAGGCACTGCCGACGCCGTAAGCCAGCAGCAACAGGCTGGTCTGGGCATTGGCGCCTTGCAACATTGCGCCGGTCAGAATCACCCCAAGGATCGGCCCGGCACAGGGCGCCCACAACAGGCCGGTGGCGACACCGAGCATGATCGAGCCCATCGGTCCGGCACGTTTACGCGTGTCCTGATCGAGACGATTGCCGAGCGCGACAAACGGCCTGGTCAGCCAGTCACCGACGCGGGCCGAGATCAGCGACAGGGCGAACAGCGCCATGACCAGCAAGGCGACGTGGCGGCCGGTGTTGCTGGCCTGAATCACCCACTCGCTGCTGACCACGGCAAGGCTGGAGATCAGCGCAAAGGTCAGCGCCATGCCGGCGAGAGTCAGGAGGATCGAGGAGCGGGTACGGTTGGCGCCAGCGAACAGAAACGGCACCACCGGCAGGATGCACGGACTGAGAACGGTCAGCAGACCGCCGAGAAATGCAATGAGGTACATAAGGGGTCACCTTGAAATGGGGGCTGGGCACACAACCGGCCAGCGAGGGAAACGTCCCTCGCTAGCTCGCTTTATTTACGCCGTGGCTCATGCAGTCTGGCCGTCCAGCAACTGTCCTTGAGGCGTACGACTGGCACCGTTTTCCGCGACCAGTTGGCCTTGCGGTGTGCGGCTGGAACCATCAGCGGCAACCATCTGCCCCTGCGGCGTGCGGCTGGAACCATCAGCGGCAACCATCTGCCCCTGCGGCGTGCGGCTGGAGCCGTCAGCGGCAACCATCTGCCCCTGCGGTGTGCGGCTGGAGCCGTCAGCGGCGATCAAGGCATCGCTGCCCTCCTTCGCCACGGTGGTCAGCTGGAAGCAGGTGCTGCTGGCGCAACTGCTCTGCTCTACAGCACTGTTGGCGTGGGCGGCGGCACCGGTGAAGGCGAAGGCTGCTGCGGTCAGAAAGCGTGAGACGTTGTTCATGGCAAAACTCCTTGCAGAAAAAGTAGGGATGACTCAGTTCTGGTTGTTGCAGCCGTCAGCGAATTTGCTGTAATCCAGCTCGCGGGTTTTGCCGGCGGAATCGAGGTAGGTCATGCGCGCCTCGGTGATGCCGCAGGTCACCGAGGTGTCTTCGGTCATCGACAGCACTTTCTGGATATCCAGATGGGTGCCGTAGGTGTAGGTTTGCCGGCTGACGTCAGCTTCGGCGTGGGCCGACAGGGTGCAGATGTTCAGAGCGGCGAACAGGCAGGCGGCGAATACGGATTTGTTGTTCATGGTGTAGTCCTCAAGGCTTCAGTGGGTTTGAGCCGAGGCGGTCTGTGTGTGCCTCGATGGAGCCTATTTGAGGCCTTCGAGGTATCGCGTCTGTGTCAGGAAAGGACGAGAATCACTCGTTGTGTATCCATGCAGCGTGTAGATACAGAGCGATACAAAACCCCGAAAAAATCGTGATTTTGCGTCGGTGTGTATCCGCCGCTACGGCAGATACACTGCAATACAAAGGCAGGCAGGCGTGCGGTCTACGGCGCTATAGACTGCACGGCATTCCCCCTTTGACAGAGGCTTGAACCGATGGAACATGTCGATCACATTCTCATCGTCGACGACGACCGCGAGATCCGTGAACTGGTAGGCAACTACCTGAAGAAGAACGGCCTGCGCACAACAGTGGTCGCCGATGGCCGGCAGATGCGCAGCTTCCTTGACGCCAACACCGTCGACCTGATCGTGCTCGACATCATGATGCCCGGTGACGATGGACTGCAGCTGTGCCGCGAATTGCGTGTGGGCAAACACAAGGCGACGCCGGTGCTGATGCTCACCGCGCGCAACGATGAGACCGATCGCATCATCGGTCTGGAAATGGGCGCCGACGATTACCTGAGCAAACCTTTCGCCGCCCGCGAGCTGCTGGCGCGGATCAATGCCGTGTTGCGCCGCACACGCATGTTGCCGCCGAATCTGGTGGTCACCGAAGCCGGACGCCTGCTGGCGTTCGGTCGTTGGCAGCTGGACACCTCGGCCCGGCACCTGCTCGACAGCGACGGCACCATGGTTGCCCTCAGTGGCGCCGAATACCGCCTGCTGCGGGTGTTCCTCGACCATCCGCAACGGGTGCTCAGCCGCGATCAACTGCTCAACCTGACCCAGGGCCGCGAGGCCGATCTGTTCGATCGCTCGATCGATCTGCTGGTCAGTCGCCTGCGTCAACGCCTGCTGGACGATGCTCGCGAGCCGGCCTATATCAAGACCGTGCGCAGTGAAGGTTATGTGTTTTCGCTGCCGGTCGAACTGCTCGGAGCTTCGGCATGAAACTCAAGCTGCAATGGCCGCGCACCCTCACCTCGCGCCTGTCGCTGATCTTCCTGATCGGGCTGATTCTGGCGCAGGGCCTGTCGTTCGGCGCGCAGTATTACGAGCGTTACCAGAGCGCGAAAAGCACCATGCTCGGCAACCTCGAAACCGACGTCTCGACGTCGATGGCCATCCTCGATCGCCTGCCCGCCGCCGAACGCGAGGCCTGGCTGCCGCGTCTGGCCCGGCGCAATTACGGCTACCTGCTCAATGAGGGCGAACCGGGCATGCCGGTGACCTCGGCTGAAAAGTCCGTCGCGATCGCCTCGATTACGGCGGCCATCGGCGACACTTATCCCATCGTGTTTACCGAAGTTCCCGGCGGTCCGAGACAACATTTCCAGGGCCACTTGCGCCTGAGCGACGGCAGCCCGGTGACCATCGATATCCGTCCGGCGATGGTGCCGTTGTCGCCGTGGTTGCCGGTGGTGCTGCTCGGCCAACTGGCGTTACTGATCCTCTGCACCTGGCTCGCCGTGCGCATTGCCATCCGTCCCCTCACCCGCCTCGCCAACGCGGTGGAAACCCTCGACCCCAACGCTCACCCGATCAAGCTCGACGAGCAAGGGCCGACCGAAGTGGTTCACGCCGCGCGGGCGTTCAACGCCATGCAGACGCGCATCGCCGCCTACCTGAAAGAACGCATGCAACTGCTCGCGGCGATTTCCCACGACCTGCAAACGCCGATCACCCGGATGAAACTGCGCGCAGAATTCATGGACGACTCGGTCGAGAAAGACAAACTGAGCAGCGACCTGGGCGAAATCGAGCATCTGGTGCGCGAAGGCGTGGCTTACGCTCGCAGCGTTCACGGCGCCACCGAAGAAAGCCGGCGTACTGATCTCGACTCGTTCCTCGACAGCTTGGTCTTCGACTATCAGGACATGGGCAAGGACGTGCAGCTCGGCGGCAAAAGCAAAGCGGTAATCGAAACCCGCCCGCAGGCCCTGCGCCGGGTGCTGGTGAACCTGACCGACAACGCCCTGAAATTCGCCGGCGCCGCGCAATTGCAGGTCGAAGCGCAGGGCAACAGCCTGTCGGTGAAAGTCCTCGATCGCGGCCCGGGCATCGCCGAGGCCGAACTGGCGCAGGTGCTGGAACCCTTCTACCGCGTGGAAAACTCGCGCAATCGCGACACCGGCGGCACCGGGCTCGGGCTGGCGATCGCCCAGCAATTGGCGATGGCGCTGGGTGGCTCGCTGCTGTTGAGCAATCGTGAAGGTGGCGGGTTGTGCGCTGAGCTTAAATTACCGCTGCACGGCTGACAGTTTCTGTTTGATTTTCCCTCCTGACCTCTGCTGTTTCCGGTTGAACAGCAGGCATCTGCCTACGCCCTCTTCGGAATCGCCCGACTGTTGCGCCTGGGCCAAAGCCTCTACGGTTATGCATGTCCAGGCGCCCCGCCACTGTCAGACCTGACAGTAGCGGGGCATAAGCCTTGTGCTGTCTGATGACAGCTCGCGAACCGTAACGAGGATCAGCCATGACTCTGCTTGAATCCGTCACACAGGTATGTCATCGGCTGGCGCCAGGCGGCTGGCATTCGCTGATGTTGGCCCATGGGCTTGATCTGTTGGCAGAGCCCCTGGCCGCCGAGCTGCAACGGCCGCTGACGATTGATCGCTGCCTGAGCGGATTCGCGGATTTCGATCCTGATGGAACCTGCGCAATCGAAGCGGCGGCGCCCTCCCGCAGTTTGCTCTATCACGCGCTGGCATCACCGCAAGTGACCGTCGATGAAACCGGAACGGATCTGCGGCTGTTTCCGACTGCGGGCGAAATCGAAAGCGTTCTGAATTATGTTTACAGCATCGCACCGCCCACCCTCGATCAACTGCGCCTGACTGCCGCTGGCGCGCCCCTGGCGGTGGTGGCTTTTGCCAGTGAATACCGCTGCGCAGCCGACACCGTGCACGGCCGACACGCCGACCTGTGCTTTTCGCGCACCGGCATTGCTCGGGTCGGCACCGCGCCTGCCCGATATAACGCCAGACAACGATGCTTCCTGCCCTTTGTCGACGGCGACGTACATGGCATCCGGGTCATGCCGGTGCGCTACAGCGCTTACATTGCCATGCAACTGCGCGGTGATGCGCAGCGCTTCGGGCCGATGGACTTTCAGTCAGAAGTCGATCCGGGGCTGGATTTCTGGGTGCCGCTGCACAAGCTGTTCGATGGCGCACGATGCCTGGCAGGCATGCAACTGGCGGTGACGCTGGAGAATCATCAGATCAACGAGAAGTTGCGGCATATCCATTTACGTCACAGTGGCACCGGCTGGGCGGAGCCGCAGATCAGTCAGCCGCCCTTCGTCGTGATCGATGACTTGGCCGACTGGGCAACTGAGGAAGCGTTCGGCGCCGGCTTGCTGTTGCCAGAGCCAAAAGCACGGCTGGTCGAAGCTGCCAGATTCGAGGGCCGACTGCTATCGTTTCAGATGCCCGCCAACACCGGCGGGATGGTGCATGGTCGACACAAGGTTGACGCGCAAGGCAGCATCGAGGATCTGAACAACCGTGCCGATGTCGAAGCCCTGGTCCGTGAAGGTGGTTATCAGGCCCTGCACTATCAAGACGCGACAGCTGACGGATGGGTCCGGCCGCACTGCCCCGCACTGAGCGACCTGCTGCCGACGGTGGCTGCCTATTCTATTATTGGTCCTCCGGATTTCTACCCACTGTGCAGTCAGCGCAAACTGCTGCGCTGGGTCAGCGAAGAGCCGCTTTTCACCAGTCCCGACATCTGGCACGCCCGTCTCGAAGCACTTTCCAACGTGCGGTATTGCGCCAACCTGAACCTCAAGGATCAGGTGTTTTCCGACAAGGATCGAGGGGTAACGGCGATTGTCGCCTGCGCTGAACCGCGCGCGAGCGTGCTGTCGCCAAAGCCGCTCGCCCAAATTTCACGGCCCTCCTCGCTGCCCGACGGCGCTGCCGGGGTTTTCGGTCCGGGCTGGGAAGTAGGCTGGGTCCGGCAGAACACATCCGACGCGGAATGGATCAACGTACTGGCCGGCTATCAGATGGCAAGCCCGTTTCCCGAAGACGCCAAAATCTGCGCAGCTCTGGGCTCCTTCTGGCCGGGGGTGGCACCGGATTCGGCGCGGGTGTTCGAACCGCGTTCAAGGCTGCACACCATCATCCCGTTGACCGATCAGGAAATTGGCCAGGACGGTGTCATTGCCTGGGACGATCAGCCGGGTCCGCAACTCATCGTTCAAGACAACCGCCTGTTCGCCCAGTACCACGCCTACGCCCACGCCGATTACACACAGGTCGCCCTGGACGGGCATTTTTCCCTGAGCCTGACCGGCCAAACGTCACAAGCCGCGTATGAGCGGCGCGTCGCTTCGATGCATCGGGTTTATCGGGTGCTTGGTGCTGATGACGACAATGCCCAGCGCAATGCCTGGCCGCTGCTGTCGTTTCTCGAGGTGCAGCATCCGGACGATGAACTCGAAAAGGCACAGCAGGAAGCCGGCGTTGTCCTGGAGGGATGGGTGCAGTTTTTTTTGATGTACGAGCGCGGGGCTGTCAGCACTGCCGATGATGATTTCAAATTACGTCATGTCGAGATCAAACGACAGGCCCTGCTGTTTGTCAGTGCTGATGTCAGCCTGCTCAAACTGGATGCAGGCCCTTGGCAGGTCGCGTTTGAAACACTTTGATGTGGTGGTGATTGGCGCAGGACCTGCGGGCTGCGCCAGCGCCATCAGCTGTGTTCGCCGGGGACTTCGCGTGGCTTTGATCGAAAGGCAAGCGTTCCCCCGATTCCGCCCTGGCGAAAGTCTGCACCCGGGTATCGAACCGTTATTGCGCCAACTCGGCGTCGCCGACCTGCTGCGTGCCTCGTCGACTCTGCGCTTTGAAGGCCAATGGGTGCACTGGAACGGCCCGGATCGTTTCAACGCTTTCGGCGCGGACACAACTGGCCCGTGGCGCGGCTTCCAGATCAGCCGCGCGTTACTGGACGCCGCGTTATTACAACAAGCCGCTTCAGCGGGTGTAGAGATATACCAGCCGTGTCGGGCGCACAGTGCTCTCGCGTTCGAGCAACAGGTGATCGGCGTAGAAGCCGACGCCGGTTGCCTTTACGCCTCGTACGTAATCGATGCCAGTGGTGCAGCCGGCTGGCTTGGACGCCAATTGCACCTGAAGGCGCGCATCGATTCTGCTGCATTAGTGGCCCGCTTTGGATATTTGCACGGTCAGCCAGCCCGCTACGCGAGCAATCCGCGCCTGCTGGCCACGACGGATGGCTGGACATGGATCGCGCGGATTGGGCCGCAGTTGACCCATTGGACACACCTTGCGTTTGAAACCGACGCACTACAGACCGTCAGGCAGTCCAGACAAATGCTGCCCGAAGACCTCCAGGCATTACCGCAATCGGGGACGATACGCGGAGCCGACGTAAGCTGGCGCATCAGCGCGACCGTTGCCGGTGACGGCTACCTTCTCGTAGGTGATGCTGCATGCCGGCTCGATCCGGCTTCGTCGCACGGTGTGCTCAAGGCGTTGATGAGCGGCATGCAGGCCGCCCAAGCTATCCATGACAGCCTGTCCCGACCATTACTGCGAACTGCCGCGCAGGCGCAGTATCAGCGATGGCTGCGCGGCTGGTATGAGCACGACCTGACACAGCTGCGCAATTTCTATGGCCTGCATCCGTTCCCGCCCCGATGGCTGGGCACTGATCGAGTAAAAGAGGACTAGACTCATTCATTACCCAGTCGAGGGGGCCGCAGGACGTCTGCTGTGCCCTGCCCCAATCCGTGACCACCGCCCGGTGGCGCCTGCCTCGACATTCAACGCCGCCGGACGGTGATCCTGTTTCAGGAGCACACGTGATGAATGAGGCGAAGCTCAACGAATTCATGGGCAAACTGGTCAACGACATGGGTGGTGCGGCGATGCTGGCCAATGTCATTGTCGGCGAAGAACTCGGCCTGTACCGGGCAATGGCCGACAGCCAACCGATCAGCCCCGAAGCCCTTGCGGCGAAAACCACCTGCAATCCGCGCCTGGTACGCGAATGGCTCAGCGCCCATGCCGCATCAGGCTATATGGAACACGTTGACGGTCAATTTCGCTTGCCTGAAGAACAGGCACTGGCGCTGGCCGTGGAGGATTCGCCGGTGTATGTCGCTGGCGGTCTCGGCGTGGTGGCGTCGTTTTTCCATGACAAGGACAAACTGGTCAAGGCCATGCGCGGCAATGGCGCCTTGTCGTGGGGCGATCACCATCCGTGCATGTTCAGCGGCACCGAACGTTTCTTCCGCCCCGGTTACAAAGGTCACCTGATTGCCGAATGGCTGCCGGCGCTCGACGGCGTGGTGGCGAAGCTGGAACGCGGGGCCAAGGTTGCCGACATCGGCTGCGGCCACGGCGCCTCGACGGTGATCATGGCCCAGGCGTTTCCCAAATCGCAGTTTGTCGGCTTCGACTTCCACGAGCCGTCAGTCACCGTCGCCACGCAACGGGCCGAAGAAGGCGGCGTGGTCAACCGCGCCAGTTTCTTCGAGGGCACGGCGAAAAACTATCCCGGCGGCGACTACGACCTGATCTGCTTTTTCGACTGCCTGCACGACATGGGCGACCCGGTCGGCGCCGCTCGCCACGCTCATGAGTCGCTGAAAGACGACGGCACGGTGTTGCTGGTGGAACCGTTCGCCAACGACAAACTGGACGACAATCTCAACGCGGTCGGGCGCCTGTTCTACGCCGCCTCGACGTTTATCTGCACGCCCAATTCGCTGTCCCAGGAAGTCGGCCTCGGGCTCGGTGCGCAGGCTGGGGAAATGCGCCTGCGCAAAGTCTTTGTCGAGGCCGGGTTCAAGCAGTTCCGCCGCGCCACGCAAACGCCTTTCAACCTGATACTGGAGGCGCGCAAGTAACCCGTGCGGATCGCGTGCTAACCTGCGGGGCACTGCCCATTCTGGAGTGCTGAGCATGCTCGATAGCCCGATCCGCGAAGATCTCGATACGCTGTTGCAGGCCATGGCCGACGATAAATTCCTGATATTGACCGGCGCCGGCATCAGCACGCCATCGGGCATTCCGGACTATCGCGACAGCGACGGCGTGCGTCGTGGGCGGCAGCCGATGATGTATCAGGAGTTTCTCGACGCCCCGGAATCACGCCGGCGTTATTGGGCGCGAGCGATGCTCGGCTGGCCGCGCGTGCGTCAGGCCCGACCGAATGCCGCGCATGAGGCGCTGGCGACATTGCAACAGCGTGGCCGGATCAGCGCTTTGATCACGCAGAACGTCGATACCTTGCACGATCAGGCCGGCAGCCACGATGTGATCGAACTGCACGGCAGCCTGCATCGAGTGCTGTGCCTGGATTGCGGGCAGCGCAGCGAGCGCGACGCGATCCAGCAGCAGATGGAGACACACAATCCCTACCTGAGTGGTGTCGATGCGGTGCAGGCGCCGGATGGCGATACCTTGCTGGATCCGGCGTTTGAAGCGCGGTTTCAAGTGCCCCGGTGCCCGCATTGCGCAGGTGAGCGGATGAAACCGGATGTGGTGTTTTTCGGCGAGAACGTGGCGCAACCGACAGCCGCACGGGCGCTGGCCGCCGCCGAGAATGCGGCGGGTTTACTGGTGGTGGGATCGTCGTTGATGGCGTATTCGGCGTTTCGCTTGTGTCGGGTGATTGCCGAGCATGGCAAGCCGTTGATGGCGATCAATCTGGGCAAGACCCGGGCGGATGATCTGCTCGATTTGAAGATTGAAGGCTCGTGTGAGGAGCTTTTGCCGTGCTTGGTGGAGGAGCTGGATCGGTGAGTTTTCGAGTATTGCGCTCGACTTGAGATTTGCCCCTCACCCTGGCCCACTCCCGAGGGAGAGGGAACTGACCGAAGTGTTCTGGCTTAGTGCGCCCGATCCAGCCCCGCCAGCAATGCGCTGTCGTGGCTGTAGATGTCCGGCGCATAACGCACCTGGCCGCTGCTGTCGACTTGCGCCGTCCAGTAGGTCATCAGGATCGGCACCGGCGCCGACAGGCGAAATTCATGGGTGGTGCCGGTTGCCAGCAAAGTCTCGGTGCGAGCTTTTTCCGCCGGGGACAGCAGCAGATCGCGCAGTTGCAGCGGGTGCTCGACGCGCACACAACCGGAACTGAACGCCCGTGGGCCTTTGTCGAACAGCGCCTTGCTCGGCGTGTCGTGCAGGTAGACCGAGAACGGATTGGGGAAACGGATGACCATTTGCCCCAGCGGATTGCGCGGGCCGGCGTCCTGACGCAGGAGGATATTGCCGGGGTTGTCCCAGTCGATATCCGCCGCTGCCAAAGGCTGGCCGTTGGCATCGAGCACTTGCAGGTTCTGACGGCTGAGGAACGTCTGATCCTTGCGGATTTCCGGCAGTTTGTCTTCCTTCCAGATAGTCGGCGGAACGGTCCAGGTCGGGTTCAGCGTCAGACGGGTGACGCGGGATTTGAGCAGCGGCGTCTGGCGTTCGGCGCGGCCGACCTGGGTGCGGGTCTGCCACACCGGTTGACCGCCCTGATACAGCGTCAGCTCAGCGGCCGCGACATTGACCACCAGACCACTGGGCTCCATGTCCTGAGCCATCCAGCGGAAACGTTCGAGATTGACCCGCAACTGGTCGCGGCGGGTCAGCGGGCTGATGTTCAGCTCGGCAATGGTGCCCGGCCCGACCACGCCGTCAGCCTGCAACGAATGGCTGGCCTGAAAGTGCTTCACTGCCTCCACCAGCACGTCATCGTAGGCGTTGTCCGGTGTCACCAGTGCGTGTGCCAGATAACCTTCGCTGTACAAACGTCGGGCCAGTTCCGGCACGCGCGGGTCTTCCATCGCCGGGCGCAGCAACGGGCCGCTGCCGACCGGCTGCCATTGCGGCAAGGCTTGCAAGCGTTGCGCGGCATACAACTGACGCAGGCTTTGATATTGCGGCAGATGCGGGCGCGCCAGGTTGAACGCCGCAGCAATATCGTTCATGCCCGGCACGGCAATGCTGAGCAGTTGCGCCTGACGGTCGGTCGGCGGGCCGTCGACACGCCACAGCGGTTCGAAATGCGATTGCAACAGACGGCCGTAATGCAGATCCTGCAAGGCCTGCAGGTAGTTGCGGCTGATGTCGATGTCGGCGCACAGCTCTCCGTCCTGCGGCGGTGTCGTCGCGACCGCATAGCGATTCGGATTCAACCCATCATCGGCCAACAGCTGCAATTGCGCGCGCAATGCTGGCAAGCGTGCCGACTCACTTGCCCACACCGGCATCCAGTCCTGCTGTTCGTAAAACGCCTGCAATTGGCTCAACGCCGGGCCATTGAGGCGCGGAGCAATGGCCGGGCACGACTGCGCCAGGCTGATCAAAACCGCCTGCAACGGGCTGCGCGGCTCGACCGGCAATTGCGTTTCCGGCGTTGGCAGGGTTTCGAGCGGAGGCAGCGGCTCATCGGCGCAAGCGACAAACGGCGCAGCGAGCAAACAAATGCTCAAGTAGCATGCGTACTTTTTGAACAACTGCTTTACTCCAATCCATGGCCGTCCAGATGACGGTCAACCTTACATCAGGTGCGCTGAACAGTCAGGCTCGAACCGCGAGCCTGCGGGTATTGACTGGGAGTCAGGAGCCAAAGTGCCGTTTATGTAGCAAGTTGAGGACACTTTATAAAATGTTGACGTTTTTGCGCCGACTTCTGTTGAGCACCGCGACCCTTGTCGCCGTGACCAGCCCAGTATTTGCCGCCGGCAAGCCATCGCCGGTTCTCTACAACAGCCTCGCCCACGCCGCGCCGGAACTCAATCCCCAGGCGCTCAAAGGTGCATTGAACGCCATGCAATGCGCGGTCAACAACGGCGCGAAACCCTCTCGGCATCTGGCGATCATCGATTATTCGCGACCGTCCACCGAACGCCGCCTGTGGATCTTCGACCTGAGCAAAAAGAAACTGGTGCTGCGTGATCTGGTTGCCCACGGTTCCAACTCCGGGGAAAACTTCGCCACGCAGTTTTCCAATCGCGAAGGCAGTTATCAGTCCAGCCTCGGTCTGTTCCGCACTCAGGAAAGCTACGAAGGTACTCACGGCTATTCGCTGCGCATGGATGGTCTGGAACCCGGTTTCAATGATCTGGCCCGTGATCGCGCGATCGTGATTCATGCCGCCAGTTACGTGAACCCGCTGTGGAGCAAGCGTCAGGGGCGTATCGGCCGCAGTCAGGGTTGCCCCGCCGTACGGCCGCAGATCGCCAAACAGGTGATCGATCGCCTGAAGAACGGCCAGTTCATGTTTTCCTGGTATCCGGATCAGCGCTGGCTGCAAAAGTCACCGTATCTGAACTGCCAGCCGCAACAGGTGGCGAGCATTCTTAATACCCACGCCAGTTAACGCGCGTCGCCCCCGGCGGGTTTGTAGAACAGGAACCTGCCGGTCTGCGCCGTGTTGCGATAGGCCTTGGCCCAGCTCGGGTGCACGCCGCGATCGTGAAAATACAGGGCACCGCGCGTGCGGTCCTTGAGCTGACGGTTCAATGCCTTGCCAGCGATTTCCTTGGCCAACGCGTATTCGGCGTCTTCCTTGACCTGATCGGGCTTGCCATCGCACCACCAGGAAAACTGGCAATTGCCGCTTTCCGAGCCTTGCTTGACCACCGCGCACACTGTGTCGGGAAAGCCGTCGTGGCCGAGGCGATTCATCACCACACTGGCGACGGCTTCCATTTCCGGGGTGTCCTTGCCCTTGGCTTCCCAATAGATACTGCGCGCCAGACAGGTCAGCGGATCGTCCAGCGGCGCGGCGCCGGCCGGGTCCACCGCCTGCGCTTCGGTCGGGGTGATGGCCTCGGATTTCGGCGCCGGAGCAGCGCTGACTTTATCCGCTGCTTTCTCTTCGAGCACCTCGGCTTTCTGTTCGGCCTTGGCCTCGATCGGCGCCTGCGCCCCGGCCCATGCTGCGCCGGTCAAAAAGATCCACAACAAACCGCCCGCCAAGCCTTTCGATCCCATGTCGGTTCTTCCGTCAGCGCCCGCCCGGGGCAAGATGTTACGTCGGTGAGACGCCCGGTTTGCGGGGTCTTCGCAGAGTGTAGCGAGCAAATGCGCGGGCACACCAGCGCAGAAAAAAATCCGCCGCAAAGAAAAACACATTCACTCACCGGGGGCCTTTCGCGCATCATGGGCGCATTCAGCTCAAGGGAGATTTCCATGCGCTTCATGCCGTCCGTTTTGCGTTGTGCCGCACTGTCGCTGAGCGCGGTGTTCGCCACCTCGGCGCTGGCCGCCGATGAACTGCAATTGATCGAGTCGATCAACAGCTATCGCAGCCAGCCGCAGCGTTGCGGCACGCAGGCATCGAACGAGTTGCCACCGCTGTCGGCCGATCCACGTCTGCGCCTGCCCGCCAGCGGCGCGGTCGATCTGCAGCAGGCCATGACCAGCGCCCACTACCCGATGGTCAACGTGCAGGCGATCACCCTCAACGGCCCGCGCGATGCAGCAGCGGCGATGCAGGCGATCAAGGAAAGCTTCTGTAAGGTGGTGCTCGATCCGCAGTTTGTCGATATTGGCGTCAACCGTGTCGACCGCGACTGGCGCATCGTCCTCGCGCGCCCGTTGCTGACGGCGAAACTCGGCGATGCACAAAGCGAAGGGCAAAAGCTGCTGGCGCAACTCAATACCGCGCGCGGCCAGGCGCGCCAGTGCGGCGGCCAGTCCTTCGCGGCGGCAGCACCGCTGGCGTGGAATGCCACGCTGGGCACGGTCGCTCAGGATCACAGCCGCGACATGGCCAACAACAATTACCTCGACCACAAGGACCGCGACGGCCGCACGCCGGGCGACCGCGCCGAGCTGTCCGGTTACAGTGGGCAACTGGTCGGCGAGAACATCGCCGCCGGGCAAGACACCGTCGGCAAGGTCGTCGACGGCTGGCTCGCCAGCCCCGGGCATTGCGCCAATCTGATGAATCCGCAATATCAGGAACTGGGCGCCGCGTACGCGACCGATCCGAAAAGCAACGCCGGCATTTACTGGACGGCAATGTTTGGCGCACCGTAAGGCATCATCGACGCCGTCAATCACTCGGTCAGCCAGAGTGATTGGACGGCATGGCGAACGCAGCCTACCCTGCGCGATCTGCGCCCGCTGACGGCGCTCCACATCCACGAGGCGAGCCCATGACACAGCGTGAATTGATCGATGGTCACAACCGCCGCGTGGATTATCTGCGCCTGTCGGTCACCGACCGCTGCGATTTCCGCTGCGTCTATTGCATGGCCGAGGACATGCAGTTCCTGCCGCGCCAGCAGATCCTCACCCTCGAAGAGCTGTTCCGGGTAGCGCAAAGCTTCGTCGCCCTCGGCACGCGCAAGATCCGCCTCACGGGTGGCGAGCCGCTGATCCGGCCTGGTGTCGTGCAACTTTGCGAACAGATCGCCGCCCTGCCCGGCCTGCGCGAACTGTGCCTGACCACCAACGGCTCACAATTGGGCCGACTGGCCCAGCCGCTGTTCGACGCCGGGGTCAAGCGCCTGAACATCAGCCTCGACAGTCTCGATCCGCAGCGCTTCAAAGAGCTGACCCGCACTGGCGATCTGGCGCAGGTCATCGACGGCATCGATGCCGCGCGTGCCGCCGGTTTCACCCGTACCAAGCTCAATTGCGTGGTGATGCAGGGCCGCAACGATCACGAGATCAACGATCTGGTCAGTTTCGCCATCGAGCGTGATCTGGATATTTCCTTCATCGAAGAGATGCCGCTGGGCGCGATCGCCGAACACAGCCGCGCCGAATCCTTCTACTCCAGCGCGCAAGTACGCGAACGCATCGCCGAACGTTTTACCCTGATCGACTCGACCGAATCGACGCAAGGGCCGTCGCGCTACTGGCGCGTGGCCGAAGCGCCGAACATTCGCCTGGGCTTCATTTCACCGCACAGCCACAACTTCTGCGGCACCTGCAACCGCGTGCGCCTGACCGTCGAAGGTCGCTTGCTGCTGTGCCTGGGCAACGAGCATTCGATGGACCTCAAAGCGGTGTTGCGCGCCCATCCGGGCCACCCGGAACGTCTGGAAAACGCGATCATCGAGGCGATGAAACTCAAGCCGTATCGACACAACTTCGAAGTCAACGACGACGTGCAAGTGGTGCGTTTCATGAACATGACCGGCGGCTGATTCGCCGCGCAACCGGGACCGCGAGATGATCGTCAGACCGAGACCCAATCAGTTCGCCGTGCTGTTCACCCTCAGAGGCTCGATCGCCAAACGCATCGCCGTGCGCACTTTGATGCTGACACTGCTGGCGGCAGCGATTGTGCTGATCGAACTTCTGGTGCCGAGCTACTTCGCCCAGATCAATTCGACACCGTTCACCCTGCTCGGCCTGTCGCTATCGATCTTCCTGAGCTTTCGCAACAACGCCTGTTACGACCGTTGGTACGAGGGCCGCAAGGCCTGGGGCGAGGTGCTGTTGCGGGTGCGCGCGGTGATGCGCGAAACCCAAGGCATCGATGACACGCGCCTGCGTGGACAACTGTTGCGCAACCTGTGCGGTTTCGCCCACGCGCTGAATGCGCGGTTGCGTGGAGACAGTGAGGAGCAGGCCAGTGCCGACTGGGTCAGCCCGCCGATCGATGGGTCGGCGCCGGATCACTGCGGCCAGATCCTTCATCAGGTCGGGCGCCAGTGTTCCGAGCTGGAAACGGCCGGTGTGCTGTCGCCATGGCGTTATCAATTGCTGGCCAATCACCTGACCTGCCTGAGCCAGGCCCAGGCCGTTTGCGACCGCATCAAGAACACGCCACTGCCCTTCCCTTACACCCTGCTGCTGCACCGCACCATCTACCTGTTCTGCCTGCTGCTGCCGTTCGCCATGGCGCAATCGCTGGGTTGGTTGACGCCGCTGTTCACGGCAATTGTCAGCTACACCTTTTTCGGCTTCGACGCGATTGCCGATGAACTCGAAGACCCGTTCGGCCGCGATGAAAACGATCTGCCGACCGATGCGCTGGTGCGTACCCTGGAGCGCGATGTGCTGTACGAACTCGGCGTCTCGCCGTTGCCGCCCGCGCCGGAACCGGACGATTACGTGCTGCGCTGAATGGCTCAGCGGCGGGCTCGGCGTGTTGACTCTGGATCGAGGTGCTGCCATTCGCGAGCAGGCTCGCTCCCACAGTTGAAATGCACTCACCTGTGGGAGCGAGCCTGCTCGCGAAAAAGGCAACTCGGTCAATCAGCCCAAACGCCGGAAAGCGCCACCGACGAATCTTCCATTTACACGCGCGCAAATTCCCCCTTACTATCCGGGCACACCGGTCGCCGGGCCTGCCCCGCCGCCGACGCTTTCCGCCAACGGAAACACGCGTTATGAGTACGTCACCACAACAACCCCAAAGGTTGCACGTCTCTGCTGTACGCGCCCACTGCAGCAGGGGCCGCGTATGAACCGCATCGTCAATCTGCCCATGGCCCTGTGCCGTTCCAAGCTGCGTCACTCCGCACGCCCGCCGGATATCGCCATTCCTGCCTGATCGCGTGAGCTGAAACCGCGACAGTCAATTTCCCGATTTTCCTGATATCCCTGCCGGGACACTTACGTCTTTTTGTCGCGTCGTGTCCGGCCGAATCTGCGCGCCTGTGCGGCGCCACCGTGAGTGATTTGCCATGAAATTCGCAGCCATCGAAGACGCACGCCTGTTCCTCGAACAGAACCCCGATATCGACATGATCGAATTGTTCATCCTCGACGCCAACGGCGTGCCGCGCGGCAAGCTGTTGCACCGTGAAGAACTGCTCGCCGTGTACGAAAGCGGCCGACCGCTGCCGAGCACCATCCTTGGCCTGACCGTACAAGGCGAGGACGTCGAGAACTCCGGGCTGGTCTGGGATGTGGGCGACATCGACTGCCGCGCCTATCCGCTGCAAGCCAGTCTGGTACGCCTGCCGTGGCGACAGATTCCAACCGCTGCGGTGCAGGTCAGCATGCACCCGAGCGAGGGCATGCCGGCGAGCATCGCTGACCCTCGGCACCTGCTGATCAAGGTGATCGACGGCCTCAAGGCCGAGGGTTATCACCCGATCATGGCGTGCGAGCTGGAGTTCTATCTGCTCGACGCCAAACGCGATCACAACGGCCGCCCGCAACCGGCGCTGGACGCTGACGGCGGACGACCGCGACACACGCAAGTCTACGGTTTGCGCGAACTTGAGCAGATCGAGCCATTCCTCGCCGACCTCTACAGCGCCTGCAAACTGCACGGTATTCCGGCGCGCACGGCGATCTCCGAATACGCCCCGGGGCAAGTGGAAATCACCCTTGAACACGGCGATGCGCTGGAAGCGATGGATCAGGCGGTGCGCTACAAGCGTCTGGTCAAAGGCGTGGCGCACAAGCACGGCATGCAGGCGACGTTCATGGCCAAGCCGTTCGATGATCTGGCCGGCACCGGCATGCACATGCACGTCAGCCTGGCCGATGCCGAGGGGCGTAATTTGTTCGCTTCTGAAGACCCGGCTGGCACGCCGCTGTTGCGCACGGCGATTGGCGGCATGCTTGCCTCGCTGCTCGATTCGCTGCTGCTGTTCTGCCCCAACGCCAACTCCTACCGGCGTTTCCAGGCCAACAGCTACGCGCCACTGGCGCCGACCTGGGGCGTCGACAACCGCACCGTCAGCCTGCGCGTACCCGGCGGGCCGGCGCCGACACGACACATCGAACACCGCATCTGCGGCGCCGATGCCAACCCGTATCTGGCAGCGGCAGCGATCCTCGCCGGCATTCACCGTGGCATCCGTGAAGAGCTGGATCCGGGGGCACCGGTCGAGGGCAATGGTTATGCCCAGGCGAAAGAACTGCTGCCGACTGATTGGCTGACCTCGCTGCAGGCGCTGGAAAATTCCGCGTGGGCACGGGAGGCGTTGGGCCAGGAATTCCTTGGGGTGTATCTGGCGGTGAAGCGTGCCGAGTATCGGCAGTTCATGGCTGAAGTGGGTGAGCAGGATTGGCGGTGGTACCTGACCGAGGCTTAACGATCCGACACCGAACCTGTGGGAGCGAGCCTGCTCGCGAAGGCGTCATCACATTCAACATTTGGGGTGACTGACACACCGCTTTCGCGAGCAGGCTCGCTCCCACAGGGAATGCACTTCGAATCTGAATTTTTTGTGGACCCCGACATGACCATTCGCTGCAATTCCTACTACACCGCCACCCTTAACCAGGACACCGACTACCCGACCCTGCAAGGCCGGCACAAGGTCGATGTGGTGATCATCGGCGGCGGTTTCACTGGCGTCGCCACTGCCGTCGAACTGGCGGAAAAAGGCCTGAAAGTCGCCATCGTCGAAAGCCACAAGATCGGCTGGGGCGCCACCGGGCGCAATGGCGGGCAAGTCACCGGCAGCCTCTCCGGCGACGGCGCGATGCGCAAGCAGATGCGTGCAAAACTGGGCGATGACGTGGACGATTTCATCTGGCATCTGCGCTGGCGCGGGCATGAAATCATCCGCGAGCGCGTCGAGAAATATGCGATCCAGTGCGACCTCAAACACGGCCATTTGCACGCGGCGTACAAGCCGAGCCACATGGTCGATCTGCGCAAGGATTACGACGAAGCCGTGCGTCGCGGATTGGGCGATGAGGTGAGCCTGCTGGACCGCAGCCAGGTTCGCGACCTGCTGCAAAGCGAGCTCTACCACGGCGCCATCAAGAACACCCGCAACATGCACCTGCACCCGCTCAATCTGTGCATTGGCGAAGCACGCGCAGCCGAAAGCCTGGGTGCGCTGATCTTCGAAAACAGTGAAGTGCTGGAGATCATTCACGGCGACACACCTGGCGTGCGCACCGCCCACGGTCAGATCGACGCCAATCAAGTGATGCTCGCCGGCGATGTCTATCACAAGCTCGAACCGGGTCAGCTCAAGGGCAAGATCTTCCCGGCTATGGGCGGCATCGTCACCACCGCGCCGCTCGGTGATCTGGCACAACAGATCAACCCCGAAGACCTCGCCGTGTACGACTGCCGCTTCGTCCTCGATTACTACCGGCTCACCGCCGACGGCCGTTTGCTGTTCGGCGGCGGCGCCAACTACAGCGGCAAGGATTCGCGCGACATCGCTGCGGAACTGCGCCCGTGCATCGAGCGCACGTTCCCGGCGCTAAAAGGTATGGCGATCGATTACCAGTGGAACTGCGCGATGGGCATCGTCATCAACCGCATCCCGCAACTGGGCAAGCTTTCGGACAACGTCTGGTATTGCCAGGGCTACTCGGGTCACGGCATTGCCACCACGCACATCATGGGCGAGATCATGAGCCGCGCGATCACCGGGCAAATGGAGCAATTCGACACTTTCGCCGCGTGCCAGCACATTCGCGTGCCAATGGGCGACCTGCTGGGCAACCCGTTGCTGGCGGCGGGGATGTGGTATTACCAGATGCTCGAACGTTTGCGCTGACTGGACCGGCCCTATCGCGAGCAGGCTCGCTCCCACATTGGATTTGTGCACGACACAACACCCTGTGGGAGCGAGCCTGCTCGCGAAGAGGCCCTCAAACCCCACACACACTCAATCCGGCAACTGCTCCACGACAATCCCCAACCGCCGATAATCCTCGACATTCCCCGACCCGGGATGCCGCTCGGTAATCAACATATGCAGGCGCGTACACGGCGCCACCAAAAACGGCTCCACCGCGCCCAGCTTGTCCGCCGTGGTCACCGCAATCACCCGCGTTGCACTGTCGAGCATCGCCTGTTTGATCGGCACTTCATCGAAATGCAGCGAGGTAATCCCGACCTCGGGATGAATCGCGCACACCCCGGTAATCGCCAGATCCGCCTTGATCCCCGCCAGCAGTCGCAGCGCTTCCTGACCACTGGCCGACATCGAATGCGGATTCAATTCACCACCCGCCAGAATCACTTTCACGCCTTTGTATTCGGACAAGGCAATCGCCGTCAGTGGGGAAGCGGTCACGGCAGTGATGCGGATGTCGGACGGTAATGCGCGGGCGACCTGCAACGTGGTCGAGCCGGAATCGAACAGCACAATCTGCCCGTCCTCGATGTGCTGCGCCGCCAATTGCGCCAGACGCACCTTGACCTCGTCGGTCTCATCCAGACGCGTGAAGTAATCCTTGCCCGAGTCCTTCGGTCGCGGCAGCGCCCCGCCATGCACCCGCTGCACCAGCCCGGCGCTGTCCAGCTCGGCGAGGTCGCGGCGGATGGTGTCTTCGGAGACTGCGAAATGCTGGCTCAGCTCGGAGGCCATGACCTTGCCGTCACGTTCGAGAAGCAAAAGGATTTTCTGCCGGCGCAGGGACGGCAATTCGGCGGTGGAGTGGTCGTGCATGGTTATGCCTGTTTGTGCTTGTAGTTGCAGGTTTCAGCGACACTAGCGAAAGTCTCAGGCAAATACAAACGCAGCGGCTATCAATGCTTTCGATCATTGGAATCAACACGGCGAATTTTTTCTTTGCGCTGCGCCTGTTCACAATGGCCCCACTCTCAAAAGCTCAGGATGAACAGCCCATGAATCTCAATTTCGCCTTCGCCTGCATGATTGTCGTGTCGTTCGCGGTTGCCTTGGGCCACGCCTGACCTGCACCAACAACGCCGGGGCAAAATGCAGCAGCACCATCCGGCTCAGATGATGCGTCAGGATAAACACCACATTCAGCCCGCCGCCAAACGCGACAATCGCAATCGTCTCGATCGCGCCCGGCATGTACGCCAGCCACAGCGCCAGCGGATCACTGCCCAGCCAGCGCGCAGCTACCTCGGCAAACGCCGCTGCGACGACGATCATCAAGCCGACCGAAACCAGAGCGGTGCGCCCATGCCGCGCCAGTTCTGCGATGCCGAGCCCCTGAAACCGTGAGCCGATACGCACGCCAAGAATCAGTGCGGCCAGGTTCAAACTCCACTCCGGCATGTGAAAGCTGTGCAGCCATCCCGACTTCACAAATACAGCGGTTATGAGAATTGCGGTAAGCATGAATGGCGCCGGGACGCCGACCAGCAACAACAGGCGGCCGAGCAATACGCTCAGCGCGACGACAGAGAACGCGGTCAGCGCCATGCCTGTGGTCAACGGATCGCTGACCACTTCAGCCACCGCTGCTTGCCCGGGAATGAGCAAACTCACCAGCACGGTGATCAACAGCAGTCGCATGAGATGCACGATGATGACTTTGCTCGAAGCCTTTTCCGACTCAAGCAAATCGAACACTGCGGCCAATGCGCCGGGATACACCGCCAGCAGTGCATCGGTACGGTTCCAACCGGCGCCGCGTGTCAGCCACCATCCGGCGAGTGCAATTTGTACGGTCAGGCAGATCAGCAACACGCCAAGGCTGGGCAACATCGTCGTCGCCGTTTCGCTGTCCCATGCTTCGAACATCAGCCCGGTGGCGATGCCCAGCGTGACCTGGATGTAGCCCAAGCCATAAGGAGTTGCCGGGGCGATGCCGGTTTTACTGGCAAACAACGCGGTAACGACAATCGAGCCCAGCAGCAAGCCGTGGGGTACGCCTTCAAACTGCAATAACGCGCCGAAACCGGCCGCAATCAACAAGCACACAATGGATTTCATAGTTCGCCTTCCTGGCTATTTTGTGAGACACCACCATTCCCTGGTAGGAGCTGCCGAAGGCTGCGATCTTTTGGGACGCAGAGCGTCCCCGGCTGCATTCCCACGCAGAGCGTGGGAACGATCAGATCGCAGCCTTCGGCAGCTCCTACAGGGGGATTTGCATTCCTAAGCGCGAAGGCGTGCAATCGCCCGCCGATATTTCTCGATCCGCTCCAGATCCTCCCAACTCGGCGAGGCAATCCTTGAGATATCGCTGTTCTCTTCCAGATCTGCCAGCTTCACCACCCGCCCGATCGGGTTTTGCGCGGCGCGGTCGACAAAATCCTCGTAGGACTCGCCGGGCACTTTGGTCACCGCTGCAATCGCCGCCAGCACCTCTTCGCTGAAGCCTTCCCCGCGCAAATCATCCAGGCTCACCCCGCAATCCTCGACCACATCGTGCAGCACAGCGACGATGCGTTCTTCCAACGTGCTCATGCGCAACATGACTTTCAGCGGATGCAGAATGTACGGCGCCCCGCCCTTGTCCACCTGCCCGGTGTGGGCCGTGGCGGCAATGGCGATAGCGCGTTCGAGGGTTTGGGCCATGGGAATCGAATCCTGCGCTGAATGTTTCTGATTGTTGCGCAGTGTACGCGAAGATCGCTCAGCGCAAACCGATTGAACCTTGCCCGCCCTCGCCGCCTCGAAACCAGACAAGCGCCAAATCACCGATCAGACGCGGCGCCATTGGAGAGGAATTGCCGATGAAAACCCGACTGCTGCTCCTGATCGCCACGTTCGCCATCATACCCACCTGCGTCATGGCCGAAGGCTGCGACGTCCAGACCCGCTCCTCCAGCGCCTCGGTGCCAGCGGTGGAAACCCACAGCTGCTACGAATACGAAGGCATGCCCGTGGACTCCATCAACTGGTCCTGCAGCAACGAAACCAAGGACACCCTCAACGCCACCAAGAAAAAAGTCGATCGCTGCGACGACCACTACCAGGCCACCTGCACCGCCCGCCTCACCCAGGAATCACTGGCCAACCCGCACTCGACCAGCAAAGACAAAAGCGCCAAACCGCTGAACATGCCCGACAACGCCAAAGTCACCACGTATTACTACGACGGTGAGCACCTGGCGCAGGCAAAGATTGATTGTGAGAACAGCGGCGGGAACTGGAAGGCTAAGTAACCTCGGTCATCGAGGATTGCCTGATAGAGAGCCCGGCTTGATGCCGGGCTTGCTGCATCTGCAAACACCTTCAACCCTCACCAGCACCGCTGCTGGTGCCGCTGTCGTTCGATTGCTTCGAACCACTGGGCTTGGAACCTGCAGGTGTCGAGCCGTCATTGTTGGTAGTATTGCCCTGCGTGCCTTTGGGCACGGTGGCGCCGTTGGAATGAATGTCTTCCGGCGCACTCGGATTGGCTTGGCTGTTGCCGTCGTTAGCAGTGGGTGCCGGGGTGTCGCTGGCGGCGGTCGCGTAGAGCGAAGTGGCGGATAACAGCGTGGCCAGGGTCAGTGCTGCGAGGTTGGATTTGCGCATGTGGGCGGTTCCTTTGCGGGGGTAAGGTATGCATTGGAAGCGCGTGCGCGGGGAAAATGCGGGAAGGCTGACGAATGGCAGGAAAAACAACCCGCCACCTCGTAAAAGATGCCGGGTCAACAAAAAAATAATGCGTTATCCGATCAGAAATTCGCCGGCGTATTCGCGCTGATTATCTCTGCCTCATCCGCGCCGATATTGCGAAACTTATGCGGCAACGTCGTCGGAAAGTAATAACCATCCCCGGCACTCAACACACTCACCTGCCCGTCCACGGTCAATTCCACCGTGCCGCGCGTGACCAAGCCGCACTCTTCGCCTTCGGCATGCACGATCGGCTCTTCGCCGGAGCTGGCGCCGGGGGCATATTGTTCGCGGAGCAGGCGCATCTGGCGGCTGGGGACGGAGGCGCCGATGAGCAGCAGGCGCAGGCCGTCGCGGCCGAGGTCGGGTTGTTCGTTGGCGCGGAATACGTATTGGTGTTCGCGCGGGGGCTGGTCGAAGGTGAAGAAGTCGGCGAGGGACATCGGTATGCCTTCGAGCAGCTTTTTCAGCGAGCTGACGGAGGGGCTGACGCGGTTCTGTTCGATCAGCGAGATGGTCGCGTTGGTCACGCCGCTACGCCGGGCGAGCTCGCGCTGGGAGAGTTTGTAGCTTTCGCGTACTAGTTTGAGTCGAGAACCCGTATCCATGACAGCCTTATGTAAGAGCGACTTAAGGGCGATGGGGGTGGGTGGCGGGTGACGCGCAGGTCGCGCGGATCACGTTGCTCCCGTGTCCCGGAACCGTGAAAGGCGGCTATTAAATCACGTTTGCGGGTGTTGCTCAGCAGGTTCGATGGATGGTGCGGCAAAAGTCCTGTTGGCCTTGGCAATACAGTCACTGTGGGAGCGAGCCTGCTCGCGAAAGCGTAGTGTCTGGCGAATCGATGTCGCCTGATATGGCCTCTTCGCGAGCAGGCTCGCTCCCACAGTGGACATCAGTGCTTTTGCCTAAGTGAAAAACCGGCGGGGTCTTTCGGACCGTCGCCGGTGAGGTCAATCAGACGCCGAACCGGTCGCGCAGGGAATAGTAGACCGCGCCCAGAGCGGTAAGCGGTGCGGAGAAGGTGCGGCCGCCGAGCATCGGCATGTGCGGTAGCGAGGCGAAGGCGTTGAAGCGTTCGGCGTCGCCGCGGATCATTTCCGAGATCAGTTTGCCGGCCAGGTGCGAGCAGGTGACGCCGTGGCCGCTGTAGCCCTGCATGTAGTAGGCGTTCTTTTCGATACGGCCGAATTGCGGCATGCGCGACATGGTCAGCAGGAAGTTGCCGGTCCAGCGGTAGTCGATCTTTACGTCCTTGAGCTGCGGGAAAGTCTTGAGGATCTTCGGCCGGATCAATTGTTCAATATCGTCCGGTTCCCGCGCACCGTAGACCACTCCACCACCGTAAAGCAGGCGGTTGTCAGCGGTCAGGCGGTAGTAATCCAGCAGGTAGTTGCAGTCCTCGACGCAGTAATTATTGGTGATCAGACTGCGTGCCTGCTGCTCGGTCAGCGGTTCGGTGACGACGATCTGCGAGCCGCACGGCATGCTTTTCGCGGTGACGCGGTTGTCGAGGCCTTGCGGCAGATAAGCATTGCCGGCGATCAACAGGTATTTGGCGCGGACCAGACCTTTGGCAGTGCGCACGGTGATCGGCTCGCCGTAGGTGATTTCCACCGCCGCCGATTGCTCGTAGATCTTGCCGCCCAAACGCACGATGGCGGCGGCTTCGCCGAGGGCCAAGTTCAATGGATGAACGTGGCCACCCTGCATGTCCAGCAAGCCGCCAACGTAGGCGTCGGAGCCGACTTCGCGACGAATATCCGCAGCATCAAGCATCTTCAGATTGCGGTTGCCGTAGCGTTCCCAGTTGCGCTTCTGCTCGGCCAGGCCGTTGAGCTGTTTCTTGTTCATCGCCGCGAAAATACCGCCCGGGCGGTAGTCGCACTTGATGTCGTAATCCTTGATGCGCGAACGAATGATATCGGCGCCTTCGAAGATCATGCTGCCGAGGATTTCTGCAGTCTTGTCGCCGTAGCGCTCTTCGATGACGTCGACGTCGCGGCTATAGGAATTGACCAGTTGTCCGCCATTGCGACCGCTGGCGCCATAGCCGACTTTCGCCGCTTCCAGCACGGTGACTTTGTAGCCGGCTTCGCTGAGGAACAGCGCCGAGGACAGACCGGTATAACCGGCGCCGATGATGCAGACGTCGCAATCCAGCGCTTCTTCGAGAATCGGGAAGTCGATGACTTCGTTGCGGGTGGCGGCGTAGTAGCTGTTTACGTGTTGCTGTTTCATAGGTTTCTCCGAGGGCCGCCAACCAGGGGCGGCCGCCGCTGTAAAAGAGTCAGAGCTTGATCCAGGTCGCTTTCAGCTCGGTGTACTTGTCGAACGCGTGCAGCGATTTGTCGCGACCGTTGCCCGATTGCTTGAAGCCACCGAATGGCGCGGTCATGTCGCCGCCGTCGTACTGGTTGACCCAGACGCTGCCGGCGCGCAGGCCGCGGGCGAAGGTGTGCGCCTTGCTCAGGTTGCTGGTCCACACCCCGGCGGCGAGGCCGAAGATGCTGTCGTTGGCGATCTGCAGGGCTTCTTCGGCAGTGTCGAAGGTGATCAGCGACAGCACCGGGCCGAAGATTTCTTCTTGGGCGATAGTCATCGCATTGGTCACGCCGTCGAAAATCGCTGGCTGCACGTAGAGGCCGCCGGTTTCTTCGAGGGTGCGTTGGCCGCCGGCAATCAACTCGGCGCCCTGCTCGCGACCGATGCTGATGTAGCGCAGCACGTTGTCCAGTTGACGCTGGTCGACCACGGCGCCGACGGTAGTGGCCGGATCAAGCGCATGTCCCGGTTTCCACGCTTGCAGCGCTTCCACCAGCAGCGGGATGAACTGCTCGCGAATCGAGCGCTCGACCAACAGACGCGAGCCGGCAGTACAGACTTCGCCCTGGTTGAAGGCGATGGCACCGGCCGCTGCCTGAGCTGCGGCGCGCAAGTCCGGTGCGTCGGCGAAAACCACGTTCGGGCTCTTGCCGCCGGCCTCGAGCCAGACGCGTTTCATGTTGCTCTGCCCGGCATAGATCATCAGCTGCTTGGCGATCGCCGTGGAGCCGGTGAAGGCCAGCACGTCGACGTCCATGTGCAACGCCAGCGCCTTGCCGACGGTGTGGCCGTAGCCCGGTAGCACGTTGAACACGCCCTTCGGAATACCCGCCTCCAGCGCCAGTTGCGCGATGCGGATGGCGGTCAGCGGTGATTTTTCCGAAGGCTTGAGGATGAACGAGTTACCCGCCGCCAGCGCCGGGGCGAATTTCCAGCTGGCCATGATCAGCGGGAAATTCCACGGCACGATCGCTGCGACCACACCGGACGGCTCACGGGTGACGAGGCCGAGTTGGTCGTGCGGCGTGGCAGCGACTTCGTCGTAGATCTTGTCGATGGCCTCGGCGCTCCAGCGGATCGCGTTGGCGGTCGCCGGGATGTCGATGTTCATCGAATCGCTGATCGGCTTGCCCATGTCGAGGGTTTCCAGCAGTGCCAGTTCTTCCTGGTGCTGCAGGATCAGATCGGCGAAGCGGATCAGGACGCGCTTGCGCTCGGCCGGGGCTTTTTTCGCCCAGATGCCGGAGTTGAAGGACTGGCGCGCGGCTTCGACGGC
Organism: Pseudomonas glycinis; assembly: GCF_054871425.1. NCBI lineage: Bacteria > Pseudomonadati > Pseudomonadota > Gammaproteobacteria > Pseudomonadales > Pseudomonadaceae > Pseudomonas > Pseudomonas glycinis. The sequence continues at coordinate 67,972 of NZ_JBTYHF010000005.1, read as the reverse complement.
GAGGTTGGCGTCGGCTTCATCGGTGCTGGCGACGGCGGCAAGAAAGCGGCCATCGACCGGGCTCAGGCATTCAAAGGTGTCGCCGCTGATCGCCGGGCGATATTCACCGTCGATGAAGGCGCGGGATTCGATGGACAGGGACTGGAAGCGTTGTTCCCAGTCGTTGCGGGTTGTGGTCATTGTTTTGAGCTCGACAAGGGGGAATTTGGGGGTTGGTCTGGTTGCTTTGTCTGGCCGGGAATCGCTGCCCTCACCCTAGCCCTCTCCCAGAGGGAGAGGGGACCGATCGGGGGATGCCTGGTAACTGCGCCGACATGAAAAATCTTTGCCGAATCCATCATCGACTGGATCGTTCAGGTCGCCGGATATCTCCAGACGACGCGGTCAGTCCCCTCTCCCTCCGGGAGAGGGTTAGGGTGAGGGGCTTTTGATCTTCAGACCGTATGCAGATACCAGTTGTACTCAAGGTCAGAGATCGAGTTCTCGAACTCGGCCAGCTCGCTTTCCTTGCAGGCGACGAATACGTCGATGTACATCGGGTCGATGTAGCGCGCCATGACTTCGCTGTCGTCGAGCTCACGCAAGGCGTCGCGCAGGTTGTTCGGCAGGCTCTGCTCGTTCTGCTCGTAGCTGTTGCCTTCGACCGGCGCGCCGGGCTCGATCTGGTTGGTCAGGCCGTGGTGAATGCCGGCCAGCACCGAAGCCATCAGCAGGTACGGGTTGGCATCGGCACCGGCGACGCGGTGTTCGATGCGCACGGCATCCGCTGAACCGGTTGGTACGCGCACGGCCACGGTGCGGTTGTCGATGCCCCAGCTCGGCGAGTTCGGCACATAGAACTGCGCGCCGAAGCGGCGGTACGAGTTGACGTTCGGGCAGAGGAACGCCATTTGCGCCGGCAGGGTCTCGAGCACACCGCCGATCGAGTGACGCAGTGCGGCGTTCTGCTCGGGATCCTCGCTGGCGAAGATGTTGTTGCCTTCTTTGTCCAGAATCGAAATGTGCACGTGCAGACCGTTGCCGGCCTGGCCCGGATACGGCTTGGCCATGAAAGTCGTGTCCATCTCGTGGTCGTAGGCGATGTTCTTCACCAGACGCTTGAGCAGGACCGCGTAATCGCAGGCCTTGATCGGGTCGGAGACGTGATGCAGGTTGACTTCGAACTGTGCCGGGGCGCTTTCCTTGACGATGGCGTCAGCCGGGATGCCCTGCTCTTTCGCGCCTTCGAGGATGTCTTGCAGGCAGTCAACGTATTCGTCGAGATCGTCGATCAGGTAAACCTGGGTCGACACCGGACGCTTGCCGGATACCGGTGAGCGTGGCGACTGCGGACGGCCATTCACGTTGTCCTGGTCGATCAGATAGAACTCGAGTTCGAACGCCGCGCAGATGGTCAGGCCGAGGTCGTCGAATTTGCGCACAACGTTGGCCAGCACTTCACGCGGGTCGGCGAAGAACGGCTGGCCTTCGATCTCGTGCATGGTCATCAGCAGTTGAGCGGTCGGGCGTTTTTGCCACGGCTCGATGCTCAGGGTGCCGGGAATCGGGTAGCAGATGCGATCGGCATCGCCAATATCCAGGCCCAGGCCGGTGCTTTCCACCGTTGAGCCGTTGATGTCCAGCGCGAACAGCGACGCCGGCAGGTTGATGCCTTTTTCGTACACCTTATGAAGACTGGTGCGTTCGATGCGCTTGCCGCGCACCACACCGTTCATATCCGCAATCAGAAGGTCGACGTACAAAACCTCAGGATATTTCTTAAGGAATGCGTTGGCTTCGTTGAGTTGAACGGTACGCAGAGGGACCGACATGATGCACCTATTTAGCTGTTAATTATTATGTTCACCACTGTGTTGCGCAGCCAGTCAATCCGAAAGGCAAAGTGAAGTCAATAGCGAACACCCTGCCCTGCAGCCTTTATTTTTCGGGCTTTTATTAACACTCTCGTGCCATATCCGCCGGCAAACCCCGGTAAACCTGAGCAATTTGATGAACGGCGTTTAGAATTTTTTACATGGCAGTTGTTAATTAAAATCAACGAGGCTAAGCTCCGGAAAAGCTCGTTCAAGTGACAGACTTCGAGGTGAATAAAAATGGCATTCAAGCCATTGATCGGCGTTACTGCGTGCGTCAAACAGATTGGCCTGCACCCCTATCACATCAGCGGCGACAAGTACGTACGTGCTGTCAGCGTTGGCGCTGAAGGGTTGCCAGTGGTCATCCCTTCCCTCGGCAACCTGACTGAAATCGATGACCTGCTCGGTCAGCTCGACGGGCTGTTGCTCACCGGCTCTCCCTCGAACGTGGAGCCCTTCCACTATCAAGGCCCGGCCAGTGCCCCCGGCACGGATCATGATCCGGCTCGCGACGCCACCACCCTTCCTTTATTGCGTGCAGCCATCGCGGCGGGCGTTCCGGTGCTCGGTATCTGCCGTGGCTTCCAGGAAATGAACGTGGCCTTCGGCGGCAGCCTGCATCAGAAGGTGCACGAGCTGCCCGGTATGCTCGACCACCGTGAAGCCGACAGCCCGGATGTGGCCGTGCAATACGCCCCGGCCCATGCGGTCAGTGTGATCGCTGGCGGCGTGTTCGAAGCGCTGGAGTTGCCCGACGAATTTCAGGTCAATTCGATTCACAGTCAGGGCATCGACCGCCTCGCCCCCGGCCTGCGTGCTGAAGCCGTGGCGCCGGACGGTTTGATCGAAGCGATCTCGGTCGAGCACAGCCCGACCTTCGCCCTCGGCGTGCAATGGCACCCGGAATGGCAGGTGCTGGACAACCCGAACTACCTGAGGATTTTCCAGGCGTTCGGCGCGGCGTGCCGGCAACGGGCGGCGAGGCGCAGTCAGCGCTGACGCAATCCCAGACCAGATAACGATTTACTGCCCCCACGGCTGGCGGGTGTGCGTTTGCACATCCGCCCGTCGTGAACTGCAACACCCGTGATAACAACAAGTACGACCCAGGCAGCCAGGACGGCGGCGCCGAACAAGCCGGATCGGTACGGACAAAGGCCACTCAGGTCAACGCATATCCCTGTGGGAGCGAGCCTGCTCGCGAAAGCGGTGTATCAGCAAACGATGATGTCGACTGACACTCCGTATTCGCGAGCAGGCTCGCTCCCACAGGTTCTGCGCCAGCTGACAGGCATTCCGGACCGCTCCGCAATCCACTTAAGCCCGGCCACATTGGCCAGGCACACGACACCTGTTGGGAGTTTCACATGGCAAACGCCTCCAGCACTTACCGCAAGGCACTCGAGGGTCAGCAGCAACCGAAAAAGGTGCTGGTGAAAGTCGATCGTGTCACCAAGAAGTTCGACGAAACCGTGGCCGTGGACGATGTGTCCCTGGAGATCCATCAGGGCGAAATCTTCGCGCTGCTGGGCGGTTCCGGTTCGGGCAAATCGACTCTGCTGCGCATGCTCGCCGGTTTCGAGCGGCCGACCGAGGGGCGGATTCTGCTCGATGGCGTGGACATCACTGACATGCCGCCGTACGAGCGGCCGATCAACATGATGTTCCAGTCCTACGCGCTGTTCCCGCACATGACCGTGGCACAGAACATCGCCTTCGGCCTCAAACAGGACCGTTTGCCGGCCAGCGAAATCGATGCCCGCGTCGAAGAAATGCTGCGTCTGGTGCACATGACCCAATACGCCAAGCGCCGCCCGCACCAGTTGTCCGGCGGCCAGCGGCAGCGCGTGGCGCTCGCCCGCTCGTTGGCCAAACGGCCGAAGCTGTTGCTGCTCGACGAGCCGATGGGTGCGCTGGATAAAAAGCTGCGTTCGCAGATGCAGCTTGAGCTGGTGGAAATCATCGAGCGCGTCGGCGTGACCTGCGTGATGGTGACCCACGACCAGGAAGAAGCCATGACCATGGCCCAGCGCATCGCGATCATGCACCTGGGCTGGATCGCGCAGATCGGCAGCCCGGTGGACATTTATGAAGCGCCGGTCAGCCGCATGGTTTGCGAATTCATCGGTAACGTGAACGCCTTTGACGGCACCGTGGTGGAAGATCTGGAAGGCCACGCAATCATTCACAGCCCCGACTTGCAGCAGAAGATCTATGTCGGTCACGGCGTCAGCACCTCGGTGCAGGACAAGTCGATCACCTACGCCATCCGCCCGGAAAAAATGCTCGTCAGCACCACCCAACCGGAGTTCCGCTACAACTGGTCCGAAGGCAAGGTCCACGACATCGCTTACCTCGGCGGCCACTCTGTGTTTTACGTCGAGCTGCCCGGCGGCAAGATCGTCCAGTCGTTCATGGCCAATGCCGAACGCCGTGGCGCGCGGCCGACCTGGGACGACAAGGTCTACGTCTGGTGGGAAGACGACAGCGGCGTGGTGCTGCGCTCATGAGAACTTTCAATCAGCAATTCTTGCGCCTGGTGCCCAGCGGACGAAAACTGGTGATCGGCATTCCGTTCATCTGGCTGTTCCTGTTCTTCATGCTGCCGTTCTTTCTGGTGATGAAGATCAGCTTCTCGGAAGCCGCGCTGTCGATCCCGCCGTACTCGGAGATCTACACCTTCGCCGAACAGAAATTCCAGCTGCTGCTGAACATCGGCAACTACACCCTGCTCGGCGAAGACGAGCTGTACCTGTCGGCGTATCTCGGCTCGCTGAAGGTCGCGGCACTGAGCACGCTGATGTGCCTGGTGATCGGTTTCCCGATGGCTTACGCGATCACCAAAACCGGCAAGGAAACGCAAAACGTCCTGCTGCTGTTGATCATGATGCCGACCTGGACGGCGATCCTGATTCGCGTGTATGCGTGGATGGGCATCCTCAGCAACAACGGTCTGCTCAACGGGTTCCTGATGTGGACCGGGCTCACCGATCACCCGATCGAGATCCTCAATACCAACACCGCCGTGTACATCGGCGTGGTCTATGCCTATCTGCCGTTCATGGTCCTGCCGCTCTACGCCAACCTGGTCAAGCACGACAACAGCCTGCTGGAAGCCGCGCAGGATCTGGGTTCGAGTAACTTCAACAACTTCTGGAAAATCACCGTGCCGCTGGCCAAGAACGGCATCATCGCCGGTTGCATGCTGGTGTTCATTCCGGTGGTCGGCGAGTTCGTGATCCCGGAACTGCTGGGTGGCCCGGAGACGCTGATGATCGGTCGGGTGCTGTGGCAGGAGTTCTTCAATAACCGCGACTGGCCGGTGGCTTCTGCGCTGGCGGTGGTGATGCTGTTGATCCTGATTGTGCCGATTCTGCTGTTCAACCGCAGCCAGGCCAAAGAGATGGAGGCACGGGGATGAAACGCTTCAACTTTTCCAAATTCATGCTGATCTTCGGCTTGATGTTCATTTATCTGCCGATGCTGATCCTGGTGATCTACTCGTTCAACGCCTCGAAACTGGTGACGGTGTGGGGCGGCTGGTCGATCAAGTGGTACGTCGGCCTGCTCGACAACTCGCAACTGATGGGCTCGGTGCTGCGCTCGCTGGAGATCGCCTGCTACACCGCGATTGCCGCTGTGGCACTGGGGACGCTGGCGGCGTTCGTGCTGACGCGGGTGACGCGCTTCAAGGGTCGCACGCTGTTTGGTGGCCTAGTCACCGCGCCACTGGTGATGCCGGAAGTGATCACCGGTCTGTCGCTGTTGCTGCTGTTCGTGGCGATGGCGCAACTGATCGGCTGGCCGCAGGAGCGTGGCATCGTCACCATCTGGATCGCCCACACCACCTTTTGTGCAGCCTATGTCGCGGTGGTAGTCTCCGCGCGCCTGCGGGAGCTGGATCTGTCGATCGAAGAAGCGGCGATGGACCTCGGCGCCAAACCATTCAAAGTGTTTTTCCTCATCACCATTCCCATGATCGCGCCGTCGCTGGCCGCCGGCGGGATGATGTCGTTTGCCTTGTCGTTGGATGATCTGGTGCTGGCGAGTTTTGTCTCCGGGCCGGGCTCGACGACGCTGCCGATGGAGGTGTTCTCGGCGGTGCGTCTGGGTGTGAAGCCTGAGATCAACGCCGTGGCCAGCCTGATTCTGCTGGCGGTGTCGCTGGTAACTTTCCTCGTCTGGTATTTCGGCCGCAAGGCAGAGGCCAACCGCAAACGGGCGATTCAGGAAGCGATGGATCAGACCGCAAACGAGTCGTGGCAACAGCCAGCAGCGGCGACTGCCTGAGCAACACCGAAGAACAACTGTGGCGAGGGGATTTATCCCCGTTGGGCTGCGAAGCGGCCCCTGCAGTTCTACCTGAAGACTCCGTATTCAGGTTTTGCGACTGCTTCGCAGCCGAGCGGGGATAAATCCCCTCGCCACAAGGTTCAAGCGCACCGAGCTTTTGTTTTGTTGAATAAGAAGAAGGGAGTTGTAGCGATGAAAATGTTTGGCAGGACTCTGCTGACACTGTCCTTAATGGGCGCAATGGTCATGGGCGCCCAGGCCAACGACAAGGTGCTGCGTGTTTACAACTGGTCCGATTACATCGCGCCGGACACCGTGAAAAAGTTCGAAGACGAGACCGGCATTCGCGTGACCTACGACGTCTTCGACAGCAACGAAACCCTGGAAGCGCGTCTGCTCGCGGGCAAATCCGGCTATGACATCGTGGTGCCGTCGAACAGTTTTCTGGCCAAGCAGATCAAGGCCGGCGTCTACCAGCCGCTGGACAAATCGAAGCTGCCGAACTGGAAGAATCTCAACCCGGTGCTGCTGAAAAACGCCGCCGCCAGTGATCCGGACAACGCGCACGCGTTCCCGTACATGTGGGGCTCGATCGGCATCGGTTTCAATCCGGCGAAGGTCAAGGAAGTTCTCGGCGCCAACGCCCCGACCAACTCCTGGGACTTGCTGTTCAAACCGGAGAACGCGGAAAAGCTCAAAGCCTGCGGCATCAGTTTCCTCGATTCGCCGACCGAAATGCTCCCGGCCGCCCTGCACTATCTGGGCTATCCGGTGAACGACAAGGACAAGGCGCACATCGCCGAAGCCGAAGCGCTGTTCATGAAAATCCGCCCTTACGTGGCGTACTTCCACTCCTCGAAGTACATCTCCGATCTGGCCAACGGCAACATCTGCGTGGCGGTCGGTTACTCCGGCGACGTCCTGCAGGCCAAGGCCCGCGCAGTAGAGTCGGGCAACAACGTGGTGATCGACTACAGCATTCCCAAGGAAGGCGCCGGCAGTTTCTACGACATGGTCGCCATCCCCCGTGATGCGGCGAACGTCGACAATGCCTACCTGTTCATGGACTTCCTGATGCGCCCAGACATCATTGCCGAAGTCACCAACAGCATCGGCTACAGCAACGCCAACGCAGCGGCCACGCCACTGGTGGACGAAGCGATCCGCAACGAACCGGGCTCGTATCCGTCGCAAGCGGTGATGGCGACGTTGTATGCAGTGCCGGACCAGCCGATTGCCACGCAGCGGATCATGACCCGTGGCTGGACGCGGGTGAAGCTCGGTAAATAAAAACACCGATGATCAAAAATGTGGGAGCGAGCCTGCTCGCGAAGGCGCCGTGTCAGGCGATTGAGATGCCGAATGTGCCGACGCTTTCGCGAGCAGGCTCGCTCCCACAATGAAGCAATGCAGTGCTGAAAATTTTCCGTTCACGCAGCGCCTTACCACCGCTGCACCCTGCTCTGAACGGCCTCACCCGGCTCCCTCGGCTCGGGTGAATTTGCAGGCGCCTTCGGGCGCCTTTTTTTGTTCGTTCAGATCAGCGGCCAGTCCTGCAAAACCCGATAGCGACCCTTGTGCGATTCGAACAGAGCGAAGCGTTCAGCACGCAGAAAGAACTCCGGCGGCGTGCGCGATTCCGGCTCCGGCGCGCGGTACTCGCGGGCCAGCGTCAGGTGCGGGCGGAACTCGCGGGTGGCTTCTTCAAAGCCGAACGGCAGCATCGCCTGCTCCAGCGCGTAGACCAGGCGCAACAACGCGGGCGGCGCCTGTTCCGGTGCCAGCGATAGCACACCGGGGCGATGCCAGACCTGCAAACGATCCAGCGCAATGCGCAACGTTTCGCCGGGAATACGCACACTGCCCGCTGCTTCACAGACGCCATGGATTTGCGCCAGCGGCACCGCACCGAGAAACAGCAGAGTCAGATGAAAGTTATCCGTCGGCACCGGTTTGCCGCTGCGCAGGCCCAGTTCCGCGCGCCACTGGGCGATTGCCTTGCGCTGCGCCGGCGGGCAGTCCAAAGCGAAAAACAGCCGTTTCGACGGTTCATCCCTACGCACTTCATCCATCATCGCCCTGCCCCCCATATCGTCATGATCGCGCCGATTCTACACAGCCTGTTCTGACGACTCGCGACAGGAAGCTATAGTTCAAGGATTGCCATCAACCGGAGGCTGCCATGCGCGAGATCCTCAGCAAAGAACCCTGGTGGGCCCGGCCACCGCATCCCGGACAGGACGAAAGCGAACTGGAATGGGGCTGGCTGGTGCATTACAGCGAAGGCGAACCGCGCTTCGAATTCGTTCGTGAGAGGCCCAGCGACGAGCAGATCCGCAACCGCAAAAGTTGCCGGGTCACCCCCTCGCCCGAATGAATAGAGCTCGTGAGCACTAATCCTGTGGGAGCGAGCAGGCTCGCTCCCACAGGGTCATGCATTGATCAGTGGGGTTGGGTGTCGCCGGCGGCGGTGTCGATGCTGACAACCACTGACATCCCCGGCCGCAAGCGTTCTTCTTCCTGCTGGTCGGGATCGATGGTGATGCGCACCGGCACGCGCTGGGCGATCTTGACGAAGTTGCCGGTGGCGTTGTCGGCCTGCAGCAAGGCAAATTCCGAGCCGGTGCCCGGCGAAATATGCTGCACGTGGCCGGTGAATCTGCGGTGGTTCAAGGCGTCGACGGTGAAGCGTACCGGTTGCCCGACCCGCACGTTGGCCATCTGGGTTTCCTTCATGTTGGCGATCACCCACTTCTGGTCCGGGACCAACGCCATCAGCTGCGCGCCGGAGTTGACGTAGGCCCCCAAGCGCACGCCGATCTGCCCGAGCTGGCCGTCGCGCGGGGCGACAATCCGTGTGTTCGACAGATCGATCCGCGCCAGTTGCACCGCCGCTTCAGCACTGGCCACGGCAGCCTCCAGCGAGCCGCGATTGACGATCACTGTTTGCAGATCCTGCCGGGCGATTTCCAGATTGGCCTTGGCCTGCGCCACAGAAGCCGTGCTCTGCGCGTTGGCAGCAAGGGTCACGTCGAACTCGCGTTTGGACACCGAGCCGTCGCGCACCAGTTCCTGATTACGCCGCAGATCGGCCTCGCTCTTGCGCAACTGCGCCTGGCTGTCGGCAAGCACCGCCTGACGCAATTTGATCGTCGCTTCGGCGCTGTTGCGCTGCTGCACGACGTTGGCCAGTCCGGCCTTCTGTACTGCCAGTTGTGCCAAGGACTGGTCGAGGCGTTGCTGATAAATGCGGTCGTCCAGACGCACCAGCAGATCCCCGGCCTTGACGTACTGGAAGTCCTGCACCGGCACCTCGAACACATAGCCGCTGAGCTGCGGCCCGATGATCGTCACCTGCCCGCGAATCAAGGCGTTTTCGGTGGTTTCGACCGCACTGCTGAATGGCGGCAGTTGCCAGGCATACAACACGATCAACACGCCGACGATGGCGATTGCGGCAAAGCCCAGCGAAGAAATGATCCGCACCCGCAGCGAACGCGGCGCAGTGTTGGGTGATGACGGCGGCGCCTCCCCTTCAGGTGTGGCGGCGATGGCGTTGGTGGTTGTGGTGGTCGGTTCGGTCATGAAGAAGTGGCACCGCTGGGTGGTACGGAAGGTGTCGGCTCAATGGCTTTGGTGGTGCTCATCAGCCACAACGCACGAATCGAAAGCCAGATCATGGTCAGGACGGCAATGACCGCGATCAGCATGAAGACATCGTTATAGGCCAGCACGTTCGCTTCGCGTGTCGCCGCATTGGCGAGGCTGCGAATGCCGGCCAGATTGCGCAGGCTCTGGTCGGCGAGCAAACCGCCGAACGCCGAGCCGCCGCTCTGCACTCGCGCAGCCACCAAAGGATCGGACATCACCAGATGATCGACGATGTGGCTGGAATGGTACTTCTCCCGCGCGATCTGAAAAGTGCCAAGCAACGCCGCGCCGAGCAGTCCGCCGAGGTTGTTGCAGATCCCGAACAGCACGGAAAAACTCACCAGGTTGCGCGGATTGGTCAGCACGTTGCGCGTGCCGAAGACCATGGTCGGGCCGAGAAAAAACGTACTGCCGAACGCCAGTAGAAACTGGCTGAAATACATGTTGGCGGGACGGGTCAGGTTGTTCGAGAAGCTGTCCATCACCGAACCAGTGGCCATCAGCGCCAAGGAAATGATCAACGGCATCAGCAAGTGTTTGGGGTCGATAGTCAGTGCGCTGGTGGCAAGCCCGGCGATGCTGCCGATCAGCATCACCACGTACAGACTGTGCAACTGCTCATAGCCCATGTTGAGGTTCTGCATGAACCCCACCGCGCCGGTGGATTGCTCCGAGGTGACCATGCGGATCAGAGTCACCGCCAGCGCCAGGCGGATCATCGTTCCGCTGCCCAGCCAGCGGGTCATCAGCATCGGGTTGCTGCGGTTGTGCTCGATGGCCAGGCCCATGATGATCAGCGCGATCGAACAGGCCAGCGCCACGCCGATCCAGTCTGCCTCCAGCCACCAGTCGATCCGCCCCAGCGACAGCACCGCGCACAACAACGCCACACCCGTGGCGAGGATGGCGAAGGTGAGGAAATCGAGTTTTTCAAAGGTTTTGAAGCGGTCACCGGGCGGCAACTTCAGCAGCAACACACAGCCGAGTGACAGCAGGGCCATGCCCAGTTCGAACAAGTACAAGCCGCGCCATTCGGCGATCTGCAGCAAGTCTTCGGAAAACAGCCGCGCCAGCGGTAACGCCAGTTGCGACGTGCCGAGGCCGAGCACCAACGCTTTGAGACGCCATTTCGCCGGGAACGCCTGGACCATGTAATACAGACCCAGCGAGCTCAGCGCCGCACCGACCATGCCGTGGGCAGCCCGCACCGCCACTGCCGAGTTCAGATCGTTGACAAACAAATGGCCGAAGGTCACTAGGGCATACAGCACCAGAAACACCTCGGTGAACGCGCGCAAGCCGAACTGCTGGCGAAACTTCACCAGCAGCAGGTTCATCGACACGTTGGTCATCACATACGCCGCCGGCAGCCAGGCCATCTCCGCCGTGGTCGCGCCGAGCGAGCCTTGCAGGTAAGGCAGGTTGGCAACCACCAGCGAATTCCCCAGCCCACCGGTCACTGCCACCAGCACGCCAACCGCCGCGTACGCCAGGCGCTTGGGCGTGGAGTGCAGTGGTGTCGACGGAGAACCGGGCAGGCTGGGCTTTTCGTGGGGTTGCCAGTTGCGCGGGGCGTATTTATCCATGGATCGGCCTGGTGCTGGGGGTGAGGGAAGTTTGCCGCAATTTGACAGGCAATACACGACTCGACGGACACCAAGGAACCCGGTGGGAGCGAGCCTGCTCGCGAAAGCGCTGTGTCAGTCGACAACTTCATTGAAGGAAAGTCCGCATTCGCGAGCAGGCTCGCTCCCACAGGGGTTCTGCGTCGCATGGGAGGTCATCGCTAACTTCCAGTTGACAATCCCCGTAAATCTGGGAAATATCCGCATCGATGTTGTACGACGACGTATGACAAATAATAAAAACAACAAACGATCCAGGGAGCGTCACAGTGAGCCCACTCGCCCGCAATTCCGTCCGCCCTTCACGTTTTGCCCATTTCAAACCGCGTTCGACCCTCAGCCTGATCGGTTGCAGCAGCCTCGCTCTGGCCCTGCCGATGAGCGCCGATGCCGAGGGTTTTCTCGACGACAGCAAAGCCACGCTGAACCTGCGCAACGCCTACTTCAACCGCAACTTCGTCAACCCGGCCAATCCGCAGGGCAAGGCTGAAGAATGGACGCAGAACTTCATTCTCGACGCCAAATCCGGCTTCACCCAGGGCACCGTCGGCTTCGGCCTCGACATCCTTGGCATGTACTCGCAGAAGCTCGATGGTGGCAAAGGCACTGGCGGTACGCAGTTGTTGCCGATCCATGATGACGGCCGCCCGGCCGACAACTTCGGCCGCCTCGGCGTGGCGCTGAAAGCCAAAGTCTCGAAGACCGAACTGAAAGTCGGTGAATGGATGCCGGTGCTGCCGATCCTGCGCTCCGACGACGGCCGCTCCCTGCCGCAGACCTTTCGCGGCGGGCAGATCACGTCCACCGAGATCAACGGCCTGACCGTCTACGGCGGCCAGTTCCGTGGCAACAGCCCGCGCAACGACGCGAGCATGGAAGACATGTCGATGAACGGCCGCGGTGCGTTCACCTCCGATCGCTTCAACTTCGGCGGCGGCGAATACAGCTTCAACGAAAAGCGCACGATGGTCGGCGTGTGGTACGCCGAGCTCACCGACATCTACCAGCAGCAGTATTTCAACCTCAGCCACAGCCAGCCGCTGGGCGACTGGACGCTGGGCGCCAACCTCGGTTTCTTCACCGGCAAGGAAGACGGCAGCGCTCAGGCGGGCGACCTCGACAACAAGACCGCGTTCGCCCTGCTCTCGGCCAAGTACGGTGGCAACACCTTCTACGTCGGCCTGCAGAAACTCACCGGCGACGATGCCTGGATGCGCGTCAACGGCACCAGCGGCGGCACCCTGGCCAACGACAGCTACAACGCCAGTTATGACAACGCCAAAGAGCGCTCCTGGCAGGTGCGTCACGACTACAACTTCGTTGCGCTGGGCGTGCCTGGCCTGACCCTGATGAACCGCTACATCAGCGGCGATAACGTGCACACCGCCACCACCAATGACGGCAAGGAATGGGGCCGCGAATCGGAGCTGGCCTACACCGTGCAGAGCGGCCCGCTGAAGAACCTCAACGTGAAATGGCGCAACGCGACCATTCGCCGGGACTTCAGCACCAACGAATTTGACGAGAACCGGATTTTTATCAGCTATCCGATTTCGTTGTTGTAACGGTTGGCGGTTTACCCTGTGGGAGCGAGCTTGCTCGCGAAAGCGCCGGACCAGTCGATTTGTTCTGACTGGCACACCGCATTCGCGAGCAGGCTCGCTCCCACAAGGAAATTGCATTGCAAGGCAGGTATCGGGTCTTGAGAAAATGAATCGCCCCTTCCGTCATCTACACCAAAAGTCGCGTTGACAAGATCCGGAAACCCTACCGATACTTCAGCGCAGTCATACGACAACCTACAACAAACCTAATAACAATGTGTTCAGGGATTGCCATGACGTCTACCTCTACCCCCCGCGCTCCTTTCAACCGCCTGCTGCTGACCGGTGCCGCCGGCGGCCTGGGCAAAGTGTTGCGCGAACGCCTGCGCCCTTACGCCAATGTGCTGCGCCTGTCCGACATCGCCGCCCTCGCCCCGGCCGTCGATGACCACGAAGAAGTCGTGCTCTGCGACCTCGCCGACAAGCAAGCCGTGCATCAACTGGTCGAAGGGGTCGATGCGATCCTGCATTTCGGCGGCGTTTCGGTCGAGCGTCCGTTCGAAGAAATCCTCGGTGCCAACATCAGCGGCGTGTTCCACATTTACGAAGCGGCGCGCAAGCACGGTGTGAAGCGGGTGATCTTCGCCAGCTCCAACCACGTCATCGGTTTCTACAAACAGGACCAACAGCTCGACGCCACCTCGGCGCGTCGTCCCGATGGTTACTACGGTCTGTCCAAGTCCTACGGCGAAGACATGGCCAGTTTCTACTTCGATCGCTACGGCATCGAAACCGTCAGCATCCGCATCGGCTCCTCGTTCCCCGAACCGCAGAACCGCCGGATGATGCACACCTGGCTGAGCTTCGACGATCTCACGCAACTGCTGGAACGCTCGCTGTACACACCGAACGTCGGCCACACCGTGGTCTACGGCATGTCCGCCAACAAAGACGTCTGGTGGGACAACCGCTACGCCAGCCACCTCGGTTTCGAAGCCAAGGACACCTCGGAAGTGTTCCGCGACAAGGTCGAAGCGCAACCGATGCCAGCCGACGATGACCCGGCGCGGATCTACCAAGGCGGCGCTTTCGTCGCAGCAGGCCCGTTCGGCGACTGACCGTTCGACTTGATCCCCTTTAATAAAAACCATGGGAATGAGTATGCAAGCCGAATTGATCGTCGACGCCCGCAACGCGGTCGGTGAAAGCCCGGTCTGGGTGCCGCAGGAAAACGCCCTGTACTGGGTCGATATTCCCAACGGCGGGCTGCAACGCTGGAGCGCTGACACCGGGCATGTTGCCTCTTGGAAGGCCCCGGAAATGCTCGCCTGCATCACCCGCCACCGCAGTGGCGGCTGGGTCGCTGGCATGGAAAGCGGTTTCTTTCGCCTGCACCCGCACAGCGACGGCAGCCTCGACAGCGAATTGCTCGCCACCGTCGAGCACAGCCGCGCCGACATGCGCCTCAACGACGGTCGCTGCGATCGCCAAGGGCGTTTCTGGGCCGGCAGCATGGTGCTGAACATGGGCCTGAACGCGCCTGAAGGCCGGCTCTATCGCTACGGCGCCGGGCAGACGGGCGTGGTCGAAGCGCAGCTGGATGGCTTCATCGTGCCCAATGGCCTCGCTTTCAGCCCTGACGGCAAAACCATGTACCTGTCGGATTCGCACCCCGATGTGCAACTGATCTGGGCCTTCGATTACGACACCGAGACCGGCACGCCATCGAATCGCCGAATCTTCGTCGACATGAATCATTTCCCCGGCCGCCCCGATGGCGCCGCCGTGGATGCCGAAGGCTGCTACTGGATCTGCGCCAACGACGCCGGCCTGATCCACCGCTTCGCCCCGGACGGCCGACTGGATTTCTCGCTGGAAGTACCGGTGAAGAAACCGACCATGTGCGCTTTCGGCGGCAGCAACCTGGACACCTTGTTTGTCGCCTCGATTCGCCCCGGCGATGACCACGACCCGCAATCCCTGGCCGGCGGCGTGTTCGCCCTGAAGCCAGGCGTCAAAGGCCTCGCCGAACCGCAATTCAACGATTTGCTTTAGACCCTCTGCTGCACCGCTGCGCCTTGAACACAAAAATAACAAGACTGGAGACTCACCCCCATGAACTTCAAACGCACCTTGCTCGCCGCTGCACTCCCGCTGATGTTCACCTTTGCCGGTGCCGCTCAGGCGGAAATGAAACTCAAATTTGCCGACATTCACCCCGCCGGTTATCCAACCGTGGTGGCTGAAGAAAACATGGGCAAGGCCCTGACCAAGGAAACCAACGGCGAACTGACTTTCCAGTATTTCCCGGGCGGTGTGCTGGGATCGGAAAAGGAAGTCATCGAGCAGATGCAGGTCGGCGCAGTGCAGTTGTCCCGCGTCAGCCTGGGGATCGTCGGCCCCGTGGTGCCGGATGTGAACGTGTTCAACATGCCGTTCATCTTCCGCGATCAGCAACACATGCGTAACGTCATCGACGGACCGGTGGGCGACGAGATCCTCGGCAAAATCACCAACTCTGAATTCGGCCTGGTGGCCCTGGCCTGGATGGACGGCGGCACGCGCAACATCTACACCAAGAAACCGGTGCGCAAGCTCGAAGACCTCAAGGGCATGAAGATCCGCGTACAAGGCAACCCGATGTTCATCGACATGATGAACGCCATGGGCGGTAACGGCATCGCCATGGATACCGGCGAAATCTTCAGTGCCCTGCAGACCGGCGTGATCGACGGTGCGGAGAACAACCCGCCGACCCTGCTCGAACACAACCACTTCCAGAACGCCAAGTTCTACAGCCTGACCGGTCACCTAATCCTGCCAGAGCCAATCGTGATGTCGAAAATCACCTGGGAAAAACTCACCCCGGATCAGCAGGAAATGGTCAAGAAAGCCGCCAAGGCTGCCCAGGCTGAAGAGCGCGTGCTGTGGGACAAGAAGTCCGCTGCCAGCGAGGAAAAACTCAAGGCTGCCGGTGTCGAGTTCATCACCGTTGACAAGAAACCTTTCTACGACGCTACGGCCTCGGTTCGCGAAAAATACGGCGCGCCTTATGCCGATCTGATCAAAAAGATCGAAGCCGTTCAGTAACGCCTCCCGCTCCGTACTCATGAAAAAGGCCCGGCGCGCCAGCGGTTCAGGCGCGCCCGGTTACGGTGGAACCCGATGAAGAATCTGCTGCTGCGTATCAACGACAAGATCTACATGACGTGCATCTGGGTCGCCGGCCTTTCTGTCCTGGCGATTTCCCTGATGATTCCCTGGGGCGTCTTCGCCCGTTACGTGCTCGGCACCGGTTCGAGCTGGCCTGAGCCGACGGCGATCCTGCTGATGATGGTGTTCACCTTCATCGGCGCCGCCGCCAGTTATCGCGCTGGTGCGCACATGGCCGTGGCCATGCTCACCGACCGCATGCCGGCGCAAATGAAAGCCGCAGCGGCGATTTTTTCGCAACTGCTGATGGCGGCCATCTGCATCTTCATGACCATCTGGGGCACCAAGCTGTGCATGTCCACCTGGAACCAGTTCATGGCCGCCCTGCCCGATCTGCGGGTTGGCGTGACCTATCTGCCGATCCCCGTGGGCGGTTTGCTGACATTGATTTTTGTCGTGGAAAAACTCTTGCTCGGTGACCAGAGCAAACGTCGGGTCGTGCAGTTCGACCTGGTTGAAGAAAGTGAAGGTGCCGTTTAATGGACGCTCTGATCCTGCTGGGCAGTTTTATCGTATTGATCCTGATCGGCATGCCGGTCGCTTACGCGTTGGGCGCCGCTGCGCTGATCGGCGCTTGGTGGATCGACATTCCCTTCCAGGCGGTGATGATCCAGGTCGCCTCGGGGGTGAACAAATTCTCGCTGCTGGCCATTCCGTTCTTCGTCCTCGCCGGTGCGATCATGGCCGAGGGCGGCATGTCCCGGCGGTTGGTGGCGTGTGCCGGCGTGCTGGTAGGTTTCGTCCGTGGTGGTCTGTCGCTGGTCAACATTGTTGCCTCGACGTTCTTCGGTGCGATCTCCGGTTCTTCGGTGGCCGACACTGCGTCTGTGGGTTCGGTGCTGATTCCGGAGATGGAGCGCAAGGGTTATCCACGGGACTTCTCCACCGCCGTGACCGTCAGCGGTTCAGTGCAAGCCCTGCTGACTCCGCCAAGCCACAACTCGGTGCTCTACTCGCTGGCCGCTGGCGGTACGGTGTCGATCGCTTCGCTGTTCATGGCCGGCATCGTCCCGGGCCTGCTGATGAGCGCCTGCCTGATGGTGCTGTGCCTGATCTTCGCGAAAAAGCGCAACTACCCCAAGGGCGAAGTGATTCCGATGCGCCAGGCGCTGAAGATCGTCGGCGAAGCCCTGTGGGGCATGATGGCGATGGTGATCATCCTCGGCGGCATCCTCTCGGGTATTTTCACCGCCACTGAATCGGCGGCCATCGCGGTGCTGTGGTCATTCTTCGTGACCATGTTCATCTACCGCGATTACAAATGGAGCGAGTTGCCCAAGCTGATGCATCGCACGGTGCGCACCATCTCCATCGTGATGATCCTGATCGGTTTCGCCGCCAGCTTCGGCTACATCATGACGCTGATGCAGATTCCGGCGAAAATCACCACGCTGTTCCTGACCCTGTCGGACAACCGCTACGTGATCCTGATGTGCATCAACGTCATGTTGCTGTTGCTTGGCACGGTGATGGACATGGCGCCGCTGATCCTGATCCTCACGCCGATCCTGATGCCAGTGATCATGGGCATCGGTGTCGATCCGGTGCAGTTCGGCATGATCATGCTGGTCAACCTGGGGATCGGATTGATAACACCGCCGGTGGGCGCCGTGCTCTTCGTCGGCTCGGCGGTGGGCAAGGTCAGTATCGAAAGCACCGTAAAAGCGCTGCTGCCGTTCTATGGCGTGCTGTTCCTGGTGCTGCTGCTGGTGACCTACGTTCCGGCGATTTCGCTGTGGCTGCCGCACCTGGTGTTGTAACCCGCTGAGAAGATCGCAGCTTCGTGCAAGGAGGCTGCGATCTGTTGTTCTTCACGCCCGCAACAACATGTACCCCGCAACCACCAGACAGACACTGGCAAACCCCACCTGCAACGCCCGCGCCGGCACCTGCGCGCACAGCCTGCGACCGATGAGCATGCCAACGATGCTGGCGACAATGAACGCCGCGCCCTGGCTGTCGATACGCACCCCCGCATGAAACGCGCCGATCACCCCGATCGCGGAAATCAGACTGATCACCATCAACGACGTCGCAACGATGCCGCGCATCTGCACATCGGTCAGTTGCTTGAACGCCGGCACAATCAGAAAGCCGCCGCCGACGCCCAGTAAACCCGAAACCACGCCAGTAACCGCTCCCAGTGCAGCCAGGGTGGCGGTGCATTTGGCGGTCCAGTCGAAGCGCCCGGTCTGCTCGTTGAGCATGCAGTTTTTCTGCCCCCAACTGGCATGGCCGTGATCGCTCGGCCCGGCTTGCTGACGCTCCTTTCTGAACATCCGCCAGGCGACCAGGACCATCAGCAGGCTGAACAGCATCATCAGAATCTTTTCCGGCAACTGATGTGCGAAGTAGATCCCCAGCGGCGAAAACACCGCGCCCAGTGCCGCGATCAACAGCGCCGCGCGGTAACGCACCAGGCCATGGCGCAAACCGTCGATCGCCCCGACCGCCGCCGCGCTGCCGACCGCAAACAAGGCCACCGGCGCCGCTTGCGTCATCGTCCAGCCGAGCCCGAGCACCAGCGCCGGCACCGCGAGAATCCCGCCGCCCGCGCCAGTCAGGCCGAGGACCAACCCCATCACCACGCCAAACAGACTTGCCAGCAACATAGGGGTTTTCTCAGTCGACCCTGGACAGACGCGTCAGCCACTCGCGGCCCTTGAGCATGCCGTGCCAGTAGAACCACGGCAGCAACGTCGCCTTCAGCCACCACGCCGAACGGCGGGCCACGGTCGGGTCCAGCGGGAAAGTCGGCAGCAGTTTGCCGCCATAGCCGAACTCGGCGAGGATCACCTTGCCCTTCTCCACCGTCAGCGGGCACGAGCCGTAGCCGTCGTACTTGAGCGGCAGCGGCTGTTGTTTGCGCGCGGCCAGCAGGTTCTGCGCAACGACGACCACCTGCTTGCGCACCGCTGCGGCGGTTTTCGCGTTGCTGGTGCCGCAGATATCGCCCAGTGCGAACACGTCTGGATAGCGCGGATGCTGCAGGCTGTGCGGATCGACCTCGCACCAACCGCCGGCATCGGCCAGCGGACTCTGGGCGATGAAATCCGGCGCGACTTGTGGCGGCACGACGTGCAGCAGATCGAAGGTTTTCGCGACCCGGCTGACATTGCCGTCGGCGTCCTTTACTTCAAACCACGCGGTTTTCGCCGGGCCGTCGACCTTGACCAGATTCGAGTTGAACGCCAGTTGCGCGTCGTACTGTTCGATGTACTTCATTAGCGGCGGCACGAAGGTCGGCACGCCAAACAGCGCAGCGCCAGCCAAGTTGAATTCGACATTGATGTCTTTCAGCACGGCGGATTTGCGCCAGTAATCGCAAGACAGATACAGGGCTTTTTGCGGTGCGCCGGCGCATTTGATCGGCATCGCTGGCTGGGTAAACAGCGCCCGGCCGTCGCGTAGTTTCTGCACTTGATCCCAGGTGTACTGGGCGTGTTGATAGCTGTAGTTGGAAGTGACGCCGTGCTGGCCGAGGCTTTCCTGCAAGCCTTCGATTTTCTCCCAGGCCAGGCGCAGGCCGGGGCAGACGATCAGGTTTTGATAGCTGACGGTGCGCTGGTCGTCGAGAGTGAGTTGGCGGCTTTGCGGGTCAATGGCGCTGACACTGGCCTGAATCCACGTCGCCTGCCGTGGCATGACTTGGCTCATCGGCCTGACGGTGTCTTTCACATCAAACGCACCACCGCCGACCAGCGTCCACGCCGGTTGATAGTAGTGCTGTGAACTCGGTTCGATCACGGTGACTTTGAGCTGCGGGTCACGCTTGAGCAGGCTGGCGACAAAACCGATGCCGGCCGTGCCACCGCCGATGACCACGATGTCCGCACTGATGGATGGGCCCCAGTGTTGATCGTTCATTGCTTGTTCCTTTTGCTGCACGCAAGGATTTGTTCGGGTCAAACCAAAGAACCTGTGGGAGCTGGCTTGCCAGCGAAAGCGGTGTGTCAGTCACATAAATATTGGCTGATAAGTCCTCATCGCTGGCAAGCCAGCTCCCACAGGGTAAGTAAGTGTTAGGGCTGGCATTTATGGCTGTTCCCAGCTCTTCAGTACCGCTCCGCAATACAGCCCCGAAAGGGTTTTCATCACCTGGATCACTTCGTGACTGGCCAAGCCGTAGAAAATATATTTGCCTTCACGGCGAGTCGCGACCAGCCCTTCATCGCGCAAGATGCCCAGTTGCTGGGACAGCGTCGGCTGGCGTACGCCGGTCATTTTTTCCAGCTCGCCGACGTTGCGTTCGCCCTGGGTCAGTTGACAGAGGATCAACAGGCGATCCTCATTGGCCAGAGCCTTGAGCAGCGCGCAGGCTTTGGACGCCGAGGCGCGCAGTTGGGCGACTTCACATTCGGTCAGACTGGATTGCATTTGCACGAGGCCTTGAAGGTCACTTAAGCTGCGAACATTATGTTTTTACATAAAGTGTTGCAACCCGAAATTACCCAGCACAGGTTTTCGCCATGCCCGCCCTGATTGAAGCGTTCCTCGACCCCGCCTCCTCGACCTACAGCTACGTGGTCTACGAAGCCGACGGCGGCCAGTGCGCGATCGTCGACCCGGTGCTCGACTATGATGGCGCCGCCGGGCGCACCGGCACGGCGCAGGCGGACAAGATCATCGCTTTCGTGCGTGCGCACCGGCTGCAAGTGCAATGGCTGCTGGAAACCCACGCCCACGCCGATCACCTGTCTGCCGCGCCGTACCTGCGTCGGGAACTGGGGGGCAAGATCGCCATCGGTGAATCGATCAGCAAAGTGCAGAATGTGTTCAAGGCGCTGTTCAATCTGGAGCCGGAATTTTGCGTCGATGGCTCGCAGTTCGATCATTTGTTCGCGCCGAACGAGTCGTTCATGATCGGCAACCTCAAGGCTACCGCCCTGCACGTCCCCGGCCATACGCCAGCGGACATGGCCTACCTGATCGACGGTGAACATATCCTCGTAGGCGACACGCTGTTCATGCCCGACGTCGGCACCGCGCGCTGTGATTTCCCTGGCGGCAATGCGCAGCAATTGTTCAAGTCAATCCAGAAGCTGCTGGCGTTTCCGGCCAGCGTGAAGCTTTACGTCTGCCACGATTACCCGCCCGAGGGCCGCGCCTCACAGTGCCAGACCACTGTCGGCGAACAGCGCAAAAGCAATATTCATGTGCATGACGGGATCGATGAAGCGGCGTTCGTCGAGATGCGCACGACACGTGACGCTGGGTTAGGCATGCCGACGTTGCTGCTGCCGGCGATTCAGGTGAACGTGCGGGCTGGGAATCTGCCTGCGCCTGAGGACAATGGCGTGGTGTACCTGAAGATTCCGCTGAACAAACTCTGACCCCTAGTCAGGCGCCCTAAGTCTGATCGTTGATCGTTCCCACGCTCCGCGTGGGAATGCATCCCGTGACGCTCTGCGTCACTTCTTGAGGCGGAACGCGGAGCGTCCCTGGCGGCATTCCCACGCGGAGCGTGGGAACGATCGGCGTCTGCAGGTCAGTCGTATCAATTGCCCAACGTCAACCCATTGGCCGGCAACGGCAACGCGGTCTTGTAGCGCACCTGCTTGAGCGCAAAGCTGGAGCGGATGTTCGCCACCCCCGGCACCTTGGTCAGAAAATCCATCATGAAGCGTTCCAGCGACTGAATGCTCGGCACCAGCACACGGATCAGATAATCCGGGTCGCCGGCCATCAGATAGCACTCCATCACCTCCGGCCGATCAGAAATCGCCTCCTCGAAGTGCTGCAGCGCTTCCTCCACCTGCTTTTCCAGGCTGACGTGAATGAACACATTCACATGCAGCCCCAGCAGACCGGCATCCAGCAGCGTGACCTGCTCGCGAATCAGACCCAATTCTTCCATGGCCTTGACCCGGTTGAAGCATGGCGTCGGCGACAGGTTCACCGAACGGGCGAGGTCGGCATTGGTGATCCGCGCGTTCTCTTGAAGGCTGTTGAGAATGCCGATGTCGGTACGGTCCAGTTTGCGCATGAGACAAAACCACCTGTTTTTTATGTTTATGCAGAATTTCTATCTGCAAATGGTCGCCAGCGCAACGAAACACAGAGAAATATTCTTCTTGGCCACGCCTATGATTGTTGTAGGACAAGATTTCCCCTACCCGGGAATGACTGCCAGCTCACTACAAGAAATTCACAAGATCGAGCGTAGAAGCCATGACCCAAGCGTATGAACCGCTGCGCCTGCACGTCCCTGAACCCTCGGGCCGTCCCGGCTGCAAAACCGATTTTTCCTACCTGCATCTGACCGATGCCGGTACGGTGCGCAAACCTCCTGTCGATGTAGAACCCGCTGACACCGCCGACCTCGCCCGTGGCCTCATTCGCGTGCTCGACGATCAGGGCAACGCCCTCGGCCCGTGGGCCGAAAACGTGCCGGTCGAGATCCTGCGCAAAGGCATGCGCGCGATGCTCAAGACGCGCATCTACGACAACCGCATGGTCGTCGCCCAGCGGCAGAAAAAGATGTCGTTCTACATGCAGAGCCTTGGCGAAGAAGCCATCGGCAGCGCCCAGGCGTTGGCGCTGAACATCGACGACATGTGCTTCCCGACCTACCGCCAGCAAAGCATCCTCATGGCCCGCGATGTGCCGCTGGTCGACCTGATCTGCCAGTTGCTGTCCAACGAGCGCGATCCGCTCAAGGGCCGCCAGTTGCCGATCATGTACTCGGTCAAGGACGCCGGTTTCTTCACCATTTCCGGCAACCTCGCCACCCAATTCATTCAGGGCGTTGGCTGGGGCATGGCCTCGGCGATCAAGGGCGACACCAAAATCGCCTCGGCGTGGATCGGTGACGGCGCCACCGCCGAATCGGACTTCCACACCGCCCTCACCTTCGCCCACGTTTATCGCGCGCCGGTGATCCTCAATGTCGTGAATAACCAGTGGGCTATTTCCACCTTCCAGGCCATCGCCGGCGGTGAAGCCACGACTTTCGCCGGACGCGGCGTCGGTTGCGGCATCGCCTCGCTGCGGGTCGATGGCAACGACTTCTACGCGGTCTACGCCGCTTCCGCCTGGGCTGCCGAACGCGCCCGGCGCAACCTCGGCCCGACCATGATCGAATGGGTCACCTACCGCGCCGGCCCGCACTCGACCTCCGACGACCCATCAAAATACCGCCCTGCCGATGACTGGAGCCACTTCCCGCTCGGCGATCCGATCGCGCGTCTGAAACAGCACTTGATCAAGGTAGGCCACTGGTCGGAAGAAGAACACGCTGCCGTCAGCGCCGAACTCGAAGCCGAAGTGATTGCCGCGCAGAAACAGGCCGAACAGTACGGCACCCTCGCCGGCGGGCAGATTCCAAGCGCCGCGACCATGTTCGAAGACGTCTACAAAGAGATGCCGGAGCACTTGAAGCGCCAGCGTCAGCAGTTGGGGATCTGACATGAACGATCACAACAACAATATTCAGTTGGAAACCGCCATGACCACGACCACCATGACCATGATCCAGGCCCTGCGCTCGGCCATGGATGTGATGCTTGAGCGTGATGACAACGTCGTCGTCTTCGGTCAGGACGTCGGCTACTTCGGCGGCGTGTTCCGCTGCACCGAAGGCCTGCAGACCAAGTACGGCACCTCGCGGGTGTTCGACGCGCCGATCTCGGAAAGCGGCATCGTCGGCGTGGCCGTCGGCATGGGCGCCTACGGTTTGCGTCCGGTCGCCGAAATCCAGTTCGCCGACTACGTCTACCCCGCCTCCGACCAGATCATTTCCGAAGCGGCGCGCCTGCGTTATCGCTCGGCCGGCGAGTTCACCGCACCGATGACCCTGCGCATGCCATGCGGCGGCGGCATCTACGGCGGCCAGACCCACAGCCAGAGCATCGAGGCAATGTTCACTCAGGTCTGCGGTCTGCGCACGGTGATGCCGTCCAACCCGTACGACGCCAAAGGTTTGCTGATCGCCTCCATCGAAAACGATGACCCGGTGATCTTCCTTGAGCCGAAACGCCTGTACAACGGCCCGTTCGATGGCCATCACGACCGCCCGGTAACCCCGTGGTCGAAACACCCGCAAGCCCAGGTGCCGGACGGTTACTACACCGTGCCGCTGGACGTCGCTGCGATCACTCGCCCGGGCAAGGACGTGACCGTGCTGACCTACGGCACCACCGTATACGTCTCGCAAGTCGCTGCCGAAGAATCCGGCGTCGATGCCGAAGTCATCGACCTGCGCAGCCTGTGGCCGCTGGATCTGGAGACCATCGTCAAGTCGGTGAAGAAAACCGGCCGCTGCGTGGTGGTTCACGAAGCTACCCGCACCTGCGGTTTCGGCGCCGAGCTGGTGTCGCTGGTGCAAGAGCATTGCTTCCATCACCTGGAAGCGCCGATCGAGCGCGTCACCGGTTGGGACACTCCCTACCCGCACGCGCAGGAGTGGGCGTATTTCCCAGGGCCGTCCCGCGTGGGCGCGGCGTTGAAACGGGTCATGGAGGTCTGAATGGGCACGCACGTTATCAAGATGCCGGACATTGGCGAAGGCATCGCAGAAGTAGAACTGTCGCAGTGGCACGTCAAGGTGGGCGATCTGGTGGTTGAAGACCAGGTACTGGCGGATGTGATGACCGACAAGGCGATGGTCGATATTCCGTCGCCGGTACACGGGAAAGTGATTGCCCTCGGTGGTCAGCCGGGTGAAGTGATGGCGGTCGGCAGTGTGTTGATCAGCATCGAAGTCGAAGGAGCCGGCAACCTTAAAGAGTCCGCCGCACCTGCGGCTGTCAAAGAAGCACCGGTTGCGCCGAAAGTTGAGGTCGCTGTCGAAAGCAAGCCCGCCGCAGCCGCCGCACCACGTCCGGCTGCCGTTTGCCAGGGTCCCATGGTTGCCCGCGAAGCCAGTGAGCGTCCGCTGGCCTCGCCAGCCGTGCGCAAACATGCGCTGGATCTGGGCATTCAATTGCGTCTGGTGCGCGGCACCGGCCCGGCCGGTCGCGTGTTGCATGAGGATCTTGAGGCCTATCTGGCGCAAGGTCAGTCGAATGCTTCGGCGCCGGCCGCTGCCGCTTACGCTCAACGCAACGACGAAGAACAGATTCAAGTGATCGGCATGCGTCGCAAGATCGCCCAGCGCATGCAGGACGCCACGCAGCGCGCAGCGCATTTCAGCTATGTCGAGGAAATCGACGTCACCGCGATCGAAGAACTGCGAGCGCACCTGAATGAAAAACATGGCGCCAGCCGTGGCAAGTTGACCTTGCTGCCGTTCCTCGTTCGCGCGCTGGTCGTCGCCCTGCGCGACTTCCCGCAGATGAACGCCCGTTACGATGACGAAGCGCAAGTCATCACCCGCCTCGGTGCGGTGCATGTCGGCGTCGCCACGCAAAGCGATGTCGGCCTGATGGTGCCCGTCGTGCGTCACGCCGAAGCGCGCAGCCTGTGGGACAGCGCCGCGGAAATTTCGCGTTTGGCCAACGCCGCGCGCAATGGCAAGGCCAGCCGCGATGAGCTGTCCGGTTCGACCATTACGCTCACCAGCCTCGGTGCGCTGGGCGGCATTGTCAGCACGCCGGTGCTGAACCTGCCGGAAGTGGCCATTATCGGCGTGAACAAAATCGTCGAACGGCCAATGGTGGTCAAAGGCCAAGTGGTGATCCGCAAGATGATGAACCTCTCCAGCTCCTTCGATCATCGCGTGGTCGACGGCATGGACGCGGCGCTCTTCATTCAGGCCATTCGTGGCTTGCTCGAACAACCCGCCACCTTGTTTGTGGAGTAAGCCCGAATGCAATCTCTGAACACTACGCTGCTGATCATCGGCGGCGGCCCCGGCGGTTACGTTACCGCGATCCGCGCTGGGCAACTGGGCATCCCGACCATCCTGGTCGAAGGCCAATCGTTGGGCGGCACCTGCCTGAATATCGGCTGCATTCCGTCGAAAGCGCTGATTCATGTGGCTGAGCAGTTTCATCAGACGCAGCATCACAGCAAGCATTCGGCGTTGGGCATCAGCGTTGCCGCGCCGACCCTGGATATCAGCAAAAGTGTGGAGTGGAAGGACGGCATCGTTGATCGCCTGACCACTGGCGTCGCCGCGCTGTTGAAGAAAAACAAGGTTCAGGTCATCAACGGCTGGGCGAAAATCATCGACGGCAAAACCGTGGAAGTCGGCGATACCCGAATCCAGTGCGAGCATCTGGTGCTGGCCACCGGTTCGACCAGCGTCAACCTGCCGATCCTGCCGATTGGCGGGCCAATCATCTCCTCCACCGAAGCGCTGGCGCCGACGGCTGTGCCGAAGCGTCTGGTGGTGGTCGGCGGTGGTTACATCGGTCTGGAGCTGGGCATCGCCTATCGCAAGCTCGGCGCCGAAGTCAGCGTGGTCGAGGCGCAGGACCGCATCCTGCCGGCCTATGACGCAGAACTGACGCAACCGGTGCATGAGGCGCTCAAGCAACTGGGTGTGAAGCTGTACCTCAAGCACAGCGTGCTGGGTTTCGACGGCAAGTTGCAGGTGCGCGATCCCGAAGGCGAAACCCTCAATCTGGAAACCGATCAGGTACTGGTCGCGGTCGGACGCAAACCCAATACGCAGGGCTTCAATCTCGAAGCGTTGAATCTGGACATGAACGGTTCGGCGATCAAGATCGACAGCGGTTGCCAGACCAGCATGCGCAACGTCTACGCCATTGGCGACGTGAGCGGCGAACCGATGCTGGCCCACCGCGCCATGGCTCAGGGCGAGATGGTTGCCGAGCTGATCAGCGGCAAGCGCCGCGAATTCAACCCGACCGCCATCGCCGCCGTGTGCTTTACCGACCCGGAACTGGTGGTGGTCGGCAAAACTCCGGACGAGGCCAAGGCTGCCGGGCTGGACTGCATCGTTGCAAGCTTCCCGTTCGCCGCCAACGGCCGCGCAATGACCCTGGAATCGAAAAGCGGCTTCGTCCGCGTGGTCGCACGTCGTGACAATCATCTGATTGTCGGCTGGCAAGCGGTGGGCGTCGGGGTTTCCGAATTGTCGACGGCATTCGCGCAGAGCCTGGAAATGGGCGCGCGCCTGGAAGACATCGGCGGCACCATTCATGCTCACCCCACCTTGGGCGAAGCGGTGCAGGAAGCGGCGTTGCGGGCGCTGGGGCATGCGTTGCATCTGTGACAGTTGCAGCCGAATGCCGCTGTGGCGAGGGGATTTATCCCCGCTGGGTTGCGCAGCGACCGCAAAATCGGCCACCGCCGAACGTCAGATATCTGAGCCAAAGGGGCCGCTTCGCAGCCCAGCGGGGATAAATCCCCTCGCCACAAGCTGCGAAACCGCTCAAGAATGAAGTATTGTTGTGCCCATCCAAAAAAACGTCAGAAGCCTTGAACCGTTTCGGCGGTTGTTCAGTGATAGAGGGTGTCATGGGTAACGAAAGCATCAATTGGGACAAGCTGGGTTTTGACTACATCAAGACCGACAAGCGCTATCTGTCGTACTTTCGCGATGGCGAGTGGGACAAAGGCACCCTGACCGAAGATAACGTCCTGCACATCAGCGAAGGCTCCACCGCCCTTCACTATGGTCAGCAGTGCTTCGAAGGCATGAAGGCCTATCGCTGCAAGGACGGCTCGATCAACCTGTTCCGCCCGGACCAGAACGCCCTGCGCATGCAACGCAGCTGCGCGCGTCTGCTGATGCCGACGGTCGACACCGAGCAGTTCATCGAAGCCTGCAAAGCCGTGGTTCGCGCCAACGAGCGTTTCATCCCGCCTTACGGCACTGGCGGCGCGCTGTACCTGCGCCCGTTCGTGATCGGCGTCGGTGACAACATCGGCGTACGCACCGCGCCCGAGTTCATCTTTTCGATCTTCTGCATCCCGGTCGGCGCCTACTTCAAGGGCGGCCTGACCCCGCACAACTTCCAGATCTCCAGCTACGACCGCGCGGCCCCGCAAGGCACCGGTGCGGCCAAGGTCGGTGGCAACTACGCCGCCAGCCTGATGCCGGGCTCGAAAGCCAAGAAAGCCAACTTCGCCGACGCGATCTACCTCGATCCGATGACCCACACCAAGATCGAGGAAGTCGGTTCGGCCAACTTCTTCGGGATCACCCACGACAACAAGTTCGTCACCCCGAACTCGCCGTCGGTCCTGCCAGGCATCACCCGCCTGTCGCTGATCGAACTGGCAAAATCGCGTCTGGGCCTGGAAGTGGTCGAAGGCGACGTGCTGATCGACAAGCTGTCGGACTTCAAGGAAGCCGGCGCCTGCGGTACCGCCGCGGTGATCACCCCGATTGGTGGTATCAGCTACAACGACCACCTGCACGTGTTCCACAGCGAAACCGAAGTCGGTCCGGTCACTCAGAAGCTCTACAAAGAGCTGACCGGTGTGCAGACCGGCGACATCGAAGCGCCAGCGGGCTGGATCGTCAAGGTTTGATCTGACGACTGCTGATGCTCAAAAGCCCTCCACCGAGTGATTGGTGGGGGGCTTTTTTGTAGGGCTGGGCTCTGGTGTCGTATTGAAGAACGTCACCCCCTCACCCCAGCCCTCCCGGAACGTCGGACCGCCCCCAAGGGGGCGAGGGGGAAAGGGAGCCGACTTGTGCGCTTTTCAAAAATCGCGTTCGCCTCGGCCATTCAGGTCGATGGAGTTCGCAAGAACACCTCGGTCGGCTCCCTCTCCCTCCGGGAGAGGGCTGGGGTGAGGGTTTGCTTTTGATTTTTGGAGGCAATGCGCTTGCCCGTCCGATCCGAAATCCCGCTCGCCTGCCCATTCTGCTGTTTGCCCATCCGCGCCTGGGTGATCAATCCCGGTATCAACTCCCCCTCCGGCAGATTCTTCCAGAACCGCACCGGCAGATGCCCTTGCATGACCTTCGGGTTCAACCGCGCCGGGTTGAAGATGTGGCTGTAGTAGGTCAACCATAAATCGCCGTGGGGGTCATCGACGTTCTGTGCCAGTTGCTGCCATTCAATCGGGCATTGCCGCTCGTGAATCAACTGCTCACCGTCGTAGTACACACCATCGCGCGGTGTGGCGATCAACCAGCGATGCTGGCCCATGCGACCGATAAAGTGCTCGCTGGCGCTGTGCAGGATGTCATGCGCCGGTTCGTGCCACGCCACGTATTGTGGACCAGGCAGATCCTTCGGCCGCTCGATGAAACGCACGAATGCATGCAGATGATGGGCCTCGCGGCTGACCTGCTTGATGCGCCGCTGCAACTCGCTGCCGAGTTTGTCGCCGGCCATCATCGCCGTGCGGTCGCCGTGACTGATCCGCCAGAGCACTTCATACAACAGGCTCCAGCGCTGTTCGCCGCGATAGCGCGCCGCTTGTTCGAGGGTGGCGAGCAGCGCACGGGGAATACGCGCCTGAAACGGCCCCTGCCCTTCGGGCACGTGATCATCACTGGCAAACAGATCGCCAACGCCTTCCGCCGCCCAGCTCACCAGACTCGGATCGATCTCATGGCTGAGCAACCAGCGGGCCTGCTGGCGCCATGTGTCGAACAGATCATCACAATCGAGACTGATCATCCCCACAACCCCATCTGCTGCGGCATCGGCCGGTCGCGCAATTGCTGGTAGAGCATGTGACTGGTGACTTCCGCCTGTTGCGGGTGGTAATCGCTGGTGATGATGAACGGCTTGGCCTTGGCCAGCACACAGCGCATCCGTGCCACGTCTTCGTAACGGATGCGGCGCTGACGGCGCAACTCGACCAGGCGCTCGGTGGTGCGCAAGCCGATGCCCGGGATGCGTGCGATCAACGTCGCGTCGGCACGATTGAGGTCGAGCGGGAACACTTCGCGATTTTCCAGCGCCCAAGCCAGCTTCGGGTCAATATCGAGCGCCAGATTGCCCGGGCCTTTGAGCAATTCGTCAGCGCTGTAGCCGTAGCTGCGCAGGAGGAAATCAGCCTGATACAAACGGTGCTCGCGCATCAGCGGTGGCGCGGCGAGCGGTACGCTTTTCGGGCTGTCGGGGATCGGGCTGAATGCCGAGTAATAGACCCGGCGCAAACGGAAGTTGCCATACAGGGATTGAGCGCTGTGGAGGATGGTGCTGTCGTCGGTGTCATCGGCACCGACGATCAGTTGCGTGCTCTGCCCGGCCGGGGCGAATTTTGCCGAGCGCGGCTCGTTCAACACTGTTTGCACGCCGGTGTAGATGGTGTTCATCGCTTGCTTGATCGAGGTGATGTCCTTCTCCGGCGCCAGTGTCTGCAGGCTGGCATCGGTGGGCAGTTCGATGTTGACGCTGAGGCGATCGGCATAGCGCCCGGCTTCTTCGATCAAGGCGGGATCGGCTTCCGGAATGGTCTTCAAATGGATGTAGCCGCGAAATTCGTGCTCTTCGCGGAGCAACTTGGCGACGCGCACCAGTTGCTCCATGGTGTAGTCCGCCGAGCGAATGATCCCGGAGCTGAGAAACAGCCCGCTGACGCAGTTGCGGCGGTAGAAATCCATGGTCAGCGTCACGACTTCTTCCGGGGTGAAGCGCGCACGCGGCACATCGCTGGAACGGCGGTTGACGCAATATTGGCAATCGTAAAGGCAGAAGTTGGTCAGCAGGATTTTCAGCAACGACACACAGCGCCCGTCCGGCGTGTAGCTGTGGCAAATGCCCATGCCGTCCGTCGAACCGAGCCCGCTCTTGCCCTCGGAGCTGCGCTTGGGCGCACCGCTGCTGGCGCAGGAGGCGTCGTACTTGGCGGCGTCGGCGAGGATGCTCAGCTTGTCGATGATTTGCATGGCGCGGGCTCTTTACTGTGTGCATATACAGTATAGGCTCGCCCGCCGCGAAACAAGTTGATGGATGACCCCTCGTCGGCTGCCCATCCAGATTGCGGCGTGTGGGAGCGAGCCTGCTCGCGAAGAGGCCCTGCCAGCTACCGCAACTCAGCGATCAAACCGCCCACTGCAATATCAACCAACTGTTCGCCACGCTGATCAACACAAACAGCCCCCAGGCCAGCACCCGCGTGGGCCAGCGATTGACGAACGGCCCCATCAATTGCCGATCGTTGGTCATGCGGATCAGCGGGTACAAGGCGAACGGCAGTTGCAGGCTGAGCACCACCTGGCTCAACACCAGCAGTTTGCCGATCGCGCCATCACCGAGCAGCCAGACGCCGATGAACGCCGGAATCAGCGCCAGCCCGCGAGTGATCAAACGCCGCTGCCAGCACGGGATGCGCAGGTTCAGATAGCCTTCCATGATGACCTGCCCGGCGATGGTCCCGGTGAAGGTCGAACTTTGCCCCGACGCGAGCAGCGCCACGCCGAACAGCACACTGGCCAGCGCACCGCCAACCAGTGGGTCGAGCAGGTGATAGGCGTCCTGAATGTCGACCACATCGGTGTGCCCGGACTGGTGAAACGCCGCCGCTGCGAGAATCAGGATCGCCGCGTTGACCAGCAGCGCCAGGGCCAGCGAACCGATGGTGTCGATGCGCGCCAGTTTCACCGCGTCCCGCTTGCTTGCCAAGTCCTTGCCGATCATCCGCGTTTGCACGATCGATGTGTGCAGATACAGGTTATGCGGCATCACTGTGGCGCCGAGAATGCCGATGGCCAGATACAGCGGCGCCGCATCGCTGATCGCGGACAGCGAGGGTTTAAAGCCCAGCGCCACGTCTGGCCAGTACGGTTTGATCAACAACAATTCGACGAAGAAACACACACCGATGGTCGCGACCAGCACCAGCATGATCGCTTCGAGACGGCGGAATCCCCGGTTCTGCAGGGCCAGCACCAGCAGCGTGTCGAACGCCGTCAGAGCGATGCCGAAGGTCAGCGAGCAACCGAGCAGCAAGTGAAACGCGAGAGCGCAGCCGAGCACTTCGGCGAGGTCGGTGGCGATGATTGAGATTTCCGCCAGCAGCCACTGCAGGCGCGCGGTCGGCGTGCTGTAGCGCTCGCGGGACAACTGCGCCAGATCGCGCCCGGTGGCGATGCCCAACCGCGAGCACAGGCACTGCACCACCATGCCGGCCAGACTCGCCAGCAACACGACGAACAACAGGCTGTAGCCAAAACGCGAACCGGCCTCGATCGCGGTCGCCCAGTTGCCCGGATCCATGTAGCCGATCGACACCAGCAAACCGGGACCGGCGAAACGCAGCACACGTTTGAAGAACGAGGCAGTCGGATCAACCGCAACACTGCCAGCCACTTCCGGCGGGCAAAACGGCGCGGTGGCGATTTTGGGCAAACTGAATTTCACGCACACATCCAGAAACAAAAACGGGAGCCCGGCAGCTTAGTCGTTTCGCCTGATGCCTTGAAGCGCAAAGATCACTGAACCTATGGGTTCACCCCCAGCAACTGCTCGCGCAACTCGGGACTGCGTGTTCGCGGATCCAGCCAGATATCGAAGAACGCCTTGGCAAACTGCGGATCCTCAATCTCATGCTGGAGCTTCTGCCCGACAAAAAACCGCGCGCCCTGCCCCGGCAGATACACGCCTGTTATGCGCGTGCCGGCCTGGACGTCGA
The DNA here is from genome assembly GCF_054871425.1 of Pseudomonas glycinis. Lineage (NCBI taxonomy): Bacteria > Pseudomonadati > Pseudomonadota > Gammaproteobacteria > Pseudomonadales > Pseudomonadaceae > Pseudomonas > Pseudomonas glycinis. Next base: position 35,338 of record NZ_JBTYHF010000005.1, on the reverse strand, counting down.
CAAAGGATTGCTGCATCTGCTTCTGCCAGCCGGCCAATTGCGCTGAAGTGACCCGAGGACCGGCAAGGCGTTTGATCTCATCGACGCTGGTGCTGACCAGATCGTCTCGCGAGATGTTGCGCCGGTAGATCAGCTCCAGAGCAAACGGCTGGCCGTCCGCCAGAGGCCGCGCGGCACTCCACAAGCGCGCGCTGTAAACATCGAAGCCGAACACGCTGAAATCGCCACTGCCGATGATTTGCGCGCCCGGCACTGCGTCCTGCCAATTGGCCCACGTCGGCGTCAGCAACAGCGCCCACAAGCCGATGCCACAACAGCCACGTACGAGCTTGGGTGTTCTGTTCATCGCCGTATCGTCTCCGCTGCATTCTAATGATCAAAGCATAGCCGGATTCGCGCCTGAATTTTTGTATACAAAAATTGCGAACATAGGCAGCAATCTTTAATCGGCAGTGCTAACGTGGCTCATCCTGACCCGATGGAGACACCCGCGTGCTGATCCTCAAACTGCTGCTGATTCCCGGTTTTCTCCTGCTGATTTCCCTGGCGGGCAAACGCTGGGGGCCGAGCGTGGCCGGGTGGTTGTCGGGATTGCCGGTGGTGGTCGGGCCGATTCTGTTCTTTCTGGCGATTGAACAAGGGCCGCAGTTTGCCGCGCAATCGGCGGTGGCGGCGCTGTCGGCGATGTTCGCGATGATCGCTTTCTGCATTACCTATGCGCAGGTGGCGCAGCGGGCGAACTGGCCGTGGGCGTTGACCATTTCACTGGCGGTTTGGGCCGCGCTGGCGACGGTGTTGTCGGTGATTCCGGCGTCCTTGCCGTTCTCGGTGATTGCGGCAGCGGTGGCACTGCTCGCTTCGCCTTATCTGTTCCCTGAGGTGCAGCCGGTGTTGAACGGGCCAGCACCGAAGTCGGACAAACTGATCTGGCGGATGATCGCCGGTGCGGCGCTGACGCTGGTGGTGACGATGCTGGCAAGCACCGTCGGCGAACGCTGGAGCGGCCTGCTCGCGGTGTTCCCGGTGCTCGGCAGCGTCATGGCAGTGTTCTCGCAACAAACTCGCGGCCCGGCGTTTACCGCTGCGTTATTGCGCGCAACGGCGACCGGCATGTATTCGTTTTCGGCGTTCTGCCTGGTGTCGGCCCTGACGCTGCCGAGCATGGGCCTCAGCGGTTTTGTCGTAGGCGTGGCAGTGTCGGTGGCCATGCTCGGGGTGACCCGGCGTCTGCTGGCGCGGCCAGTGGCCAAGGCGCAAGCGCAATAACCGCCCGGACGAATCGCGCTGGAACGCCCGGCACGCTCCGTGGGATGATCGCCCGCCTCGCGCGACCATTCACCGGAGATTCACATGTCATTGTTGAGCAAAAAAGCCCTCGTCCTGATGCTGGCGGCCGTCGCCGGTTTCGCCGCGATCAACGCGCACGCCGCCAAGGAAAAGGTCAAAACCGAGAAGGTTACGCTGCTCGACGGCAAATTCGCCTTCGTCCTGCCCAAAGGCTTTGTCGCTGACCCGCTGCCCGCCAGCCCAAGCGGGGCCAAGGGCACGATGTACACCAACCAGACCACCAAGACCGTGGTCATCGCCGCCGAAAACCAGATCCCCGCAGGCCAGAACGTCAAGGACAACGACGGTGAGTTTCTTGACGGCAGCGTGTCGAGTTTCATCGACGATCAGCGCAAGGCCCTGCCGGACTTTAACAAACTCAGCGAGAAAAGCCTGACCCAGAAAGGTACCGGCCTGGGTCTGCGTCAGGTTGACAGCACCGCCACTCAGGGCGGTGGCCAGACGCTGAACACCACGCTACTGGCCGGCTCGGGGACGAAGATGGCGCTGGTGCAGGTGATTTCCCGCGTCAGCGACAAGAAGGGTCACGATGCTTTGGTCAAAGCCATCGTCAAGGATTGAGCCGCTGCAACCAGCCGTTCAAATCGCGCAATTCGGCCGCACTGATGCTGTGGCCGACGCCCGGATACGCGTGAAACTCGGGCTGGTAATCGAGCTTGTGCAATAGCGCGTTGGCCTCGGTGCCGTGACGGTAAGGCACCGGATCATCAGCGGTGCCGTGGCCGATAAATATGCTCAGCGGCAGTGGCGCTTGCCCGGGCTTGAGTTCGGCTTTGAGCACCGGCAACAAGCGCCCGCTCAACGCGGCAAACCCGCCCACGACCGCTGGCGCGCGCAGGCCCACTTCGTAACTCATCATCGCGCCCTGGCTGAAGCCGATCAGGTACACCTTGTCCGGCGCGGCGTGATATTTCTTCGCCGCCTGGGCGATAAAGTCGCGCAGCTTCTGGCCGCTGACCTTCAGATCATCGGTCTCGCCGTTGTAGGCGCCTTCACCCTTCTTGCGAAACCACTGGAAACGTCCTTCACCCAACGTCATCGGTGCCCGCACGGAAAGGTAGTTGTACTGCGCCGGCAGCTGAAATTTCATGCCGATCAGATCGGCCTCGTTACTGCCGTAACCGTGCAGGAAAATCACCAGCGGACGTGGTTCGGCGTCGGCGTGGACCTGTTCGAGGTACTTGAGTGGCAGATCGGATTGCAGGGTGGTTTGCGCGTGAACGGCGGTGGATGCAAGCAGGGTCAGCAGGGCGAACAATTTGAGCATTGCAGCGTTCCTTCACAGAGTGTCGGGTTCGCGGGGAGCCTAACATCCTCGGCTGAGGATCCAAATTTTGTGGAGTGGCTGATGCCGCTATCGCTGGCAAGCCAGCTCCCACAAGAATTGCGGCGTCTCCGAAATTTGAGATCAACCGCAACCCTGTGGGAGCTGGCTTGCCAGCGATGAGGTCAGCAAATTCAGCGAAGAGCCATCAGTCGTTCGTCAGCTTGCCGGTACGAAACGGCACCCGCCCCGCCACTTTCGCCTGCCAGATCCCCGGCTCGGTATAACGCCCGCGATCAATCGCAAACAGCACCCCGCTGGTGCCGGCGCGCACGGTGGTCACGCGATCCTGCAACGGGTCAACAACCTCGAACAGCGCATCGCCCTGCTCTACCCACTCGCCGGCATTGCGCAAGAAACTGACCACGCCATGGTGCGGGGCGAACAGGTATTCGGTGCCTTCGAACGGCAGACCTTCACAACATTCGTTCGGGGCTGCCGGCCATTCGCCGCTGATGAAACCCTGCTCGGCGAGAAAACCCAGGATCGCTTCGCAGTTGGCCTGAGCCTGATCGACGCGGGTGTCGCCCATACTGCCCAGCTCCAGCGTCGTCGCCAGATTCGCCGCCGGAATCGCCGCGTTCGGGAACGCTTTGGCCAGACGCAGCCACGGCGTCGAGCACGACTCATCGAACGAGCTGCCGCCGGAGTCCTCGCAGAGCAACGCGACGCCGGCCTGCAACCGCGCCGCCAGCGATTGCCATTGCGGCCAGTGTTGCGGCAGCGCGTAGAGGTGAATCGCAGCGTCGAAGTCGCAGTGCAAGTCGAGAGTGATGTCGGCGTCGCAGGCGTGGCGCAGCAACAAGCGGTGCAAGGCTTCCAGTTGCGATGCCGGCGCCGGCAATTCTTCGAAGACCTGAGCCATGGCCTGGCGGATCAGCGCGACGTTGGCCTCGGCATCCGCGCCCAGACGCTCGCCAACCAGCGCCGCGACCGGGGCGCTGAGTTCGACGAATGCGCGGTTGAAATTCTTGCCGCTGCCCAGTTCGAAGCGGCCCATGTGATTGCCTTGCAGATGCTGATCCAGGCCGATCGGATTGGCCACCGGCACCAGTTCGATAACGCCCTGCAAACGGCCCTGCCGTTCCAGTTCGTTCAAACGCAGCTTGAGTTCCCACGCGGTACGCATGCCCGGCAGTTCATCGGCGTGCAGGCTGGCCTGGATATACACCTTGCGGCTGCCGGCGCCGTAGCGAAAAACGCTGAGGGAGCGCTCGCTGCCCAAGTGGCTCCAGGGCAGAACGTGGTCGATGCGTTGCATGGAAAACTCCTTAATAGCTGGGTTACGCAAATCCCTGTGGGAGCGAGCCTGCTCGCGAATGCGTCAGGTCAGACGATGACGATGTCGAATGTCAGACCGCTTTCGCGAGCAGGCTCGCTCCCACAGAGAATTTCCATCAATAAAAGAACATAAAAAAAGTGGCCACCGCGCAAACGGGGCCACTTTTTTTTCACGGCGTATTAATGGCCGTATACGTCAAAGTCGAAGTACTTGTCCTGGACTTTCTTGTACTCGCCATTGGCGCGGATTTCGGTGATGGCTTTGTTGAATTGCTCAGCCAGCGCAGTATCGCCCTTGCGCACGGCAATGCCAGCGCCGCCGCCGAAGTACTTGGCGTCTTCGTAGGTCGGGCCGACGAATTCGAAGCCTTTGCCGGCGTCGGTTTTCAGGAAACCGTCGCTGAGGTTGACCGAGTCAGCGAGCATCGCGTCGATACGCCCGGACACCATGTCGAGGTTGGCTTCCTGCTGCGAGCCGTAGCGCGTCAGTTCGATCCCGGCCGGAACCAGCACTTCGGTCGCGTAACGGTCGTGAGTACTGGCGCGCAGCACGCCGACTTTCTTGCCCTTGAGTTCGGTCAGCGGGTCTTTCACGCCCGAGCCTTCCTTCATCACGAAGCGCGCCGGGGTGTGGTAGTACTTGATGGTGAAATCGACGTTTTTCTTGCGATCGTCAGTGATGGTCATCGACGACAGGATCGCGTCGATCTTCTTCACTTTCAGCGCCGGGATCAGGCCATCGAACTCTTGCTCGACCCACGTGCATTTAACCTTCATCTGCGCGCACAGTGCGTCACCGATGTCCACGTCAAAACCAGTGAGTTTGCCGTCAGGGGTTTTCATCGAGAATGGCGGGTACCCGGCTTCGATACCGATGCGGATCGGCTTGGCGTCTTCGGCCACGGCGGTCAGGGACAACATCGACAGTGCCAGGGCACCGAACATCACTAGCTTTTTCATTTATTACTCCCGTGCGGAGGCTTTTATTGGCAGCTTTCGAGTCAGCGTTCGGTCATGGCGTTCTAACGGCAAAAACCGACGTGGCCGGCAGTCTATGGCGGCGCGCACGGAGGCAATTGTTTTTAAGCGACAATTACTTACAGAACATCGGCGCACGCATTGACTGGGGTCAACGCGTGCGCCGTGGTGGTGCGAAGGCTGTAGGACACTGCCCTTTTCAGGTCAGAAATATGCGTTTTTTTGCTCGGGACTCTCTATGTCCTGACACGAGATGCGGAGCGTCCATGGCGGCGAGATCGAAGCGTCAGCAGGCGCAGCTGATCGCAGTGTTGGTTGCTGAAACCGCGTTCAATTCGAAACCCTCATCGAGCCATCCGGTGACACCGCCGATCATCTCCTTGACCGGATAGCCCAACGCCGCCAGCTTCACCGCCGCCTTGTTCGCGCCGTTGCAATGCGGCCCGGCGCAATAGACCACGAACAAAGTGTGTTTCGGGTAATCGGCCAAGCGCTCCGCCGTGAGCAAGCGGGTCGGGATATTGATCGCGCCGGGCACATGGCCGCGCTCGAACGCCAATGGGCCGCGCACATCCACCAGAACAAAATCGACCTCCCCGGCCTCGTGGCTACTAAACACGTCGGAACAATCGGTTTCGAAGGTCAGACGATTGCTGAAATGCATCAGGGCAATCGCCGAAGGGGCGGCGGGAATTTCGCGAACCAGGCTGGTCATGCTGTGTTGCTCCTTTGTCTGTGGGGGATGAACAGACTTTATCGAGACGGCGCTTGCCGCTACAGTGGCGCGCAAGACACCGACCGGGAGATTTCCGCCAAATGCCCACTCAGCCCAATCTGGTTGCCATTCTGGCCTACGATGGCCTCTGCACATTCGAGTTCGGCATTGCCGTGGAGATCTTCGGCCTGGCCCGACCAGAGTTCGACTTCCCTTGGTACGAACACGCGATAGCGGCAGTCGATCAAGGCCCGATGCGCGCCATGGGCGGGATTCAGGTGCTGGCCGATGGTGGCCTGGAACTGCTCGCCGCAGCGCGCACCATCGTCATTCCGGGCTGGCGCGACCGCAACGCCCCGGTACCGCCTGCGCTGATCGACGCGTTGCGTCGGGCGCATGACCGAGGCGCGCGGTTGCTGTCGATCTGCTCGGGCGTGTTCGTGCTCGCCGCCAGCGGCCTGCTCGACGGCCACCGCGCCACCACGCACTGGCGCTACACCGGTGAACTGGCGCAACGCTTCCCGGCGATCGAGGTCGATCCGGACGTGCTCTACGTCGACGCCGGTCAACTGATCACCTCCGCCGGCAGCGCCGCCGGCATCGACGCCTGCCTGCACCTGGTAACCCGCGACTTCGGCACGCAGGTCGCCAACGCCGTCGCGCGGCGCCTGGTCATGTCGCCACAACGCACCGGCGGCCAGGCCCAATTCATCCCCACCCCGGTCAGCCCGACACCCCGCAGCGACCTGTCGCGCGTCATGCAATGGGCCCGCGAACGCCTGCACGAACCACTGGAAGTCCGCGATCTGGCCAGTGAAGCGGCGATGAGCGAGCGCACCTTTCTACGGCGTTTCACCGAAGCCAGCGGGCAAACGCCCAAGGCCTGGCTGCAACATGAACGCCTGGCACGAGCGCGGGAGCTGCTCGAGAGCACCCATCAACACACCGAGCAGATCGCCCAGCGCTGCGGCTATCGCTCGGTGGAGAGTTTTCGTGTGGCGTTCCGCAGCGTGGTGGGCGTACCGCCGTCGGTTTATCGGGAGCGGTTTGGGCGAAGCAACAAGCTTTCGCTCCATTCCACAGCGTTTTAAGGGCCGACGCTGGCGGCGAGACCTGCAGAAACGCCAGCCGATGAAAATCATAAAACGGACAAATGCGGCTTGCTTTATATTGATTCTGATATAACCTGAAAATCAAACGCGCACTGGCACTTCTTGCAATACAACTCACCGTCGCCGCTTACGTTCAGCTATTACGCTTTTCCTTTTGACACAGGACTAGCCGATGCCGAAACACAAGGATGTGGTGTTCGTGGGAAGCGCGTTGAAAGATCTCAAAGCGTTCCCGGTTGATGCCCGAAGAGCGGCGGGGTTTCAGCTGGACCTGTTGCAACAGGGTGATGCCCCACTCGATTGGCGCCCTATGAAAACCGTAGGACGCGGTGTCAACGAAATCAGAATCACCGAGGACTCAGGGGCGTTTCGCGTGTTTTATGTAGTCAATCGACCTGAAGCAATCTATGTGCTTCACGCCATGCACAAAACCACGCGTAAAACGGAAATTAGAGACATCGAACTGGCCCGGGCCAGATATCAGGAAATAGGTTAAGCCATGAAGGAACATCAAGACTCATCCCAACGATTTTCCAGTGTATGGGATGCATTGGAGGACACGCCTCAGGAAGCCGCCAACATGCGTTTGCGAGCCAAGCTCATGCGTTCGCTTTGCGAGACCATTCGAGCGTGGGAGCTCCCTCAAAAGGACGCGGCACAGAGATTGGGAATCTCGCAGCCGCGCCTCAATGATGTACTCAACGGGAAAATCGACAAATTCTCGCTCGATGCATTGGTCAACCTGTCAGCTGCTGCAAGGCTGGAGGTGGACATTTGCTTTCCGTCAGGCCCGTTGCAATGGGCCTGACACTGGCTCTGCGTGGCAATGTCCACCCTGCATTCCGAGTTTCGAAATCGAGGGAGTTGAATAGCATGCAACTTCGCAGCTAACCATCGACATCATCCAGCTGCACAGAAACTCCGCTGGATGATTCCTCCCCCTTCAATCCTCCCGCGTCAAAACCTCCAGCAACTCAATCTCAAACACCAGATTCGAATTCGGCGGGATCTTGCCCATGGTCCGCTCGCCGTAGCCCAGATGCGCCGGTACCAGCAATTTGCGTTTGCCGCCGACCTGCATGCCCATCAGGCCCTGATCCCAGCCTTTGATCACGCGCCCAGTGCCGATTACGCACTGAAACGGCTTGCCCCGGCTCCAGGACGAATCGAATTCAGTGCCGTCTTCCAGCCAGCCGGTGTATTGGGTGGTGATCAGCGCGCCTTTCACCGCGGCTTTGCCGTCGCCCGGTTGCAGGTCGATAATTTGCAGTTCGTCTGTCATGTCGTTGGCTCTTGAGATGTTCGCAGGCGGCGTTTTTCGCAGAATCCGGCGTCGATGGCAATCCATGGAACCGAAAACACGCCTTGCCGCTCACATGTGTATCGACATCGTATGACGACAAGGATGCTTAGATGACCGACTCTCGATTGCTGCGCAGTTTCATCCCACCCTACATTCTCAACCGCATCATTGCCCACGGTTCCGAGCCGCAGCGCAACGCCGCGATGCAGACGCTCAATCATGTGCGCAGCCTGCTGCCCAACCCCGGCCGTCCTTCACAGCCGCCGGCGCGGGCGATTCTGCCGGAGGCGAGCAAGCCTGGCCTGGCGCGGCGCAGCGTGCATGATGCGCAGAACAAAATGCTCTTACCGGGCATGCCGGTGCGTCTCGAGGGCCAGCCGGCATCGGGGGATCCGGCAGTCGACGAGGCTTACGATGCGCTGGGCGCCAGCTATGATTTCTTCTGGAAGGTGCTCGGTCGCGACTCGATCGACAATCAGGGATTCGCGCTGATCGGCAGCGTGCATTATGGCCAGGGCTACGAGAACGCATTCTGGAACGGCGCGCAGATGGTCTTCGGTGACGGGGATGGCGAAATCTTCCAGCGCTTCACCCGCTCGCTCGACGTCATCGGCCATGAATTGGCCCACGGCGTCACCGAAAGCGAAGCCGGGCTGATTTATGCCAACCAGTCCGGCGCGCTGAACGAGTCGCTCTCGGATGTATTCGGCGTGTTGACCAAGCAATACACCCTTGGCCAAACCGCCGAGCAGGCAGACTGGTTGATCGGCGCCGACCTGCTGATGCCACAGATCCAAGGCAAGGGCCTGCGCTCGATGTCGCACCCCGGCACGGCATACGACGACCCGATGCTGGGCAAGGATCCGCAACCGGATCACATGCGCAAGTTCGTCATCACCAGCGAAGACAATGGCGGTGTACACATCAACTCCGGCATTCCCAACCGCGCGTTTTACCTGGCAGCCCGAGCGTTTGGCGGCTTCGCCTGGGAAAAAGCCGGACGCGTCTGGTACGACACGCTGTGTGATGACCGTTTGAAACAGGACGCAACGTTTGACGCGTTCGCAAAACTGACGATCAACCACGCCGGCGAGCGCTTCGGCGCCGAAGCAGCCGACGCAGTGCAGCAAGCCTGGGCACAGGTCGGTATCGAATAATCCGAGGAGACCGTATGAAAACGCTACCCGAGCTGGATAAAGATTCCGTTTTGCGCGTATCTCGCCAGGGTGGCGTTGCAGCGATTCACAGCCTGAGCCGCCCACGGGAAATCGAATTTGCCCAGTGCGACATCAGTCAGCGTTCAAGGATCTGCTCGGTGCTTGAGGGTTGCCTGCCACTGGACAGCAGCGAATCGGGCCGTGGGGATCAGCGCTTCTACCAGATTGAAGTGCGCTATCAGTCCGGGGAAATGGTGTTGAAGGTGCCGGAGGACCGGGCGCCTGGGGAACTGGTGCATTTGTGGGACAAGGGGGAGCTGCTCTGATTCACGCTGGCGGCTCTTCTGCGTCGACAACTGACGATGTGCGCGGGCCAAAGCCCGCGGTCTGGCCGAATACGACACCGTTGAACGTGTGGGTACAGCACTCGCAGCTCGGCGTCATGTCCTGCGCCTTCAGTTTCGGATTGACCATTTGCAGGAGATTTTGCTCGTCGACGTACAGCCCGTTGAAATAACTGGACTCACCCAGTCGCACGACTTCTTCGCGATCCTTCTCATGGATGGCAACCATCCAGAACACCGGCGCTGATTGATCCAGTCGCGCCACAGCTTCGCTGAAAATGGCATCCCAAGAACCGCCCACCCGAGACAGCAGGAAGCGAAACAACGGCGTGTAATCTCGCCCGTATTGTTTGCCTGCGTGCATCGAACTTCGCATGCCTTCGTCACGGCTTGCAGCTTTGCTGTTGCGCTGATCGCGATAATGCGCAACTGATTCGTGGCGACGAACACCCCACGTTCGAGTGTTCACTTTGCGGTAGAGCGGTTTCTTGTCCAATCCCTTGTTCCTCATCCAGACGTTCGTTCTTTTACCGGAACGGCGTTTGAATGCAATCAGCCATCCGTGGCCAATTGTAAAACCGGGCCTATCGCTCGACCGGCTGCATCTCGACAATCGTGCCGTTGGTGATCATCACCATCACGTACTTGTCATTGATCTGCACCCACTGCGCCTGGTCGATCGGCGCTTTCAGACCTTTGGCTTTCCAGTTCTTCAAAGCCTTGTCGTCGCGCTGGTACATTTCTGGAGCGCGGTCGTTGACCTTCAGCTGGCGGTCGCTGGTCGGTGATTGCACGGCGGGTTCGCTGGAGGTTTGCGCCGCTTGAACAATGGGTGTGATTCCGGCAATGCCCGCAACAAGGGCCAGGCTGGCGATTAGGGTTTTGCTGTTCATCGGTGAACCTCTTTCGGATAGGTAGTACCTGAACTCCGACTGCGCGGCGCGGGAAACATTCCTTGTTTTTTGCTGGAGGTGGCTGTAAGAGGCCTTGTCCATCAGACCGCCATCGCTGGCAACTCGAATCGTCGCACCGCAGCTCCCACAGGGTTGGTGTTACACCACAGTTTTTGACCTGAGCTCCATTCCCACAAGTCTTGGCGGACGCTGATTCTCTGATCACCACCGATCCCCTGTGGGAGCGAGCCCGCTCGCGAATACGCCGGCACATCCGCCATCGTCGCCAACTGACGGAAAGCCTTCGCGAGCCGGCCCGCTCCCACAAATGCGCCAAGCACTGAAGCCATTGATCCGCCCCACGCATCAATCCATGCCAACAATGCAATTAACAGATTGTTACATCTGCGCCACCATCCACCTCAATAAAAACCGTGCGCCGCCTCTCCGTAGCGCACGTCATAAAAGCGGTGGAGTACTTTTCAATGACAGCCTCAATCCCAACCAACGGCTCGCGGGCCGGTGCCATCTTCCGGGTGACCTCGGGCAACTTCCTCGAACAGTTCGACTTCTTTCTGTTCGGCTTCTACGCCACGCAGATCGCGGCGGTGTTCTTCCCGGCGAGCAGCGAGTTCGCCTCCCTGATGATGACTTTCGCAGTATTCGGCGCAGGCTTCCTGATGCGTCCGCTCGGCGCCATCGTGCTCGGCGCCTACATCGATGATGTCGGCCGGCGCAAAGGTCTGATCGTCACCCTGTCGATCATGGCCAGCGGCACGATATTGATTGTGCTGGTGCCCGGATACGAAACCATTGGCCTGTTCGCCCCGGCACTGGTGCTGATCGGGCGGCTGCTGCAAGGCTTCTCCGCCGGCGCCGAACTCGGTGGCGTTTCGGTGTACCTTTCCGAGATCGCCACGCCGGGTCGCAAAGGCTTTTTCACTGCTTGGCAGTCGGCTAGTCAGCAAGTGGCGATCATCGTTGCTGCCGCGCTGGGCTACGGTCTGAACCAGTGGATGGAGCCGCAAGCCGTGGCGGCCTGGGGCTGGCGCATTCCGTTTTTCGTCGGTTGCATGATCGTCCCGTTCATCTTCTTCCTGCGCCGCAACCTGGCGGAAACCGAAGAGTTCGCCGCGCGTAAACACCGTCCAAGCATGCGCGAAGTGTTCCGCACCCTCGGCCAGAACTGGGGCGTGGTGCTCGGCGGGATGTTGATGGTCGCGCTGACCACTACCGCGTTCTACCTGATCACCGTGTACGCGCCGACTTTCGGCAAAACCGTGCTGCACCTGAGCACTTCCGACGCGTTGCTGGTAACGCTGCTGGTGGGCGTGTCGAATTTCTTCTGGCTGCCGATTGGTGGTGCGTTGTCCGACCGTATCGGTCGTCGCCCAGTGCTCATAGGCATGGCCTTGCTGGCGCTGGCCACCACTTATCCGGCGCTGTCGTTCCTGGTGCAGGCGCCGAGCTTCACCAACATGCTGCTGTCGCTGCTGTGGTTGTCCTTCATTTACGGCTTGTACAACGGCGCGATGATTCCGGCGCTGACCGAAATCATGCCGGTGGAAGTGCGCGTCGCCGGTTTCTCCCTGGCCTACAGCCTGGCCACCGCGATCTTCGGCGGTTTCACCCCGGCGATGTCGACTTTCCTGATCCAGTACACCGGCGACAAAGCCGCGCCAGGTTACTGGATGAGCATCGGTGCCCTCTGCGCCCTGTGCGCCACGCTTTATCTGTACCGCCGTGCCGGTGGTCGTCTGCAACCTGTCGCGGCCTGAGGAATACTTGCCATGAAAAAACTCTTTACTGTCACCGCCCTGCTCGCCGGTCTCGCCTTCAACTTCGCGGCCCAGGCCGAAGAACTCAGCGTGATGACCTCCGGTGGTTTCACTGCCGCCTACAAGATCCTCGGGCCGAAATTCGCCGCCGCAACGGGCAACACGCTCACCACCAGCCTCGGCCCGTCGATGGGCAAGGCGCCGGAAGCGATTCCCAATCGTCTGGCACGCGGTGAGCACGCCGACGTGGTGATCATGGTCGGTTACGCCCTCGATGAGCTGATCAAACAAGGCAAAGTCGACCCGGCCTCCCGCGTTGAACTGGCGGATTCGCGGATCGGCATGGTGGTGCGTGAAGGCGCGGCGAAACCGGACATCAGCAGCGTCGACGGCCTGAAGAAAACCCTGCTCGACGCGCAGTCGGTGGCCTACTCCGACAGCGCCAGCGGCGTGTACATCGAGCAGCAGCTGTTCAAGAAACTCGGCATCGAAGATCAGTTGAAACCGAAAGCCAAGATGATCGCCAGGATCCCGGTCGGCTCGGTGGTCGCCACTGGCGACTATCAGTTGGGCTTCCAGCAGGTCAGCGAATTGCTGCCGGTGCCGGGCGTGAGCTTCGTCGCGAAGATTCCGGAATCGGTGCAGTCGGTGACGCGTTTTGCCGCTGGCATTCCGGTCAAGGCCGAGCATCCGCAAGAAGCCAAGGCCCTGCTCGCCTACCTCGCTGCACCGGCCGCTCAGGCTGACGTGCAGGCCACCGGGCTGGATTCGGTCAAGCGTTGATCGTTGGCGGCTGGACGCGCATTTCCACGACCAGCCGCTCCAGTTCCAAAGCCGCCGGGGTCAACGTGCGATCCCGGCGTTTGATGATGCCGACACTGCGCATCACCTGCGGCTCAATCAGCGGCACCCGCGTCAGGATCGGATGATCCGGCCCGGGCATCGCCATCAACGGCACCGCCGCCACGCCCAGCCCCGCCTCCACCAAGCCGATCATCGTCGTCACATGCCGCGTCTCGCAGATGCTCTGCCGCTGCGGCACCACCCCGCCCAAGGCCTGATCGAGCAGAAAGCGATTGCCCGAAGTCTTGTCCAGCGCGATGTAATCCTGCTGATAGAACTCGTCCCAACTGACGCTGCTGCGCCCGGCCAGTGGATGATCGCGACGACAGGCGACAACGTAGCACTCCTGCACAAGCGGTTCGAACTCGACTTTGGCATCCTGCGTGCCGAGAAAACTCAAACCGAAATCCGCCTCGCCATTGACCACCGCACTCAACACATCGTGGGCGCTGGAATCGAGGACTTTGACCTTGATCCGTGGAAACTGCTGGTGATAGCGCGCGACCACGCGGGGCATGAAGTAGTACGCCGCCGACGGCACGCAGGCGACGGTGACATGGCCCAAGCGCGTCGAGGCGACTTCGCTGATGCCGAGCAAGGCAATGTCGAGATCATCCAGCAAGCGCTCGACGCTGGGCATGAAGCCGCGCCCGGCCTGGGTCAGGCTGACCTTGCGCGTGGTGCGCTCGAACAGTTTCACGCCGAGGGCGTCTTCGAGCTTTTCGATGCGCCGGCTGAGCGCCGGTTGCGACAGGCGCACGGTGTCGGCAGCCTTGCGAAAACTGCCCTGCTCGACCACCGCACGAAAGGCTTGCAGGTCGTTGAGGTCGAAGTTGATGGCCATGGCGTTTCCGGAAATTGATGCGCAGGGGTTATAAATGTAACCAGTTGATGCAAATTATTACAGGCCTGATAGAAGCTGCCCTTGTGGGAGCGAGCCTGCTCGCGAATGCGGGGCATCAGTCAATGCATAGGTGACTGACCCAGCGCATTCGCGAGCAGGCTCGCTCCCACATTGGATCTCGAATGGTCTGGAGACCGCGTAACCCTTTATCCTTGTCACCCTCGCCGTACCCGTAGTCAGGAGTCGTTCCAATGCCCCATGAAGGCAATCTGTTGCAAGCCGCTGTCGTGTTTCTGTTCGCGGCCGTGCTCACCGTGCCTTTGGCCAAACGTCTGCAACTGGGCGCGGTGCTCGGTTATCTGTTTGCCGGGGTAATCATCGGCCCGTCGGTGCTCGGCCTGATCGGCAACCCGCAAAGCGTTGCGCATATCTCCGAGCTGGGCGTGGTGTTGCTGCTGTTCATCATCGGCCTGGAGCTGTCGCCGCGACGCTTGTGGGTGATGCGCAAATCGGTGTTCGGCGTCGGTCTGGCACAGGTGCTGTTGACCGCATCGGTGATTGGCGTGCTGGCACTGTCGGTGTTCGGCCAGCCGCTGAACAGCGCCATTGTGCTGGGCCTCGGTCTGGCGCTCTCCTCCACGGCGTTCGGCCTGCAAAGCCTCGCCGAACGCAAGGAACTGACCAGCCCCCACGGGCGTCTCGCGTTTGCGATTCTGCTGTTCCAGGACATCGCCGCGATTCCATTGATCGCCCTGGTGCCGCTGCTCGCCGGCGTCGATCACCACACCAGTACCGCCGACGATATTCGTCACAGCTTGCAGGTGCTCGGCGGCATTGCCGTGGTGGTGATCGGCGGGCGGTATCTGCTGCGTCCGGTGTTCCGCGTGGTGGCGAAAACCGGGCTGCCGGAAGTGTCCACCGCCACGGCGTTGCTGGTGGTGATCGGCACGGCGTGGCTGATGGATCTGGTCGGCGTGTCGATGGCGTTGGGCGCGTTTCTCGCCGGTCTGCTGCTGGCGGATTCGGAATACCGGCATGAGCTGGAAGCGCAGATCGAACCGTTCAAGGGCCTGCTGCTCGGGCTGTTTTTCATCAGCGTCGGCATGGGCGCCAATCTCAGCCTGTTGTTGAGCGCGCCGATCACCGTGCTGGGCCTGACCCTGCTGCTGATCGGTCTGAAGTTGCCGCTGCTGTTCGTGGTTGGGCGCCTGGCAGGAGGATTGAACAAGATCAGCGCAATCCGCCTCGGCATCGTCCTCGCTGCCGGCGGTGAGTTTGCCTTCGTGGTGTTCAAGATCGGTCGCGATCAGGGCCTGTTCGAGCCGCGTCTGTACGACCTGCTGGTGCTGACCATCACCCTGTCGATGGCGCTGACGCCGTTGCTGCTGTTGATCTGCGCGCGTCTGGTCAGCCCGAAAGTGCAGCCGGTGGAAGTGCCGGAGAAATTCCGCGAAATCGACACCGAAGCACCGCGCGTGGTGATTGCCGGCATGGGCCGGATGGGCCAGATCGTGGCGCGGATTCTGCGCGCGCAGAACATCAAGTTCGTCGCGCTGGACACCTCGGTGGAAACCATCGAACTGTCACGCAGCTTCGGCGGCGTACCGGTGTTCTACGGCGACCCGATGCGCCCGGAAATCCTTCACGCGGCGAAGGTCGGCGAGGCGGAATATTTCGTCATTGCCACGGACGATCCGGAGACCAACATCAAGACTGCCGAAGTGGTGCACAAGCTCTATCCGCACATGAAAATCATCGCCCGCGCGCGTAACCGTCAGCACGTGCATCGCCTGGTGGATGTCGGCGCGGAAGCGATTCGTGAGACCTATTATTCGAGCCTGGAAATGAGCCGGCGCACGCTGGTCGGCCTCGGTCTGACCCAAGCCCAGGCCGATGCGCGGATCAAGCGTTTCAAGCATCACGACGAACAGGTGCTGGAGGCGCAACACGCCGTCTACGACGACGCCGCCAAAGTCCTGCAGACCGCCCAGGAAGCTCGGGCGGAACTGGCCAAACTGTTTGAATCGGATCAACTCGAAGAAGAATCCCGCAAGTCCTGATCGTGCCTTGCCCAGATCCAACTGTGGGAGCGAGCCTGCTCGCGAAAGCGTCGTGTCAGTTTGATTGTTCCCACGCTCCGCTTGGTAACACCGCCCGGGACGCTCCGCGTTCCACTTCCCGAGCTGGAACGCGGAGCGTCCCTTGAGGCATTCCCACGCAGAGCGTGGAAACGATCATGTGGGAGAGGGTCAGGCCAGTTCCAGCGCGGGCGCCGGCTCGACGGCTGCAACTGCGAACCGATCCGCCAGAAACGGTGTGATATCCAGCGGCAGCGGTTCGTCATTCACCAGTTTATCCAGCAACACCCCGGTAATCGCCGACGTCAGAATGCCGGTGCGGAAGTGCCCGCAAGCATTCAGATAACCCTCGACCCCACGCATCGGACCGAGAATCGGCAACTCATCCGGAGAGCCCGGACGCAGTCCCGCCCAGGTGCGCTTGAGATTGACGTCCGCCAGCTTCGGCAGACAGCGCACCGCGCCCTGCACCAGCCCGGCGATTTCCGGGTAGGTGGTGGTGACGTCGAACCCTTTGTCTTCGGTGGTGCTACCAATGAGGATTTCGCCGTTGTCCTTCTGCGCCACGTAGCAATCGCTGGTGGTCAGGCAGCCGTTGAGGATTTTCGGCATGCGCTCGGTCAGCAGGATCTGCCCTTTCACCGGTTTCACCGGAATACGAATTCCCGTCGCCCAATCGCTCAAATCCGCCGCCCAGGCACCAGCGGCGTTGATCAGCGTCTTGCAGTGAAACACGCCCGCTTCTGCCGTCTGCACGCCGGTCACGCGAGTGCCGTGATGCAGCACGCCGGTGACGTTGGTGTTGAAGAAGATGTCGACGCCGTTCTGCCGCGCGCCTTCCATGTAAGCATCGGCGAGGCGGAACGGACTGACCTGATGATCGCAGAGAAACTCCAGCGCCCCGCGCGCCTCATGGCTGACACTCGGTTCCGCCGCGCGCAACGCCGCCTGATCGAGCCAGCGCACCTGATCGGCCAGATGCGGAATGCAGCCGACGATGTGCTCGGCGTAGAGCCGATCTTCGTCGTCATAGATCACGAATTTCAATCCGGTCTTCTCGAACTTGCAATCCATGCCGTGGTTGTCTTTCAGTTCGCGGTGCAGCGCCGGGTACAGCGCGTTGGATTGCAAGGCAAAATCGAAAAACGACGCTGGCAAAATATGCGGGGTACTGGCGTCCACCGCGACTGCGGCGCCCTGGGTTTCGCGCTTGCGGTTGGCCGACATCATGCGAAAGAAAATCACCCCGCAGCCGAGGCCGACCGATTCGCCGATCGCCCATAAACCACCCGCCGACGCGCGGGTCGCGTTGCCGGGGCGCTTGGCGTCGATCAGCGCAACTTTCAGATCTTTGCGCTTGGACAATTGGTAGGCGCAGGAGGCGCCGATCACGCCGCCACCGGCAATGACCACGTCGTAGAACTTACTCATGGCAAGCGCCCTCCGTGCCGAGAGACTGGAACGCGGAAAACGGTACCGGATCGATTGGAAAGCGTGGGCGCAGCCAACCGACATCCTGACGTCCGGTGGCCTGGCGCAAGCGATCGCTGCAATAGCCGACACACATCCGCCCCTGACAATCGCCCATGCTCACGCGGGTGCGCATTTTCAGGCTGGCGATGTCTTGCACACCCTGCTCCAGCGCCAGATCGATGTCGGCGCGGGTCGCATGTTCGCAGCGGCAGATCACCGTGTCGGCTGCGGGCAAAGCGATCTGACCAACGCCGCGCTCGGTGTAGCGATCCACCGCCGCACGAAAGCGCACGATGGCTCTGAGCTTGCTCGCGTAGCGATCGCGGCGCACCCGGGCCAGCTCGGCGTCGAGCACACCGCGTTGCAGCAGGATCGAAGTGGCGGCGATCTTGCCGGCGAGCATCGCCGCTTCGCCGCCGCGGATCCCGCCCATGTCGCCGGCCAGATGCACATGCGCCACGCTGCTTTGCTGCCAGACATTGGCGTTAGCACGCAGGTAGCCATCGTCGCTGAAGCCGTGATCAAGGCCCATCTGCTGGCTCAATTGCGTGCGCGGAATAAAACCGTAACCCACCGCCAGCGTCTGCGCTTCGAAACGCTCGACCCGCGACAGATCTGCCTCCCACGTCGACGAATACGGCGCGACGCTGACGCTTTTCAATTCGCCCTCGCCGTGGGCTTCGACCACGCCCCAACCGTAGTTCATCGGGATGCCGTGCAACTTGAGGTAAGCGAGCATGCTCAAACCGTCGAGAAACAACTGCGGCTTGTTCAAGAGCGCCAGACTCTCGCGGGCGATCTTGCCGAATGCACACGCCTCGTAGACGCCAGCGACACGCACGCCGGAGGCATGCAACTGGGTCGCAACCAGCGGCAGCAACGGCCCGGTGCCGGCGATGATCACCGGCCCCCGCGGCTTGACCACGCCACTCTTGATCTGCAATTGCAGGCCGCCGAGCAGAATCACTCCCGGCAACGTCCAGCCGGGAAGCGGCACGCTGCGTTCATGGCAACCGGCGGCCAGCAGCAGTTGCGGATAAGCCATCTCGTGCAGCTGTTCATCGCCATCGAGCACCACCAGAGCGCGAGTGCCTTCAGCGCCGACCACGCGATGGTTGAGGCGCACGTCGATCAGCCCTGACTGCTGCTGGAATTCACCGTGCAGTTTGTCCAGTGCTTCGGAATAACGCGGCCCGAGATAATCCAGTTGCACGCCATCGCGCAACGGCCCGCGATAAACCACACCGCCGAGGCGCGAAGCCTCTTCGAGCAAGGTGCAGCGCACGCCGTGGCGCGCCAGTTCGATGGCCGCCGCCATCCCCGCCGGCCCGCCGCCGACGATCAACGGTTGCACGCTCATACAACCTCCTGCGCGACGACGCGGTTGACTCGGGTTTCAATCAGCATGCCGTCGCGCACCACAGTCTGGCAGGCGCGGCGCTTGTGCCGACCGTTGATTTTCACCAGGCAGCACTGGCACACGCCCATGCCGCAATAGGCGCCGCTGATCTGATCGTGATCGTTGCGTGCGATCTGGCGCACGCCGAGGGACTGGATGACGCTGAGAACGGTTTCGCCAATGGCGGCGCTGACCGCTTGGCCGTTGATGTGCACGGTCATGTCCGCCTGCACCAAGGGCTGGATATCGAAGGTTCTTTCTAGGCAGTTCATTTACGGTGTTCGTCCGTGAAGATTCAGTTGAGGTTGTGACAGCTCCTTGCTGCACTACGCCTCGTCGACGCTTTTATTGCTGTGTTTTCAACGTCGACGCGGATACTTCGTCAGCGCAACAAGGTGCGCGACAAGCACTGTAGCTCATACCTCAGCAAAGGCCTGGATCATTTACGGTAGGCGATATCGCCAGGGGAAATATTGATCCAGGCCAGTGAAAATGGCGGGATGGACAACGATCAATTGGAGAAGACGAACTGGCCCCGCAGAAAGCAAAAAGCCGCTTTCACCCGAAGATGAAAGCGGCAGAGGCATCCTGCCTCAGAGGGATCAGTGTACGAACAGGGCGATCAGGATGATGATCGGGATCGGTACGCCGAGGAAAAATAGCAGTAATGAGCGCATGGTGACTCTCCTTTTTAACGGACCGGAGTGGTAGTGGTGTAGGTGTCGACTTCAACGTACTCGACCGCATCGCGACGACGACCGCCGAAGGTGGCTGCGAGGCTGGCAAAGAACGCACCGGCCAGCAGCGCGACGAACATCCACAGCGAGGTGTAGGCAGCGACTTTCGCGGCGGTGTCGGCGGCTTGCTGGGCTTTCAGTTTCGCGTCAGCGATGGCTTTCTGGGTGTTGGCGTAGATTTCGTCGACACGACGTTCAGCATCGGCCTGGCTCAGGTTGGTACGTTGCGACACCAGTTGTGCGAGGTAGGTGCGGTCTTCGGCGCTGAGCTGACCGTTGGCCAGGCTCTGGGCGAAGATGCGGGTCACGGTGCCGCGTGCGGCGTCATCGCTGACGGCAGCCGGACGGTCGTCACGGAACAGACTGTCGACGAAGTAGCCGTACTGATCGCTATCAGTATTGGCTGCGGCAGAACCGGCGGCCTGGCTCATCGCACCGGCAGCACCGCCGACGACGTTAGCCCCAGCCTGCACACCGCCGCTTACGACGCTGCTGACCGAACCGACCACCAGCACAGCGGTGACCAGCGTGGCGACGCACCAGGCGAGGAAGCCGTGGGCGGTGTCACGGAAGTAGACTTCGTCACCGTGCATGTTCGCCCATTTCACCCGCAGACGACCGGCAATGTAGCCGCCCATGCCGGAAGCAATGATCTGCGTCACAGCCAGCCAGACAATCGTCGAAATACCCAGGCCCTTGGCGCTGACGCCCTCTCCGGCCCACGGTGAAACCGCCGAAAAGCCCAGACCGAAACCGAGCAGCACGAGAATCATCGACAGCGCAGCGGCCGCCGCAGCACCGGCGAAGATCGCGCCCCAGGACACGCCTGAGACGCTGCTCGACTCTTCCACGGCAGGATAATAGCCATCAGGGGATCTATTCATTGTTGTACTGCTCCAGGCATGAAAAATGGTGTTACAACTCGTCAGGTGAGGAATTGCAGTGACCGTGCCAGTTACAGAAAGTAAATAACCTGTTTATTTTCAACAGGTTATAAAGTTTGAACTTCGCTGATCCGTGCAATTTGCAATAAACGGTCAGCGCCTGCGGGTTTTCTGCATTGATGACTGACTGGCAAATCCGATCAGTTCCGCTTCACCGTCGCGACGAAGATGAAAGTTAATTTAAAGCGTCACGGTAAATTCTTGGCAAAATGCTGCCATTCCGTTTGAACCGATCAGCAGGCCTGCCTATGACTCGTATCTTGACCATCGAAGACGACGCCGTGACCGCGCGGGAAATCGTTGCCGAACTGAGCAGCCACGGGCTGGATGTCGACTGGGTCGACAATGGCCGCGAAGGCCTCGACCGCGCCGTGAGCGGCAACTACGACCTGATCACCCTCGACCGCATGCTGCCCGAGCTGGATGGTCTGGCCATCGTCACCACCCTGCGCACCATGGGCGTGGCGACGCCGATTCTGATGATCAGCGCCCTCTCCGATGTCGATGAGCGCGTGCGCGGTTTGCGTGCCGGTGGCGATGACTACCTGACCAAACCGTTCGCCACCGATGAAATGGCTGCGCGGGTCGAAGTGTTGCTGCGCCGGCAAAACAGCGTCGCCACCCAGGCCACGACATTGAACGTCGCCGACCTCGAACTCGACCTGATCAGCCATGAAGCCCGCCGCGCCGGACAGGTGCTGACGCTGCTGCCCACCGAATACAAACTGCTCGAGTTCCTGATGCGCAACAGCGGCCAGATTCTCTCGCGGATGATGATTTTCGAAGAGGTCTGGGGTTATCACTTCGACCCGGGCACCAACCTCATCGACGTGCATATCGGCCGGCTGCGCAAAAAGATCGACGCAGCCGGCAACGTTCCGCTGATCCGCACGGTACGGGGCTCCGGCTATGTCATTGCCGAACCCGTCTGACGGCTGGCGCTCGTCCAGCAGCCGCTTGCTGGCGCTGTACAGCTCGCTGTTCGTGGCCTGGAGCGCGATCCTCATGGGGGTCATGTACTACGAGGTATCCGGCTACCTCGACAAACTGGCCAAACATTCGTTGATGCAACGCCAGCATCTGTTCTCGCATTTTCGCGGCGAGCAACTCGAAGACGCCCTCGCGGCCAGCATGACCTTCGATATTCGTGGTATCGACGCCTATGGTCTGTTCAGCGCTGACGGCGTTTACCTGGGCGGCGCACTTCAGCAAATTCCCGAAGGACTGCCGCTCGATGGCAAGATCCATATGCTCGCCGAGTGCGCCGATTCCGATGACCCGACCCTGCCGAACGACAGCTGCGATGCTGTGGCGACCCAGACTCGCGACGGTCGCTGGCTGGTGCTGCTGCGTGACAATGGCTCGCTGTTCGCGGTGACGCGGATCATTTTGCACGCGTTGTTCTGGGGGGTTTCGCTGACGATTATTCCCGGGGTCGCCGGTTGGCATCTGCTGCGGCGTAGACCGTTGCAGCGCATCCGCGCGATTCAGAACAGCGCCCAGGCCATCGTTGCCGGCGACCTGACGCACCGCTTGCCGCTGTCCAATCGCCGCGATGAACTGGACATGCTCGCCGCCATCGTCAACGCCATGCTCGAGCGCATTGAGCGCTTGATGAACGAGGTCAAAGGTGTCTGCGACAACATCGCCCACGACTTGCGCACACCGCTGACCCGCCTGCGCGCGCAGTTGTATCGGATGCAGCAACAGGCGGGTGAAGGTTCGCAAGAAGCGGCGCAACTGGATCTGGTACTGGCTGAGGCGGACACGCTGATGGCGCGGTTTCGCGGACTGCTGCGGATTTCCGAACTGGAAGATCGCCAGCGCCGCTCAGGTTTCGTCGAACTTGATCCGGTGCGTTTGCTGGAGGAGTTGCACGAGTTCTATCTGCCGCTGGCCGAGGAAGGCGATCTGCGCTTTCAACTGAACATGCCGGAGACGCTGCCGCCGCTCAATGGCGACCGCGCGTTGCTGTTCGAAGCGTTGGCGAACCTGCTGAGCAACTCGATCAAATTCACCCCGCCCGGCGGCACGGTGATGTTGCGTGGGGTCAATGCTAATGGCCAGACGCGGATCGAGGTTCACGATTCAGGCCCGGGGATTCCCGAGGCTGAACGTGAGGCGGTGTTCCAGCGGTTTTACCGCACCGAGGGTGGCCAGCCGCAGAGTGGATTCGGTCTGGGGCTGTCGATTGTCGCGGCGATTGTCAGCTTGCACGGCTTCAGTCTTGAAGTCGGCAGCAGCGATCTGGGCGGGGCGAAACTGGTGCTGGATTGTCGGCAGAGTTTGATCAGTCAGGCCTGACGTCTCGCGCCAATCGTTCCCACGCTCCGCGTGGGAATGCCTCAAGGGACGCTCCGCGTTCCGGCTTTCGAAATGGGACGCAGAGCGTCCCGGGCTGCATTCCCACGCAGAGCGTGGGAACGATCTGCGTCTCAGGTTGGGTAATTCGCCCGCAAGGCTTCGAGCCCGCCCTGGTAGATGCCGTTGAACAACGCCACCACCTCTTCATCGCTCACGCCCACCGCATTAAATCGCCCCGACCACGTCACCCGCGCGCCCTGCCCTTGGGCTTCAACCTTGATCGTCGCGAGATAATCGCTGGCCGGGAACGGTGCCTGTTCAATCGAATAGCTGTAGGTTCGGGCGGCGTTATCGAAGGTCTGCAGACGTTCGACGACCACGCCGCCGTCAGCGGTTTGCAGGGTGCGTACGCGCCCGCCTTCGCTCAGTTCACTGTTGGTAATCAACGGCAGCCAGTCCGGCAGCGTGTTGAAGCCGCCGATCAATTGCCAGACCTGATCGGCCGCGGCCGGGATGTCGATGGTTGCAGATGCTGTTGGCATAAAACCTCTCTTTCGGAAAATTCAGATTGTCAGGCTGTCGACCACACCGCCATCGACGCGCAAGGCCGCGCCCGTGGTGGCCGAGGACAGCGGTGAAGCAATGTACGTGACCAGATGCGCCACTTCCGAAACATCCGCCACGCGCTGGATGATCGAAGTCGGACGGGCCTTGCGCACAAAGGCGTCGGCTTCGTCGCGCAGGTCGCGCCCGGATTCGGCGGCCGCGTCTCTGAGCATGTCCTGCAGGCCGTCGGTGAAAGTCGGTCCCGGCAGGATCGCATTGACCGTGACCCCGGTGCCAGCCAGACGTTTGGCCAAGCCGTGGGACACCGCGAGGTTGGCGCTTTTGGTCACGCCGTAATTGAGCATGTCCGCCGGCGTCGCCACCCCGGATTCCGATGACAGAAAGATCACCCGGCCCCAACCCTGCTCAACCATCGCCGGCACATAATGCCGCGCCAGGCGCACGCCGGAAATCACGTTGACTTCATAGAAGCGCGTCCACTCACTGTCGGGAGTCTCGAAGAAATCGACGTCGTTGAAGATGCCGAGGTTGTTGACCAGAATGTCCGCGCGCGGTTCGGCGGCGAACAGCTTTTCCGCGCCCTCGGCCGTGCCCAGATCGGCGCTCAGACCCCGCAACTGCGCGCTGGGCACCGCTTGGCGAATGCTCGCCAGCGCCTGCTCGACCTTGGCCGTGTCGCGACCGATGACCACCACCGTCGCCCCGGCTTCGGCCAACGACTGGCTGATGCCCAGACCGATGCCGCCGGTACTGCCGCTGACAATGGCCAGTTTTCCACTCAGATCGATCTTCATGCGTTTACCTCGTTAGCAAGGAGTTCCACCGCGCTCGACTTTGGCGACGATTTCACAAGCATGGATCAGCGTAGTTGTGATATTGCCGGCATGGTTGAGCTGCCGACCGGTGACGGGGATGTGGTTTGATCGACGATCCCCTGTGTCTGGCAGACCGTAGCCCCTCACCCTAGCCCTCTCCCGGGGGAGAGGGAACCTATCGAGTTGTGCTGAGTTTGCCCTCGACCTGAAAGACCATAGCGATTATGGATTCAGAGAAGACCTTTCACGTCGGCGTATTACCTGAATATCCCCCGGTCAGTCCCCTCTCCCCCGGGAGAGGGCTAGGGTGAGGGGCATTTAGGAACAGATCAGATTTCCGTCAGACGAAGCAGACCATCGGCGCCGACCCTGACGCCGATCGCATCGTAACTGGCCAACGTCGCATGCGCCGTTTCGATCGGGTGCTGGTGCGTGGTGGTGATGATCATCAGTGCAGCGCCCGCCGCTTCCGCAGCCTGAATACCAACCGTGGCGTCTTCAAAAATCAGACAGTCAGCCGGCTCGACTCCCAGCTTATTTGCAGCCAACAGATACCCCGCAGGATCAGGCTTGCCAGCCTTTACATCTTCCGCCGTGATCATTACCGCCGGCTCGGGGATACCCGCCGCCGCCATCCGCCGCAACGCCAGATCGCGAGGGGCCGACGTCACCATCGCCCAACGATTTTTCGGCAGCGCGTTGAGAAAGGCTGCCGCCGCAGGGATCTCGACAATGCCTTCAACGTCATTGATTTCCGCTGCGGTGATGAACGCCGCCTGTTCCTCAGCATCCAGCCCCGGCAGATTCAGCCGGGTGATGGTGTCGATCGCCCGCGCCCCATGGATGGTCGGCAGGAACGTCTCGACATCAACGCCATGGCGCACCGCCCACGCTGACCAGATGCGCTCGGCGGCGGCGATGGAGTTGAGGACGGTGCCGTCCATGTCGAACAGGAACGCGCCGAACGCGCGATCAAAAACCGATGCTTGTGCAGACAAGAGAGCAAATCCTCTGACAGTTGGCCGGGCAGCCTGGCCCGGCAATGTAGCACTTGTCAGTGCAACTGCGGCGCCTTGGATTTGAACGCGCTTTCCACACAATCGAGCAACTGTCCGATCGCCCACGGCTTCTTGATGAACGCCACCGAGTGCTTGACCCCGGAGGTCTCGGGCGTTTCATAGCCGGACATGACCATCACCGGTTTCTCCGGCCAGCGGTCGCCGAACAGATTGGCCAGGTCGGCACCGTTAAGCGTGCCGGGCATGGTGATGTCGGTCAGCAACAGCGCGACGTCCGCTGCGTGCTTTTCCAGATACAAGGATGCGGCGTCGGCGCTGGTTTGCGGTTCGACCTTGAACCCTTCCTCCTGGAGAATTTCGCAAAGGAACTCCAGAATCAACGGATCGTCCTCGACAACCAGAATCAACCCGCCAGGAAGGTGCGCGCTCGACGTAGGTGTAGGGCACATGAACAGCACTCCCCCGAATTACATTTTTGATAAGCGGTTTTGAATCCGCTGCTTATCAGGTATGAGCAGCGCGCCTTGTAGAAATTCACTTTTGATACAGCAGATTTCGCCAAGGTGTTGTTTTTCGAAGCGCAGCGCCCGTCGAAAACCTTCATTTGTGGTTAAAATGCCGGCCCTTTGAACGGCCGAACCGTAATCCATGAACCCTCAAGCCCTCGCTACCCTCCACGCTCATTTGCTACCCGCACTCGCGGCGGCGCCCAGCGAAACCCGTCGGTTGTTTCACGGGCGCGGACGCTGCTGGCCGGGGCTGGAGCAGTTGACCGTGGACTGGTTGCAGGGCGTGGTACTGGTGTCGCTGTTCAAGGAGCCGGCGCCTGAGCAACTGCAGGATCTGCGGGATTTACTGCTGCGACTCGCCGCCTCGGCCGAATGGCAGCAGTCCGGCGCGCACACTTTGCTGATCCAGCATCGTTATCTGCCGCAGAGCACGGCCGAATGGCTGATCGGTGAGGAAATCGAAGAAATGACCATCGTCGAGGGTGGCTTGCAGTACCGCGTCGACCTGGGGCGCAAGCAGAACACCGGGCTGTTTCTCGATATGCGTTACGGACGCAACTGGGTCCGTGAACAGGCAGCGGGCAAGCGGGTGTTGAACCTGTTCGCTTACACCTGCGGCTTTTCCGTAGCGGCAATCGAGGGTGGCGCCAGCCATGTGGTCAACCTGGATATGTCCCGCGCCGCGCTGAGCCGTGGACGCGACAATCACCGTTTGAACGGCCACGACCTGAGCAAGGTCAGCTTTCTCGGTCACGACCTGTTCAAATCCTGGGGCAAGGTGATCAACAGCGGCCCGTACGATCTGGTGATCATCGACCCGCCGTCGTTTCAGAAAGGCAGCTTTTTGCTGACCAAGGATTATCAACGGGTGTTGCGCCGCTTGCCGGAACTGCTCACCGCGCAAGGCACGGTGCTGGCGTGCATGAACGATCCGTCGTTCGGTTCCGACTTTCTGATTGATGGCGTGACCCAGGAAGCGCCGAGCCTGCGCTTCGAGCATCGGCTGGACAACCCGCCGGAGTTTCCCGATATCGATCCAGAGAGCGGCCTGAAAGCCCTGGTCTTCCAGCGCAGCCACTGACACAGCGTAAGTTCACCTGTGGGAGCGAGCCTGCTCGCGAAAGCGCAGTGTCAGATAACAATTTTGTTGACTGATACACCGCTTTCGCAAGCAGGCTCGCCCCCACACAAGTTCTGTGTTGATCAAAAAACCGTCGGCCGCAGCACCAATGCAAACAACTCACCATGCCCGGTGACGTTGAGCTTGTGATCACCGATCCCGAGGACTACGAAAAAGCCGAAGCATTGCTGCTCAAGCTGCGCCCGCACATCGCCTACTTCAACTCTTCGAAGTTCATCAGCGATCTGTCCAACGGCAATATCTGCGTGGCGGTTGGCTGGTCCGGGGCGATGCTCGAAGCCAAGACCAATGCCGAGCAGGCCAATAACGGCGTAAAGATCGCCTACAGCCTGCCCAAGGAAGGCGCGCCGGTGTGGTTCGACACTCTGGTGCTGCTCAAGGACGCCCCCAATCGCGCCCAAGGCCTGGCGTTTATCGATTACCTGCTGCGACCGGAAGTGATCGCGCCGGTCAGTGATCACTTGTCGTACCCGAATGGCAATCGCGCCGCGACAACGCTGGTGGCAGCAGCCACTCGCGACAACCCGGCGGTGTACCCGTCCCCTGCCGCCATGGCCACCCTCTACACCCTCGAACCCTTGCCCAAAGCCGCCGAACGCGTGCGTACGCGGGTGTGGAGCAAGGTCAAGAACGGCCAGTAACCCGCGCAAGAAATCTGCCTGCCTTATCCGAGCGGTAAGCCGCCTGACCTTTTCAATGAAGAGACTGAATCTTATGAATCCGCGTGCCCGTGATCTCGATATCCTGATTGGCCAGATGCAACCCGGCCCGCTCAACGCCATTACCGATGTGCCGGGGGTGCGCGTCGGTCACAGCAATGTACGCGGTCGCAGCAGCAGCGGCCGTGACATCTGCACCGGCGTCACGCTGATCGAGCCGCGCCCAGGCTCGACCAGCCAGCAACCGTGCTTTGCCGGCGTACATGTGCTCAATGGCAACGGTGATGCGACCGGCCTGGAATGGATTCGCGAGGCCGGTCTGCTGACCAGTCCGATTGCCTTTACCAACACCCACAGCCTCGGTGTGGTGCGTGATGCGCTGATTGTGCTGGACCGAGAGCAGCAGCCGGATGACGGGCGGCTTTACTGGAATATGCCGGTGGTGCTGGAGACCTTCGATGGACTG
Source organism: Pseudomonas glycinis (assembly GCF_054871425.1). NCBI lineage: Bacteria > Pseudomonadati > Pseudomonadota > Gammaproteobacteria > Pseudomonadales > Pseudomonadaceae > Pseudomonas > Pseudomonas glycinis. Next base: position 7,308 of record NZ_JBTYHF010000005.1, on the reverse strand, counting down.
CTCAATGACATCAACGGCTTTCACGTCAAGCCCGAGCATGTCGCCGAGGCACTGAACGGCGCCGTGGATGGGCCGGTAGTCGAAGGTGCGGTCGGTGGTGGCAGCGGCATGATCTGCCATGAGTTCAAGGGTGGCATCGGCACCGCATCGCGACGTCTGAGTGCCGCCCAGGGAGGCTGGACCGTTGGCGCGATCGTGCAGGCCAACCACGGCATTCGCAGTGAATTACGCGTCGATGGTTACCCGGTCGGGCGCTATATGGAACAGAAGGATTCACCGTTCCTGCGGGCAGCGCTGCCGCACCCGGGCATGGGCTCGATCATCGTCTGCCTGGCGACTGATGCGCCGCTGCTGCCCCATCAATGCACGCGTCTGGCACAGCGTGCCAGCCTGGGCCTGGCGCGTACCGGCGGCGGTAACGAAGACCACAGCGGTGACATCTTCATTGCCTTCGCCACTGGCAATGATCACGTCCCGCCCGCCGCTTACGAGGCTAAACGCGCAGCCACCTGCGACGGTTTGCGCATGGTCAACAACGACCACATCAGCGAGCTGTTTCTGGCCGCGACCGAAGCCGTGGAAGAAGCGATCATCAATGCCCTGCTCGCCAGCGACAGCAGCGAGGGCAACGGCCATTCGGTGCCGGGCCTGGATGGGCAGACGCTTCTGGCGGCGCTGAAAAAATCCGGTTGGCCGGGATCGCGCCCGGCATGAACCGGCATTGTGCAAGGACGACTGGCGGTACTTGAGTCGTCCATTGCACGCTCCTAGGATGAAGCTACGCGGTGACTGGATTGATCCGGCGCTGCGTAGGCGTGGGTGTTCTGAACCCCAATCAAGCCCACGCTTTGCTTCACACGCCTCTTGAGCCTCACGGGCTCTACTTCCTCCCCATCAAAGAGCTTTGAGGCTCTTTTTTTGTCTGCGTATTTCAGTTCTCGGCGAGACCTTCGGCGCGTATCGAACGCCACGCCGCTTGCGCGAGCACTTCGCGATAGGCGCTCGGGCTGCCTTTCACTCGCCCTGCCAGCCAGGCTCGGCAGTAGCTGTCCGCTTGGCCAATGATCAGCGATGGCAGCAGCTCGGCAGGCAAATCCTGCAGTTCGGCGGCGCGACCCGATTGCGTCAGCCATTGGCGCAGACGCAGGTTGCGCGTCTTGTTGCGCTCGGCCAGCTCGTCCTTGAACGGGCCTTTGGTCACGGCGAACCGCGCGTGGTACTGGAATCGCGCCCACTGCGGCTGTTGCTCGACCCAGTCGACATAGCTGAAGACCAGCGCCTGCACGCCTTCTTCAGTGGTATTGGCCGCGTCCAGATACGCATCACGCAAACGCGCCTGATCCTCCAGCGCGGTGAAAAACAGCGCCGCGACCAGCCCTTCCTTGTTGCCGAAATGGTGGTAGATCGCGCCGACGCTGGTGTCGCACTCGGCACGGATCATTTCGATGGTGGTGGCTTCGATCCCCTGTTCATTGAACAGGCTCAGGGCCTTGCGAAAGATATCGCGTTTGAGTTCGGCGCGGCGGCCGGGGTAGCTGCGTTCCAGTAAATCGGCGGTGTCCATGCTGCTCGGGTCCAAAAACGGAGGTTGATAAAGGCGTCACGTGCCCGTGAACAAATCGCGCCTAGGTTGACAGATTTACCGTGAACAGAATACCGTTCCGTTACAGAACATTATTCTGTAACGGAACATAATTCTGCAAACTACCCAGCGAGGCTTCCCATGAGTCAATCTCTCAGTATGTTCAACAGCGTCGGCCCGGATGCATTCAGCAAAATGGCCTGCCAGTTCGCCCCGTATTTCAGCAGCATCAATCCGCTGATTTTCGAGTTGCGCCCGAATGCCGCCACCGTGCACGTGCCGTTTCGCAAGGAAATCACCAACCACCTCGGCACGGTGCACGCGATCGCCATGTGCAACGCGGCAGAACTGGCCGGCGGAATGATGACCGACGTGTCGATCCCGGCCGGCGCGCGCTGGATTCCCAAAGGCATGACCGTGGAATATCTGGCCAAGGCGAAAACCGACGTCACCGCCGTGGCCAGCGCTGAAGGTGTGGATTGGCAAAGTGATGGCGACAAGGTAGTCAACGTCGACATTCACGATTGCGAGGGTAAAAAAGTCTTCACCGCGCGTATCACCATGAACGTCAAGCTCGGTTGAGAAGCAGATACAAAAAAGCCCTTGCCGCGGGATGCGCAGCAAGGGCTTTTGATTGGCCGACGATCAGTGCAGGGTCAGGCGCTGACGGACAAATTCTTCTACGTGGCGGCTGGTCTGGTCCAGATGGCGGTCGCGTTGTTTTTCCGCATCGAGCATCGCGCGCTTGCCGTTCTTCTGCAGCAGATAGGTGTGAATCTGCTGCACTTCCAGCGAGCGATAGATCGGCGTGGTGTCGATGAACCCGCGCAGGCCGTTGCTGCGGTAATGCCGCGTGCTCATCAGCACCTGGGTTTCGCGCTGGCCGATCACTTCAAAACCCAGTGCCTCGAAATACGGGACCTTGCCAATGCTGCAGGCCAGTTCCGCATGCGGATAGCGCCCGACCATGTCCGCGAGCATCGCCCGCGCCACACCTTGGCGCCGATGGCCTTCACGCACCGCCATGTACGCGACGCTGCACGCCTCCCAATCGCCCTGCACCGGCAGACAGATGAGAAATCCGATGACTTGCTCTGGATCCTCATCGTCAGTGGCCACCAGCAATTCCACCTCGGTGCCCTTCTGGCCGTTCAACGCCTCGAGGTACAGGTGCACCTCGTAACCCACCGCGTACTGATAAACGTTGTACAGCAGATTGCTCGGGCCGAGGCCGACAGCACTGATGTCGGTCAGGTAATCGACGACCATTTGCAGAATCTGGCTGTTGACGTTTTCCGGGCATGGGGAGGTGTAGTGGGTGATGCGTGGCATGGGCAAACTCCGGCGATAAAAAACGTTGCCGATGATCAGAGCCGTCGACGAACCGCGACATCATACCGTGCCGGATCTATTGAACCGTCACTGTTGTGGCGCCACCACCCTGAATTTGATGTTGATGTCCCTCGACACCACGCTGTCAGCCCACTCCCCTGCGCCGAGGCTGAACTCCTCTCGATTGAGCACCAGCTCACCGTCGAAGATGCCGATGGCGTTGTCCGGTTTCAACTCCACCGGCACCTCGACCTCGCGAGTGATGCCCTTGAGCGTGAGCTGACCGGCGACTTGGTAACGATGCTCGGCCACCTGGGTGAAACGGCGGGACTCGAATACCGCGAGCGGGAATTTTTCAGTATCGAACCAGGCGGGTTTCACCAGCTCGGTATTGGCATCTTCGCTGCCGGCGTCAATGCTGCTCAGGTCGATATGCAAGGTGGTACGGGCGTTGGAAAGGTTGTTGGTATCTAAATCCAGAGCCGCCTCGAACCTGCCGAAGGTGCCGTACATTCGCGAGCCCATCTGGTTGTAGGTGAAACTGATCTGGCTGGCACTGGTGTTGACCCGGTTGTATTCAGCCGCCTGCGCACCGGCCATGACGCACGATGTAAACGCGGCAACCAGCAGCAATCGCAACGTCATGGAATTCTCCGGGCGGCGTGTCGTCGAGGGCCTTGGTTGACTTAAGCAAACAGCCGAGCGTTATGCCAGTTCACGCTCACCCACAGGGGATAAAATTTTCTCGGCGCTACCCGGTTGAACCAGCCTTTCCTTCGCCCTGCCGCGCAGGTGGTGACGCAACTTCAGCGCCGGACGCTCGACGCAGTAATACGTCAGGCCACTGCAGAAAAATGACAACGCCAGCACCGCTCCGACAACGTTGGCGTCATACGCGACGGGCCAAAAACCTCGCAATAGATACATCACCACAAAGTGGTTGAGAAACACGCCATAACTGATGTTGCCCAGGAACTCGTCCATCCGATGGAATTTCAGTTTGGTCAACAGGTAGACCAAAGGAATGCCCACGGCGATACCGAGAGTGACTTCGGCATTGAACGGACGACGCTCGATCCACCCGACCATGATCGCCACAAACATCAGTCCCGCCGCAACGGCTGTGCCGGTGACAACGATCATTGCTCTGAGATTGCGTTGGTACAGATAGCAGCCGCACAGGAAGATGAACAACACTCCCGGCAGCAAACGATATCCATAGATATCGGTATTGATAAAGCCAAGGCACGCCAGCAGAAAAATCCCGACCGATACCGCAAAGGCGACACCCTGCGCTTTGAAAATCAGCAGAAACGGGATCAGCAGATAAAAACTCATTTCCAGCCCCAGCGACCAGCCCGGTGGCAGGATCTCGGTCCCGCCGACGCCGAACATGTAATAGCCAAGCGGTAGCATGAGCAAACTGGTGGATAGGGTTTTCCATGTCAGCTCAGCCGCTTGGGGCGTACCGGGCAACAGAAAATGAATAACCAGACACGAGGCGACGAAGTAGACCAGAAATTGCGGATACAACCTCAGAGCCCTGTCGATATAGAACAGACCGATCTTCCTCGGCTCACGGTAGTTTCGCTCGATGAGCGAAGCCATGACGAATCCACTGATGATAAGAAACGAGATAACGGCGATCACACCAGGATTCAGTCCGGCGAACTTTTTGCCCATATGAGATACAGCGACCAACACCGCCAACAGCAGTCGAAAAGCTCCCACTTGAACCCTCGTCATTCCCTTATTGTTGTGGGCGCATACGCTACGATGCTTTCGTCTCGGGGGACAGAGAAATGTTTGTCCGCCGTGCCTAAATCAACCGCTCGATCTTCTGGTGCTTCCAGACCAGTTTGTAATAGAGCGTCTGCAGTATCAGCATCCCCAAATAGGCAACCGGGAACGCCATCCACACACCCTGCAAACCGAACTGCCCGTCGAGCCAGTAAGCCGCCGGCAACTGCACGCCGACCACACAGATAATCGAAATGACCACCGGCACCAGGACAGTGCCGCTGGCGCGCATGATCCCGCCGATGATGGCCTGGAAACCGAATACCAACAGGCTCCAGAGCATGATATGCAGCAGGTGCTCGGCCATCGCCCGGGTCGAGTCCTCGGTGAGGAACAGGCCCAGCAACCAGTGCGATAACAGATAACCCAGCACAATCAGGCCACCGGTCAGGCACACATTGATCAACAGCCCGGTGCGCAGGATCGGACCCATGCGTTGCAGATGCCCGGCGCCGATTGCCTGGGCACCAAGGATCGATGCGGTGATTGCAATCGACAGCGCCGGAAACTGCACATAGTTGACGATCTGCGTTACTGCGCCATACGCCGCTGTCGCTTGCGAGCCGTGCTGATTGACCAGTGCCAGGATCACCAGCTCCGATAACGACAGGACGATCATCTGTACCCCGGTGGGCAGGCCGATGCGCAGGACCTTGCCGAGAATGGCCCGATCCAATCGCAGCGCGGCGAAGAACTCTCGATCCGGCGCTAGCGGATGGCCCTTGCGAATCAGCCGCCAGGCCAGCCACGCCATTGCCGACAGATTCCCCGCCAGCCCGGCATACGCCGCGCTCTGAATGCCCAATGGCGGCAAACCCAGCCAGCCGCGAATCAGCGCTGGCGTCAGCGCCAGCCCCACGGCGGTGGAGACGATCAGCGCGAGCAGTGGCGACAGCGTATCGCTGACACCGCGCAACAACTGGGTAAACAGGACGAATACCAGCAACGACGGCAGGATCCACAACATGACGCGGGCATAGTCCACCGCGTCATCGAGTACATCCGCCGGCGTGCCCAACCCCGTCAGTGCCTGTCGCGCAAACACCGTGCCCAGCACCGCCGCGACCAAACCGATCAACACACCCAGCAGCAACGTCGCTCCGGCAATCGCTTTGACCATATGCGTTTCGCGCGCGCCCCACGCCTGACCGATCAACACGCCCGCGCCAGCGCCGAGGCCGATGACCAGGGCGATGAAAAAGAATACGACAGGAAACATGCCGGATACGGCCGCAAGCGCTTGGGTGCCGAGCATCTGACCGATGTAGATGCTGTTGACCGTCCCGGACATCGATTGCAGGAAGTTCGACAGCACCATCGGCGCGAGAAACAGCAGATAGGTTTGCCAGAGCGGTTTGGCGAAGGTGGCGCTATGCATTGAATGGAGGTCCATCTCGACGGCGGCAGGCCTGATTGACGATAGCTTCGGTGAGTTGCGTGCAGCGTGCAATCAACATTTCCAGACGGTGTTGATTGTCTGTTTTGCATTTGTGTAAATGCCGTGCATCGCTTTGTGTCAGTGTTGCGGCTGTGGTAAATCAGCGACTCTGTCGACACGTACTATTGAGGCTCGGTTCATGCGTAACGTTGCAAATTTTCTGCTTGGCTCCCTCCTCGCTCTGTCGGCCGCCTACACTCAGGCAGCCGCACCCGCAGCGGCGCCTGCTTCGTTGAAACCGCTACTGGCCACTTTGAATGAACGCCTGAGCATCGGTGATCTGGTTGCGTTGACCAAATGGGACAGCGGCAAGCCTATTCAGGACAGCCCGCGCGAGGCGCAGGTCATCGCCAATGCCCGAACTCTGGCCACCGAACACAAACTCGATCCGGACGACGTCGCGCAACTGATCGCCGCACAGATGGAAGCGAACAAACTGGTGCAATACGGTCTGCTCGCGCAATGGCAAGCGGCAGGTGCTGCACCGGACACACCGCGTCCGGATCTGGGCAAACAGATCCGCCCGCGCCTGGATGAACTGCAAAAGCGCTTGTTGCAGCAGTACGCCGCCTTCGCGCCCTATCGCCAGGATCCGAATTGCCCGGCATGGCTGGCCGATGTCCGCAACGGTCTGGCCGCCGATTTGCTGCACGACCTGGCGCTGATTCGTGCCAGCGGCGAGTTGTGCATTCGGGCGAAAGCGCTCTGAATCAACGCTCCTGGCAAACATCATCGGCGTCGATGTTCACCATCACGTCAATGAAGTTCTCATAAAAACTGCGCGGCGTAACATCGGCTCCAGACAAACAAACAACTTTCTGGAGCACACGATCATGAAACGCCAAACCCTTCTCGGCATCGCTTTCTCGGTTTTCGCAGTTAACGCTTTTGCAGTAACGCCTGCTCACACCCTGGTCGCTGAAGGCGGCTCGGACAAGCTGATCGAAAGCCGTCTGGCTGAAGGTGGTTCGGATCGTCTGCTCGAACGCCGCGTTGCTGAAGGTGGTTCGGATCGTCTGCTCGAACGCCGCGTTGCTGAAGGTGGTTCGGATCGTCTGCTCGAACGTCGCGTTGCTGAAGGTGGCTCTGATCGTCTGATCGAACGTCGCGTTGCTGAAGGTGGCTCTGATCGTCTGATCGAACGCCGCGTCGCTGA